>SLKI01000006.1 GCA_007134695.1 Balneolaceae bacterium
TAGTTCTCCTCCCCCATCTTCTTTTTATTCTCTTTTCCAAACGATTGAGCCCCTTTATGGTAAACGTAGGCACGCAGTGCGGCAACATTTCGCATCCCTGCTTTTCGTACCCGCATCGACAGATCATTCTCTTCGCCATACCCGAGCCCGAATGCCTTGTGGTCGAACACCCCTACATTGCGGATCGTATCTCGTTTAATGTAAACGCAAAATCCATGTGATGTCGGTATATCAAAAAAGTCTGTCGGGGCGATCCGTTCGATCCATCGGGCCGTCTTTTCCGGGTCACCATCCGGGTTGTCGGTATAGAGTTTGGGAAGCGAAACCAGCGATGCATTATTGGACATCGGGGTGACCGTTGCGATCTTTTCGTCCGCGTCGGCACATATTTTTAACTTTTCAAGCCAACCTTCAGTCACCAGTGTGTCACTGTTCAACAGTACGACATCGTGATCCGAGATCTCCATCCCCAGGTTACAAGTGCCGACAAACCCCAGATGCTGCGGGTTTCGCCGATATTCCAGCAGGCTCTCATGTTCATCGACCAACTTCTGTACCTGTTCGATCAGCTGCTGGTCTTCGGTCATATCATCCAGAATATAAACCCGGTGCAACAACTCCGATCGGTTTTCGATCAGACTCTCCAGGCAGCGAAGGATAAACGGATCGTTGTGCATCGGGATGATGACGTCCACCCTGCTGCCGGACCGACTTTCGGTTCCCGGTTGAACTGCAGGCAAGCTTTCTTTTCGTGAATTGTCATCCAGGCGGAGCGGAAGACGAACTCTGTTGTAGATCACCTCGGTTTTCTGCCTGGGAAGATGCCGGTTCGTCCACTGCTTTTGAATCCATCCGGAGTTAAAAATGACCCGATTCGACATCTGGTCGATCAAGGCCTCAAATTTGTTATGAGGGATCAGAAAATGAAAATCATCCGGTTGTGAAGGCGCTTCGCGAATATGCCAGATATGAGGAAGGTCGGCCAGCATCGCCCCGACCGCTCCGATTCCTGTCACCGATGTATTGCTGTAAACAAGATCTGCGTCCCATTCTTTAAGTATTTTCTCTACCGCTCTACCGGATTGACAGATCTCTTTTAAAATAGGTGCAGCGGGGTAATATGGCCGATCGACACTTCGAGTCCACCAGGGGGCGGGAACCACACACCAGGGAACCTTCATCTGGTCGAGCCGGTGCATTAAAGGCCCCTCTTTCTTGCAGGAGATCACGCCGACCCAGACTTCTTCACTTGTCAAATCTTCGATAAGCTCTAAAAGCGACCGTTCTGCTCCCTCGAGTCGCGATTGGTGAGATATAATAACTATTCGAAGCATGCTATTTCAACCTGTGCCACTAACACAGCTTAATCAATTGATCTATCTTGTTTCCCCTGAATTCGTACTCAGAAAAAGGGAATTTCAATCAATCCTGCCTAATGCTAGCTGGAAGTAAACTCTAATTTGAATGAACATCAAGTTCATTGTCTGAATATTTTTTGAAATTGTCTAAAAGAGAATCAAATAGATTCATTTTTATTTCTAGCCAACCGCCTGATTATTCGAAGTTCAAAATTTCAATTGAAAATTCGATTGAAAGTCCCCGGCTCATTCTCAAAGACTTTGCATCTCAATCATTTTGCTGAACTGTGTCTGGCCATCCAGCGTCAGGGATTCGTACGTACCGCTTTCGATCACACGACCTTCGTCAAGCAGGTAGATGTAATCGGCATTTTTTATAGTCGACAGACGGTGTGCGATGATAACAACGGTCATCGACCCTTTTAACGCCTCGATGCTGCGCTGTATATAACTTTCCGACTCTGTGTCCAGGGCACTGGTTGCTTCATCCAGAATCAGCAGGTTGGGTTTTTTGTAAAGTTCTCGCGCTATGAACAGGCGCTGACACTGGCCTCCTGACAAACGAATCCCACGGTCACCAACCACCGTTTGGTAGCCGTCAGGAAGCTTTTCTATAAATTTATTGGCATAGGCAGCCGCTGCAGCTTGCTGCACATTCTGCCGCACCCTCTCATCCCGCTGGTAATCTCCTTTCCAGAGGGTGATATTGTTAGCGATCGTATCATCAAATACCACCGTCTCCTGCGACACATACCCGATTTGTGATCGCCAGGAGCGCAGCTCGATCTCATCACCCGCAATTCCGTCGATCCTCACCTTCCCTTGGTACGGCCGCAACAAAAGGGTCATCAGATCGATAAGTGTAGATTTCCCTGCACCGGACTCTCCAACAAAAGCGATCGTTTTATTAACCGGGATCTCCAGATCAATTCCTTTTAATACATCTCCACTCTTATCATCATAACGGAAATGGACATTTTCCAGGCGAATTCCCTTGCTTAATGGAGCAATTTCCCTGGACCCGGATTTCTCTTTGTTCCTGCCCGCCTTGTCGAACTCTTCAACGACCATCTCCAGCGATCCGATCTTCTCCATCGTCTTTTGCCAATCTTCCTGAATACCGATTGTATGCTGCATCGCTCGGTGAAACAGCACCAGGGCTACAAAGATCGGTGCAATGGGTGAATCGAATACGGCAACCTGGATGATGATCACCAACAACAGGAAGATGACTGAGACCGGCTCCCGAATAGACTGGGTGAACGAACTGGCCATGCCCTGACGAAACATATAACCGGCAAGCTTCCGGATACTCCCCATCACACCGCCGCGCAAATGCCGCATCTGATTTGTGGATGTCAGGTATTTAAACGACTGGAGTGTTTGTACCAGAAATTTATTCAGGGTACTGGTTTCCGAAGCCGACTTGCGGGAGAGAACCTGTACATAACGGTTCAGATATCGAAACAGGAATAACAAGACGATCCCGGCCGCCAGCGCCATCAGGGCAAAATTCCAGGTCAGCAGAAAAGCAAAGGCGAGGTACAAAAGTGTCATGATGATCGTCGACAAAAACCGGGTAAAGGTCTCAAAAGAGCGGATAAAGTTGTAGATCTGCCCGTTGATGATGTTGATGAAGTGTCCGGTATTATGGCTCGAGTAGTAGCTGTAGTCCATCTCCCGGTAGGTATTAAACATTTTCCCCTTGATCTCTTCCATCAGTGCAGCCCGCAGATAGCTGTTGTAGGCACCTTCGGCAAATTTGAGCAAGCCTTTTCCGATAAAAACCACACCGATAAAGATCAGTATGCCGACGACTGAATCGGCAATGCCAAAAGTCCCCAATACGGCGTACAAAACCCGAACTGTTGCTGTTCCCTCTTCAATTCCGCCATCTCCTGCATCCGCAGCCTCAATCAACGGCAGCAAGAGGGTGATTCCAAACGCTTCGGTCATGGCAGCGACTGCTGTCAATACAAATACTATATAGAGCCTTCTGCCGATAAACCGACGGTAAACTCCCAGGTAGTACGATATATTTTCAAATATCTTCAACGATATGTTGAAAGATCAAAATGTTTAGAGAGCCCGACGGTTTCGGAATTCATCCCTGAATCGATAATACCCCCTTCTAAAATAGATCGAGCCGATGCCGAAAAAGAGCCCCAAAAAGGCCGATCCGAAAAAGATCCGTTTTGCATTGGGTTCAGAGGGCCGGCTGGAGATGGTCACAGGCTCATAAATACGGAATACCGGCGTCTCCTCCTGGACCTTGATGCGCGCTTCCTCAAGTCGCATGGCAAGTGAATTATATACATCATATGTGTGGTTATATCGAGACTGCAGACGCTGCTCCATCATCTGGGATCTCGCTGTGCTTAGATTGATGTTTCGATCCATAAACTCGGCCAACTCTTCCTGAGCCTGTTGATATTGCTCTTCCGCTGTTTCAAACTGACCCTGGATATATTCCAGATCTTGTACCGCTTTCTCAATTCGATACTCGGTGACATATCGGGTAAGCTGCTCTTTTACCACGTTAACAGCTTCAGCTGAAGCCCTGGCTTCCGGCATCGAAACTCCAATCTGGATAAAACCGGTCTGGGGTTCAATTCGGACCGTCGTCCAGTTCGAAATTCCCTCCATCGCTTTACGAAGTCGAGGGGTGATTTTTTGTGGTGTTTCCAGATCCAGAAACTGTTCAAAGTTGAAATTATCCGAAAATTCTCCACTCTCAGATGAGCTCCGGAACAGGCCGGCTATGGTTCGCGGCAAACCAAAAGTCATATCCCAGAGAAAAGCACCAGCTTTTTGCATCATCGTCTGCTCACGAACCTCATTGAAATAGTCATAGATCGTGATCGTGCGATCATATTCTTCAAAGTAGATCTCCTGCTGTACCAGTTCGACGAGAAACGGTAAACTCTCTACAATTTCCGGGTAGAGATTTACGCTGAGCTCATCCCTCTGCTGTGTTTGCGGCTGCAGGCCCAGTAAACCCTGGTATTGCTGCAACAAACGGGTCAATTGTGTACCCGTCCTTGTCTCCGGCATGAGCGAAGTTTCTGAATAGTAAGTACGCTCCTTGAAAGTGAATAAAAGCGTACCAAGTAGTATAAAGGCGAGAAATATTTTCAAAACCGCTTTCCGATGGTCCCAGATATCGGTCGCCACACCGACAAAATCGATGATTTTTTCATCCTCGTCATAGTATCGCGCCTCCTCAACAGGAACAAGACGGTATTCTTCTATGGAGGTCTCCTTTTGAGGATCTCTGTGCTTTTCCGGACTGGATTCTCCTTCCGGCCCAGGGATGTTCGATTCGTTATCTGCCACTTAATAGATGATTAGAAACCGTTTTTATCGTAAACGGATAGTATATCGCTGCAAATAACAAATATAAAGAAGGAAAATCCCAGTTAAAACAAGAATTAAAAAGTGTGGTTTTGAATTGATCGGCCGGCAGCGGTTATCCAGCCGCTTCTCACCGGTAAAAAGTTTTGCAAAGAAATTTTGATGTGAGCAAGGCGAAGCGAATGACGGTGCAGGGAGCATACCAAATCTGTATGTGACCAAGCCGGCAGCAGCTTTAACGCAGCTCACATCAAAATTTCGAAGCAAAAAAAGAAGGGTGTGCCCCCTTTCACAAGAACACACCCACTAATGAATGCTATGGAGAGAATCAGAGATGTGAGTTGGAGTATTGGAGTCTGCATCACAAATCAGCTCAAACCGGATGCCAATTGGAAAAATCAAGCCAGGCTCAAGCAAGTCGTCTCTCTTGATAAATAGAACCAGATAAGGTAACTGTGTGTCTGTATTTACATGTTTCTAAAATCTCTTCAAGTTTCAGTTTATCGCAGAAAAACCATTTTGCGAGTTGATGTGGACTCTTCAGTCACCAGCCGGTAGAGATATATCCCACTTGCCAGTGCCCCCGGGACAAATCTGATCGAATGCTGACCTTGATCGAGCCACCCGTCTACCAGTGTCTTGACACTCCGTCCGGACAGGTCATAAATCTCGAGCAGTACCGGCTGTGGATGAGAATTATGAAACTCAATAACCGTATCGCTATGAAATGGGTTGGGATAGTTCTGCTCAAGATGTGTGGCAAGCTCTTTATCATCCGGATCTTGATCATCTCCGTCCTCCTCTTCTCCGGTCAGAGCCAGATATACCTCTTCGAGCTCTACAATAGTGCCGCCATCACCGCGGATGGCCACCCATTCAAGCTCCGCTTTCGGAGGCAGGCTCCACTCTTCAACCGCCCTGAGACGTATAACTATCATATCCTGAATTTCAAACAGCTCGATTCGTCCCGCAACGGTATGAGCCGTTTCAAACAAATTTTCATGACGTATTTGCATCTCGAGGAGTCGATCGGAATCTTCTGGCACATCGATCCATTCGGGCCGTTTGAACCGGGAAACTTCCCATTTTGAATGGTGGATTCCCTCAAGCCGCAGCCGAAATGAGATACCTGCAGCTTCGATCGGCAACGCGGATCTGATTTTCAGTTCGACCTCTTCTCCATTAGCGAGTGCAGGCAGCTCCAGGGTTGCTACTGGTTCCTGCCGGGCCGGGGGCTCTTTACCGGGATGGTTCATACCGAAATTCATGCCGATTGGCATCAGATCACGATGATCCACAACTCCATCACCATTGGTATCGGCGAATGTTGCCCCATCCGGTATCCACTGTTCGACCTCCCGCGGCACAAAATTCAAGGTGTTGTAAAATGGGGTCGGGCCGTAACGCTGCCAATGCTCGGCGATCGCCAATAGATCCTGGGTATTGACCTCGCCGCTATTCAGTGCATCCCCGGGAAAGACTTCAACACGGACCGGATCCGGGTTCTGGCCGGTCAGCCGGATGTTTCCGATTCGATGAACGCCGCTACTGCCTATTCCTTCGCTCCCGTCAACTCTTGCATCTCCCACCCGTCGCCAGCGAATCAGAAATTGTCCCGATTCTTCAAACTCTTGCGGGACCTGCAGAGATTCTGCATGCCAGGGCTCCCGGTCTCTCATGTCGACCTCCCCGCCCGGTAACAGGCTCCAGTTTGAGCCATCTTTGCTCATCTCAATATCGAAACGTGCCGGTGCTGTATTTGACCCTCTGTGACTTGAACTCAGCTTCAGATCTGTCAATCCATGAGTATTGACCTCGATCACCAGATATTTGTCGTCAATGTCCGCTTCATGGTGCCAGCTTCGAGTGTTCAGATAATGGATTCCTGCATGCGTATGAAGGTCGATCGGGTCCCCGCTGAACTGTGCACCGACCAACTCAAGAGCCGTCGTATCATTTGCCGGCAGAGAACGGTCCGGAGTCAGTCTCTCGTGTGAAAAATCCCACCGAACGATTTCGTGCCGGAATGCAGGCGGTGGTTCTACTTCCAGAATGGCAGACGGGTGTTCGCTTGCACTCCAGTTACCTCCCAGGCCGCCATAAAGGTACCCGCCTTCATCAAGCCGGCTCCTCATAGCCACATACCAGGTTCCGGCACCAAGCATACTTCCAGCCTGCCCCTGAAAGTGGTACCAGGCATCCTCTTCTGCGGCAAATTCCATCGGAGTCCATGACTCCTCCTCCCATAATTCCGGATCGCCCGGATCATCACTCATCCCGACCCAGGTATCCAGCCGCTCCTCCTCACCTTGATCTTCAGTGATACCACTGGCAAATACCCGCCCTTTAACATCGAGTAGTTCACCCTCGGAGATCAGTGTATCGGCAGGAAGCAACAGCTCAACAGCCCCGAGTCCTTCAAGGACTTCAAACTCAATCGGATCGGGCAGCGTGACCTCGATAGAATCTCCGGCTGAGTTGATCAGGTTCATATTGTGGTAGTCAATCTCTCCAACCCCCAATGCGGCCGTCGACGAAGCCCGAAAGATCACTTCAAGAAATGGCCCCGTACGGATATTCTCTTCACCGTCGGTCCTGGACACAGAAACACCGACACGTCCTGCTGAGATCAACCCACCCATTTTTAAACCGTCTCCGGTGATCCCGGTCGTATTGACATCGACAAAATCAAGTCGGTCCGGATCATAGTCGATTTCCAACTCCATATAGTAAAGATCGGCCGGCTCATGCAGCGTCAGGACCAGCCTGACCTCTTCATTTGGAACGACCTCATCCGGAATGAGTTCTCCCTGTATCTCAACGGCTGCCGGATCACCGGCCCGACCCGGAAGTGGATTGAATGTTTTTCGATCACCATCAGAAAAGTGATCCGCCAAATATGGATTCCCTGCCCCGATGAGCGCCCACCATCCGGGATTCCACAAAAACAGAAAGCACCAGCCCAAACCAACAATGCCAAAAAGAAACCGAACTGCTCCTGTCTGGCCACTCTCTATCTGAATCAGCGAAATTTGATGCCAGGCTTTTGGGCGGCAAACGTACCGTTCCAATCCGTAAAAGTTTATAAATTTAAAGAATTGCACTCTCTCAAGTGTTTGAATTTAAAAAATTGTAACCCCTCTTCACCCTGTATGATCACCGGGGTAGCTATTCCTTACAAACAAATCTCAAAAAATTTCAGAAAGCCTCAATTTCGAAGTCTTTCATACTCTCCCGAATGTCCCGGATCTACCCGGCGAAACAGATTATAGGCATCCAGCCGGACTTCGGATGGAGCATCCCGAAACATAGAAACCAGCTCTGTGTATTTGGTATCGAAGAAAAGATCAAAGAGAAAAGTACGGCTGGTCCTCTGTTTGTTTTCACCGGCCAATTCTATCGCTTCTATAACTTCGCGCCTCGCAGTTTCCGGATCGATGGTAAACTGATCGAGCCCCAGCCGGTGATATCGATAGATGGCTCGGCGAAGATCTTCATAAGTTGAACTGGTGAGCAGGTTAACAAGCCAGTAACGGTTGCGCTGGGTCCCGAAACCGCGATCCCATCCTTCTGCATCTGTCACCAGGGCCAGGTCAAGCAAGTCGAGTGCTCTGTTGAAATAGGATGTTCCCCCAAGTTCGGAAAAGGTATCATAATCGAATCCGAGAAGTATGTAGGCATAAAAGTCCAGAAACGTAGTCAGATCATCAAACTGCCGCTCGTCGTGGATCAGGCTCCGGTTTCGCGGGTAATGAAATCTCCAGTTGCTGTCTCGGAGAATGACGGTGACCGACTCCTGTGACGTATTGTAAACCGGCCGGCGAAGCGTGAGAATCACATCCGCATCATAATTGTGTGAACTGTCCACATCGCGGAGAACCACCTGGATCTGGCAGCGAATTCGTTCATTCTGTTCAAACCGGTCGTTCGTCCAGCGATTCTCATTCATGTAGCGTTCAATATCCCGGCCAAGTTCGGAGACATAATCGTAGGCACTTCCGCTGATTTGCCGGTCATTGATCGTCGCGGTGCAGTTCAGCTCCTGGCCGAGCAATATGTAAGGGGCAGCAGCCAGAAGTATCATACTCACAAGCGAAATAAGCCTTCGTAATATCACAGATAAATTTTGTTTCATCGGGTCAAGAGATGCGTCAACTTCGAAAATTAAATTCTGGTTTCAAAAAGCCTTGTAAAGAATTAACGGGTGTTTGCTTTGCCGTTATCATTCTGATACTTCTTAACAATTCGGTGATAGCCCAGGGAAGCTTCGGGGCCCGGGCATTCTCCCTTGGCGGGTCTACTGCCGCATTGACTCAATCCGGCGGATGGTCGCTGTTTCACAACCCTGCACTTCTGAAAACGGATCTTCCGGGTGTTTCATTTTATACCATGCGGTTTGCCGGGCTGGAAGAGATTACGGATATGGCAGCCGTCGCACTCTTCCGGACCCGTGTTGGGACCGCGGCAGCAGGTGCGCATCGGTACGGGTTTGAACTTTTTCAGAGAACCCGGTTGAGCACCGGTCTGAGCCGGTCGGCCGGCAGAATCTACTACGGCGTCAACATCAGTCTTCACCATATCGCCCAGGGAGGCGGGTACGGCTCTGCGTCGGCTGTTGGAGTTGATGCGGGCGTGGCCGCCGAAATCATCCCGCAGCTACTCCTCGGAAGCCGAATCACCAATGTTAACCGGCCAACCTACGGGCGAGGCGAAGAGGAGCTGCCGATGGAGATGGCGGTCGGGTTGCTTTACAATGCTTCAAACGAGTTCAACCTGACAGCCGATCTGGTCAAAGATGTCCGGTTTCCCGTTTCATTTCGGTCAGGTGCAGAGCTGAATTTGTCGGATACCCTTCTTGCCAGGGCCGGTATCTCGGCAAGACCCAACATCTGGAGCGCCGGATTAGGGTATCTGGCGGAGAGTTACTCCTTCAATCTGGCCATTCAGCGACACGAATTCCTGGGAATCAGTCCGGCCGTGGACTTCACGGTTCGCCTGTAACTGGCTTTCTGGCACTATTCATCTGCGATCTGGTACTGAGAATTACTTATCACATCCTGTTTTCTCCATGCATTCCATCAAACCCCCGAACATCTTCCGTCATCTGTTCTTCGCAACCGACTTAGCCGGCCCATTTGATACACTTTGTAGACACACCGTTATAATGCTGTGTCTTTTGTTCCTTGTTTTCGATCGAATTGAGGCCAGGCAATCTGCCTTGCCCACAAGTGAGCAGATAGAACTCCAGATTGAAAAAGATATCGAAACGGCCCTGGAACAGATCGATCCGGAGGAGGATGATCCGAGTCAGATTATCGACACGATTCTCGAACTGGCAGCAAACCCGATCAATATCAACCGGGCATCGGCTGAGCAGTTGCTGGAAGTACCTGGAATGACACATGCCATGGCGGATGCAATCGTTGAATACCGCCAGAATGTAAGGCCGTTCCGGCATGCTGCCGATCTTGTGGAGGTTGATGGAATCGGCCGTATTACTCGAAACCGCTTACTTCCCTATCTGACAACGGATGATCACAGCCCTATACGCCGCGACATCTGGTTCGACCGGCGAACCTGGACATATAACAGCCGAGCTGAGCTCTATTTTCGTTTTCAGGATATTCTGGAGAAGCAGGATGGGTATCAAATACCTGACACTTCCAGCGGGTATCTCGGAAGTTCAGCAAATCTCTACAGTCGAGCCCGGTACCAAAGCAGCCACCTCTCAGCCAGTTTCACCCAGATGAAACGACCTGGTGAGCCTTTAAAAAATCCGGTTGAAAGTATTCATACGTCGTTTCACCTGGCTATTCGGAATATCGGTAACATCAACACGCTTGTCGTTGGAGATTACAACCTTCGGTTCGGCCAGGGGCTGATATTTGGAAGAAGCGGGTTTGGCAAATCACGAGAAGTGATCGCCTCCTCATCGGGAAACCCGAACCATCTTCGGGGCAACACCTCAGGACGGTCGGCCGATACGTTTCGCGGGGCTGCCATCAACACGGATGGTACAGTTTCAACTACGCTCTTTTATTCGAGACGAAGCCGGCCGGCATCAAGAGTTGAAGGAGATTCGATTCGCACACCGACCGGATTCTATGCTGAGCGGACCCGTTCAGAACAGGAACGGTTAGGCGGCGTCAGAGAGTTTACCACCGGGGGACGACTGCAATTGGAGCTGTCGCAGGGTATCGTTGGAGTCAGCGGCTACATCAACCGGTTCAATCGACCGGTACAGCGCGGCAGCCAGCCGTGGCAAATCAATAACCCGTACGGGGATCAATTTTATGCTGCGGCCGGCGACTATCGGTTTTCACTCGGTAATTTCCATCTTTTTGGCGAATCTGGAATAACTTCAAAAGAAGGTCGGGGCTTGGTCAGCGGTTTGCAGTGGCGCGGCCGTCCGGGTACAGAATTTTCTTTGATCTTCCGCAGTTATGGCAAATCGTTTCATTCTCTCTTTGGTGGCAGTTTTGCCGAACAGTCCGGTTTTCCGCGAAATGAACAGGGCTTCTATCTGGGATTTCTCCAGCCGATCGGGGAGTCTGTTCGAGTCAGGGGTTTTTACGATCAGTTCAGGTTCCCGGCACCCCGATTTCAGACCCGGCAGCCGACAGAAGGCCATGAGTGGCTGATCGGACTGGATTTCGAGCCGGAGACCCAGCCGGAAATTGAGCTCTATGGAGTACTCCGGCAGAAGACACGTATGACGGAGGTCTCCGCCTCCGACCGATATGGCCGTGAGATTCGCCGCCTCTCCCCGGAGAAAAAATTGTCTGCAAGGGTGCATCTCTCCTGGCAGGCAGACCCTCGTCTGCGCTTGCGCTATCGGATCGACTGGGTGCGGTTTGAGCCGGCCGGTGTGTTGCTGAATGATTCAGGATTAAATGGATTACAGCCACTCGAAACCGGATCCACCGGTATGCTCCTCTTTCAGGATGCAAGAATTCGTGTATCTGAAAATCTGCAATTCGACATTCGATTGACCCTTTTCGATACGGACGGGTTTGACACCCGGCTTTACCACTTTGAAAACGATCTGCTCTATCTGTTTTCCAGTACCATGCTATTTGACCGCGGCCAGCGTCACTATATCCTCGTCAACTACAAATTGCACGACAGAATCCAGTTTCGGCTTAAACTTTCCTCTACTCGTTATGAGAATCGTAATGAGATCAGCAGTGGCCTGAATCGAATAGAAGGTAACCGCAGAAGAGAAATTGGAGCTCAAATCAGGCTAACATATTGAAATAATTTATTTTAATCGCAATTCCATATTAAGAGTTTCTAATGATGAATTCTATTGTATTTTCGTTTTGAATTTATAGATTAAAGAGAAATAACCGCTAAAGGGGTATTTAATTAGATCAAATGCATCGATGTAGCACTCTAATTTCAATCAATTCAGAGGGGTTTTGAATATTTCAAGAATTGTTTAGCAATTTTTTTATAAATGATTCGGGGTATCGTATTGTGCAGAAGTAACACAGCCTGATTCATCCTTTGTTATTCATTGATCCCTGCCTTTTTTGGACGTTCGACTTAATCTTCTTTCGGGGAGAACATTATGGGGAACTTTATTAAACCGCTGGCTTTCCGGTCATTACTGACTATTGGCCTCATCTTGATGTCCGGCATCACATGTTCACTCTATGCTTTTCAGGGATTTCCGGGTGGTGATGGGTCACCCGGAGACCCTTATCACATAGATAGTGCTGAGCTTCTGGATGCAATCCGCAATGATCTTGAGGCCCATTACATTTTAATCAGTGACATTGATTTAGGTCCGGAAACTTCGGTGTCCGGCGGAGAGTTTTGGAACGGTGGAGACGGATGGGAACCGATTGGGGATGATGGCAACCGTTTCACCGGGTCATTGGATGGAGCTGAATTTAAGATTTCAGATCTGCACATTGATCGTGATGGTGAACAGCATGTCGGCCTGTTCGGAGCTTTGGGGGATGGTAGTTTTTTGATAAATATCGATTCGTTGCATGTCGAAATATCCGGTGGAAGTCGAACCGGAGGGCTGGTCGGAAGCAACTTTGGTGGTACTATCACCAGCATTTCGGTTTATGGCACAGTCAGTGGCACCGGCAGTACAGGTGGTCTTTCAGGCTTCAACGATAGTAATATCACTGATTCATCGTTCAACGGCACAGTAAGTGGTAGCACAAGCACAGGTGGTCTTGTCGGCAGTAACCTCGGAGGCGATATCCATGGCAGCTCGGCAGAGGGAACAGTCAACGGGAATAATGAAGTTGGCGGATTGGTCGGTGATAGTGACAATACTGGCAGTATTATCGATGGTTTTGCCGACGTAAATGTAACAGGAGATCTGAATATAGGCGGCCTGGTCGGACGAATGGTTGATGGAAACATCACCGGGGGGCGTGCAGAAGGCAATGTCACCGGAAATGAAGCTCAGGTCGGGGGTCTGGTCGGATTGAATATGGGAACGGTATCCTGGAGCTATGCAACGGGTGATGTTGACGGGGAAGGAAATGGCGCCGGCGGGTTGATCGGCAACAATCAAGGGACTATTTCTAACTCATATGCCCGAGGTAACGTGACCGGAGTCGATCGAGTGGGGGGATTGGCCGGAATTAACGGCGGCTCTATTGACGATTCCTATTCCATCGGCAATCCGACTCCAACCGGTGCCAGTCTGTCCGAAACCGAAATTACGGCCGACCCCGACGAGATCCCGGCAGATGGTGCCTCCACGTCCCTCATATCCGTAACACTAAAAAACAATGCCGGTAACGAAGTCATCGGAGGCGGACTTGTCGCATCCGGTGATAACCAGGATGTTTCGGACTCTTTTTGGGACATCAGAACTTCCGGACGCTCTTTCTCGGCAGGTGGAACAGGTGATTCAACCAATGTATTGACTCAAGAGGCCACATTTACAAATGCCGGCTGGGATTTCAACGATATATGGGAAATCAATCCCGGCACAAACGATGGCTATCCTTTTTTGCAAGATTTTGACCCTGGCGCCGGTCCCGGCGATCCCGGAGAGGCGGACTCTGATGTATCAATTCAAAGCGATCTTGGCACGCTTGACAATGTAATCGACACCGACGGTTCCACTTACACAGCCGACCTGACAGCAGCTAATGACCCCGGTGTGGCAACTCTGAGTGCTGAAGTGCTTACAGAAGCCATAGTCCAGCAAACAGCCGTCGTATTTTCCACCGGAGACGACCCTTTTATCACCATCTGGAAGACCGACAACGCCGGAACATCCAATTTTGACCAGATCACCATACCCGGTACAGGCACAGACTACATCATCCAGTGGGTAGAAGTTGAACAGGTAAATGGAGAATGGCAGGAAGTGAATGATCCGCTTTCCGGGGCACTGAGCGGTACCGATGAACAGACCATTACATTTCCATCAGCCGGCACCTACCAGGTAAACATAAGCGGAGACTTTACAAGAATTCACTTCAACAACTCAGGTGACGCGGAAAAAATCCTGGATGTGGTTCAATGGGGTGACATTGAGTGGTCTACTATGGAAGAGGCATTCTTTGGTGCTTCTAACCTTGACATATCTGCAGAAGACGTACCGGATCTTTCTAATGTTACCAGCCTGACAGATATGCTTCGGGGCGCCTCATCCATGAATGGCGACATCAGCGGCTGGGACATCTCCAGCATCACATCCATGAGAAGGATGTTTCAGGGTGCCAGCTCCTTCAATCAGGATATTGACGGGTGGGATGTTTCCAGCGTCACCGATATGTTTGCCATGTTCCGCGATGCCGATTCGTTCAATCAGGATCTCAATTCGTGGATCGTCAGCAATGTCACCGATATGGCAAATATGTTTCGTGGCGCAAGTGCCTTTAACGGAAATATCAGCGATTGGGACGTCAGTAACGTGACCGACATGACCCAGATGTTTCTCGACGCCGAAGCCTTTAACCAGGATATTGGTGACTGGGATACTGCCAGTGTCACCGATATGTTTGGCATGTTCCGGAATGCCGAAACCTTTGACCAGGATATCAGCGGGTGGACCACCGACAATGTGACCCGCATGAACCATATGTTCTGGAATGCTGCAGCCTTCAACCAGGATATCGGTGGATGGAATACCGGGAACGTCACCGAGATGCCATCCATGTTCCGAGAGGCTGCCTCATTCGACCAAAACCTGGGAGACTGGGATATCAGCAGTGTAGATGGGGGCGGCCTGTCAATGGCGAATATCTTTGACGATTCGGGAATGTCTATTGAAAATTTCGACGCTACGTTAATCGGTTGGGGCCAGCAAACTGTAGACAACAATGTAAATGTCGGAGCGGCAGGGATCGCATTTTGTAAAGCAGGCAATGTATTATTTGAGCTGGCAAATAATTTCAACTGGACCATTGAGAACGATGGACAAAACTGTCCTGGTTACTTCGTAACAGTTTGGAAATCAGACAACCCCGGCGATTCCGAAAACGATCAGATTACCATTCCAGGCGAAGGGACTAATTACGAAATACTCTGGGTCGAAGTTGAGAATATCGATGGAGATTGGGTTGAAGTGGAGGGTGGCAATAGTGGCAGCGAAACGGCAACAGATGAGCACACTGTCACATTTCAGTCCGCAGGTATTTACCGCATCAGCATTAGCAGCGATTTTACTCGAATTAATTTCGGTGCTGGAGGAGATCCCCGCAAGATCCTGGATGTAGTACAGTGGGGGGATATCGAATGGACCTCGATGGCAAGTGCTTTTTGGGGAGCACGGAATCTAGATATGACGGCGACTGACGTCCCGGACTTATCTGAGGTGACGGATATGTCCTCGATGTTCAGTTCAGCCTGGGCATTCAACGGAGATATCAGCGATTGGGATGTCAGCAATGTAACCGATATGAGTTCCATGTTCCGAAATGCCAGAGAGTTCAACCAGGATATCGACGGCTGGAACGTCAGCAATGTCACAGACATGAATTCGATGTTTCAAACCAATCAGGCGCACCCGGGCAGCTTTAACCAGGACCTGAACAATTGGAATACCGAAAACGTCACCGATATGAGTAATATGTTCTCCCGTCACGGAACATTCAATGGAGAGATCGGATCGTGGGATACCGGCAATGTGACCGATATGAGCGAAATGTTTTTTGAGGCGACCGCGTTCAACCCCGATCTGGACATCGAATGGAACGTAGAGAATGTCGTGGATATGAGCGGCATGTTCGAAGGTGCCACAGCTTTTAACGGCAATATCAGCAGCTGGAACCCGGTCAGTGTAACGGACATGAGTAGCATGTTCGAACGTGCATCGGCTTTTAACGGGGATATCAATGGATGGAATACTGAAAGTGTAACCGATATGACAGAAATGTTTCGGGAAGCCGAGTCCTTTAATCAGGATCTGAATCAGTGGAACACAAGCAACGTTGAAGGCATGCGAAGGATGTTTTTCGGTGCCTCTTCCTTCGATGGTAACATTGTCGACTGGGATACCGGCAATGTGACCAACATGGCCGGTATGTTTCATGGGGCGGCTGTATTCAATCAGGACATTAGCGGGTGGAATACCGACAATCTGACCCGCATGCACTCGATGTTCCGGGACACTGATTTGTTTGATCAGGATATCGGAGGCTGGAATACCGACAATGTGATCACGATGGATTTCATGTTTAGCGGTGCTGAATCTTTTAATCAGGATATCAGCTCGTGGAATGTCCAGGGAGTTTCCAACATGGCTAGTGTGTTTGCAGGTGCCGTTTCTTTTAATCAGGATCTGAGCGATTGGGATGTCAGCAATGTGGAACAGATGCCGAGTATGTTTTCCGGGGCTACATCTTTCAACCAAAGACTGGACAGCTGGGATGTCAGCAATGTACCGGGGGGAGCCTTTACTCTGGAAAGTATGTTAAATGAGACTGCTCTGACAACAGAAAATTACGATTCCACACTTATCGGGTGGTCTCAATTAACTTATTCTACAAGCGTAGAATTTGGCGCCGAGGGACTTTTCTATTGCGATGCTGAAAATGAACGGCAAATTCTGATCAATGCAGGCTGGACTATTACTGATGAGGGTGAGGGATGTGATTTAGAACATTTCATCACCGTCTGGCAATCAGACAACACCGGCGACTCCGAAAACGATCAGATCACCATCCCCGGAGAGGGAACCGATTATGAGATCGAATGGGTCGAGGTCGAGGCAGGCGAAGTAGGCTGGGAAGAGGTGGACGGGGGAAACAGTGGAAGTGAAACCGGTAGTAACGAACATACCATCACCTTCCCCGGGCCCGGCACCTACCAGGTGAGCATCAGTGGAAATTTTACACGAATTCATTTCAACAATGAGGGAGACAAGGACAAAATCCTGGAGGTGACTCAATGGGGGGATATAGAATGGTCAACCATGGCTGCTGCTTTTTATGGTGCTTCAAATCTCGATATCTCGGCTAATGATGCCCCGGATCTTTCTAATGTCACTTCGATGGCACATATGTTCCGGAGCGCCAGTTCAATGAATGGTGAAATTGGTCATTGGAACACAAGCAATATTGTTGATATGGGAAGTATGTTTCATAGTGCCAGTGACTTTAATCAAGATATAGGGAGTTGGGATACAGGTAGCGTCACAAACATGAGCTGGATGTTCCAGGAGGCTATTTCCTTTAACCAGGATATTGGCGGATGGGATACTGGCAATGTTACGGATATGAGTTTTATGCTGCGATCTGTCTCAGAATTTAATCATGATATCAGCAATTGGGATGTGAGCAACGTTACTGACTTTTCGGTTATGTTCGAAGGAGCTACTTCTTTCAACCAAGACATAAGCGGCTGGGAAACAGGAAATGCAACCAGTATGAGCAGCATGTTCTCAAATGCAAGCTCGTTTAACCAGGATATCAGCGGCTGGAATACCGGAAATGTTGAAAATTTGAGTCACATGTTCTGGAGAGCTCACTCATTTAATCAAGATTTAAGTGGCTGGGACACCGGAAATGTTACAGATATGGGCGGAATGTTCAATGATGCCGAGTCTTTTGATCAGAACCTTGGTGGCTGGGATATTAGCAGTGTCACTGAAATGACAGACCAGTTTGACCGTGGCATGCTCGACAACTCCGGACTTTCCACAGAATATTATGACTCCACTCTCATCGGCTGGTCAGGACAGTCACTACAAGAGAATGTTACACTGGGTGCCGAAGGGCTCCTGTACTGTGATGCCGAGGAGGAGCGTCAATCTATTATCGATGATTTTAACTGGACGATCAACGATGACGGTATCGGCTGTCAGGATTTTGCCGGCGGAGACGGCAGCGAAGAAAACCCCTGGCAGATCTCGGGAGTAGATGGGGTTGATGCAATCCGTTTGGATCTCGAAGCCCATTACATTCTAATCGAAGACCTTGATTTTGGCCCTCATACCTCCGATCCCGACGGACAATTCTGGAACGGTGGAGACGGCTGGGAACCGATCGGAACCTCACAAGAACCTTTCACCGGTACATTTAACGGAGATGGACACACATTATCGAATTTGACCATAAACCGCATCGGTTCTGCGGAGATAGGACTCTTCGGTCATATCGGCGAAGAGGGGCAGGTTGAAGCGATCCATTTAGAGGATGTAAATATTCAAGGAGGGACCATCGCCGGATCAGTAATCGGACGTAATAGAGGTTCGGTAACCAATGTATCTGCCACTGGAGAGATGACTTTAGAAAATATCTCCGGAGGAATTATCGGATGGAATGAAGGAACTGGGCATTTGATTGATGTTAATTTCCAGGGAGATATCAACGGAAGAGATGAAAACAGTCTATTCATTGGTGGCATTAACGGATTTAATGTCGGAACAATCGATAATGCCCAATCCAGTGGCTCGATTCGTGGTGCCGGACAACAGATGGCTGGAATTGTAGCTCAGAACACAGGAAGTGTAGCAAATGTATCGTCCGATATGTCAGTATCTGGCACCCATTTGGTGGCCGGTCTGGTTGCCTGGAATCGGGAGACCGGAGAAGTGACAGGAGGTACAGTACAGGGAGATGTGACTGGAATGACAAGCACGGGGGGAGCGATTGGATTGAACCGCGGTTTTCTGTCCGAAATAACCGCTTCGGGACAGGTAACAGCCGAGGAATTCGAAGGAAACGGCCCGGCACCTGGTGAATTGGCTATGAGTGGTCAAGAGATCATACTGAACGAACAGAACGAAAAGCTGAGTGGAGGTTCCGGCACCGATCCTGAAATATTCGACATCAGTCAATTACATCTCGACGACTATGAAACACAATCGGGTTCTGACATGATTGAAGCACCGGCCAACGAACTGGAAGATGTAGATTTACACGACATCGGCGGATTGGCTGGAATTAATTCCGGAGAGATCGAGGATGGACACGCCAGTGGAAATGTTACTGGCAACGCATGGAGAATTGGCGGGCTTGTCGGAAGAAATCGCGGATCGGTACTGCAAAGTTCGGCGACTGGTCGAATCGAAGGTATCGATTATGTCGGCGGACTGATCGGTCGCAACGAAACCCGAATTATTGAGCAACAAGGTGAAATGGTGCCTCAACAGGGAGAAGTTCAGGAATCGTTTGCATCCGGAGAAGTAATAGCGACCGGTTCTGCAGCCGGCGGCCTGGTGGGCTTGAATACCGAAGATGGGTCCCTGGTCACCGATTCGTATGCAACCGGAAATGTGTCCGGTGGTAACGATGCAGGTGGGCTGGTCGGGATTCATGCCCAGGGAGCCGTTGTTATGCAGTCCTATTCAGTTGGAGAAGTGACAAGTAATGGTCAAAATCAGGGTGGCCTGATCGGATTGTCGGATGGAGGCGGATCGGTCGAGAATTCCTACTGGGATCTCAACGCTTCCGGCCAGGCTACCTCTGACGGTGGCGAAGGCCGGACAACGGATGAGATGGTTCTCCAGGATACGTTTGATCAATATGATTTCTCGAGGGTGTGGAATATCGACGAAAATCAATCCTATCCCTACCTGCAGAACAACACGCAAGATCCTCTGCCTCCTCTTCCACCCGGACAAATCGTTCTCCTCAACCCCGAAAATGATGCTGAAGAGATCTCCATTCTGCCCGAATTCCACTGGCAAGAGGATAACCGGTCCGAACACTACCACCTGATGGTGTCTGAAGGTTCGGAATTTGTTGACCCGGTCATTAATATCATGGAGTTGTCGGCTGCAAACCATCTTGTCGCAGAGGAACTTGAACACGAAACCACCTATCACTGGCAAGTCCGCGGAATTAACGAACAGGGCACAGGTGAATGGAGCGAATCTTTCAGCTTTACAACGATTCCCGGCTTTCCGGAACAGGTCGTCCTCTCCTCCCCGGCTGACGGTTCCGAAGAGATCGATCTGCAGCCTGAACTGATCTGGGAAGAGGCGCAACGTGCAGAGGTCTATGAGATACAGATTGCTGAACATGGTACATTCGAAGTACCGGATGTCGAATCGACCGATCTCATCGATACATTTTTTATACCGGATGATATGTTGCAATTCCAAACAACGTATGAATGGCGGGTTCGAGCGATCAACGACCAGGGTGAAGGTGAGTGGAGCGAATCTTCAAGTTTTACAACCGTCCAACTTCCTGAACCCTCAAACCTGGTCTTGACAGGGCCAGACGAGAATGACTCTATCCTTTTGAACTGGGATGAAGTGACATTCGATGCAATCGATGAAATTCTGGTATTCAGGGGCAGATCTGCCCTCGATCTTGAATTACTGGATCGTGTTGATGGAGATGAAAGCCAATACAGGGATCTCAATCCTATGAGTGGTACTTCGTTCTATGCTATCCAATTTTCAGTTCATCATGTTCAAAGTGCTTTCTCTAATCTTGTCAGTTTTTACAGTCAGCAACTTTCAGTTTCCCAGGTCTGGAATCTGGTAAGTATCCCTGTAAAAGGTGGCAACTATCCATTGGTTTCATCTGAAGCATACCAATTTGGTGGACTCTATCAGTTTACGTCGGAACTTGTACCTGGAAACGGCTACTGGGCGAAAAGTTCGGAAGGAGAAACTCTTGACCTGCGCGGCGAAGGCCTCGTAGATCTGGAGCTTGGCCTGAAACCCGGATGGAATCTTGTAGGAGCACCCGCCGCTTCCTTCCAGGTCAGCCAGATTGACGATCCGGACGGTCTTCTGGATGATACTCCGGTTTACAGTTTTGACGGGGTGTCCTATCAACCCGTTGATCTATTAGAGCCTGGGAATGGATACTGGGTGTTCAGTCGCAACGAGGGTTCAATCCGGTTGCAATTAAAGACCGATCCCGTAACAGAGTCTGAAAGTTCAAAGTTAACTGACGAAGAGGACCATCATGCCGCTTCTACTTCTCAGATTACATTTTCAACACCAGACGGAGTTCGTCAAAACTTCTGGGTCTCCTCTGCCGCGATCGACACAGAAACCCGAGCCGGTTATCGCCTCCCGCCTGTAGCACCTGATCCTGAACTGGATGTGCGAACTTCTTCCGGGTTTAAAATCAGTGACCAGCATGGAGCGAACCTGGAGTTGACCAGTTCGAATTACCCGGTAATCGCAGAGCTAAGCCCGGATCATGCAGATCCGGATGTCGCCTATCGACTTGTGGCAGAAACAGATGACTATTCAAGATATATCGACCTTCTTCCGGGACAACCACAACTGATTCAACGAGATTATGATCGCATCACGCTGATGCAGATCCCGATCGAAGATGCAATTACTCAAACGGAGCTGAGAGGCAACTTCCCAAATCCATTCCGCCAGGAAACAACCATCGAATTCAGGCTGGCTGAACAAGCCCCGGTAACGCTGCATGTGTACGACTCGATCGGCCGGCGAGTCACAACCTTGGTTAATGGTAACCATCCGCCTGACATCTATCAGGTAAAACTCAATCCAAACGGCCTCTCTTCGGGTATATATATCTTACACTTGCAGGCCGGCAGCGTTAATGACACTCATAAAATCACAGTAATACGGTAATCCGATGAGACCACTTTTAACCATCATTAGTATGTTTTTAGCACTCAGTTGGGCAGCTGCCGCATGTGAATTCCTCTACCTGGGTGAGGGCGAATCGATCTATTCGGTCGAGTTACAGGTAAGCAATGGTGATACGGAACTCCACCTTATGTTTGGCCAGGATCAACAGCCGGAAGACAGGATCAGAGTTTCACCGCCTCCGCCTCCGGAAGGAGCATTTCATTCATGGTTTCAGCGTTCAGATGGTGAATATCTGGCCGACTACCGTCAGTATGACGTTGCTGAAGTGATCTGGGAATTACACTTCCAGTCTGCGGGGAGTGACGAAATCATACTGAACTGGTCGATTGAAATCGAAGAGATGGA
>SLKI01000022.1 GCA_007134695.1 Balneolaceae bacterium
ATTCCGTTTCTTTGCCCTGTCCGGGAAGCATTTGGAGTGTGAGGCGCCTCACACTGGACAAAGGAGCGGAGCGCACTTTCAGCTTTGAGCTTTCACCTTTCAGCTACTTTGTGAAGCCGTTCGAACTCTGTTTTCAGAAATTTTCCGGTATAACCGCCGTCCGCTTCTTCGGCGAGAGATTCCGGTGTTCCTTCAGCCACGATTTCACCACCGGCACCCCCGCCTTCCGGCCCCAGATCGATGACCCAGTCGGCAGCCTTGATCAGGTCGAGATTGTGTTCGATTACGATGACGGTGTTCCCCTTTTCGACCAGTTTCTGGATCACTTCGACGAGCATTCGCACATCCTGAAAGTGGAGGCCGGTGGTTGGTTCGTCCAGCATATAGAGCGTATCACCGGTACCGATTTTCGACAATTCTCTGGCCAGTTTGATTCTCTGAGCTTCTCCACCGCTCAGTGTAGTGCTCGGCTGGCCGAGTCGCAAATATCCGAGGCCTACCTCGACGAGTGTTTTTAATTTGCGGCGGATTGAGGGGTGTGCATCGAAAAATTCGTAGGCCTGGTCGACCGTCATATTGAGCACATCAGAGATATTCTTTTCCCGGTAGTGGACCTCGAGTGTCTCACGGTTGTAACGCCGCCCGCTGCACGCTTCACAGTCCACATAAACATCTGGCAGAAAATTCATTTCGATCTTTCGGGTCCCATCTCCGCGGCAGGTTTCACAGCGGCCTCCCTTGACGTTGAAGGAAAATCTGCCCTGGCTGTAACCGCGAATTTTCGATTCCGGAAGCTCTGAGAAGAGGGTTCGTATCTGGTCGAACACTTTGGTGTAGGTTCCCGGGTTGGATCTTGGCGTTCTCCCGATTGGGCTCTGGTCTATGGAGATAACCTTGTCGACCGAATCGATTCCATCTACAGTATTGTAGGGCAGGGGCACACTTTTTGCATTATAGAAATGGCTGGAGAGAATCGGTTCGAGTGTTTGATTGATGAGGGAGCTTTTTCCGCTTCCGCTCACTCCGGTTACGCAGATAAAACGGCCAAGAGGAATCCTGAGCGTTACATCTTTGAGGTTGTGGCCTCTTGCTCCATGAATAGTTATCGCATCCCCCGAGCCGTTTCGGCGCTTTTCCGGCATCGGAATTACCTCCTCGTCCCGCATAAATCGGGCTGTGAGTGAGTTTTCCTTCAGCTCTTCAGGCCGGCCCCTGCTGACCACCTTGCCGCCATGTCGACCGGCGCCCGGCCCCAGGTCTATGACATAATCGGCCTGTTCGATCGTCTCCCTGTCGTGCTCGACGACGATTACCGTATTTCCAAGGTCCCGGAGAGTCTGAAGTGAACGGATTAGTTTGATATTATCTTTCTGATGCAGGCCGATACTCGGTTCGTCGAGGATATAGAGCACCCCGACCAGCTGAGTGCCGATCTGAGTGGCCAGGCGGATTCGCTGCGCTTCCCCGCCACTGAGGGTCTGGGCTTCCCGGTCGAGAGTCAGGTAGCCCAAACCCACGTTGAGCAGAAAGTCGAGCCGGTCGATCACCTCCTTGAGAACCTGCTGGCCGATCTTGCGCTGCCGTTCGTCCAGTTTCAGGTTGCCGATCGTGTTTCGCAGTGAGTGAATATCCTGAGTAACCAGGTCGTGAATAGTAAAGTTGTCGATCTTGTAGGAGAGGGCTTCCCGGTTCAGGCGTCCACCCCCACAGCTATCACATGGAATTCGGGAGAGAAACGCTTTTGCTTTGTCGCGCTGTTTGGCAGATTTACTCTCCTCATATTGTTCACGAATCATCGTCCGGAGACCGCTGAAGGCGTGCCGGTAGGTGACGTTACTGTTCTTGAAATCGTAATGGATCTCATATTTGTTTTCGCCGCTTCCCTCGAAAAGAGTGTCCAGGGCCTCGTCGGGGAACTTTTCAACCGGAGTGTCGAAGTCGAGGTTAAAGGAATCGAGAACCGTTTCGATCAGCTTGAAAGCAAAAATATCACGCGGCTCACCCAGAAAACGGATCGCCCCTTCCCGGATCGTCTGCGACGGATTGGGAATGACCAGTTGCCGGCTGACGTCGTAGATGTAACCGAGGCCGTTGCACTCTCTGCATGCCCCATACGGTGAGTTGAAGGAGAAAAGGTTTGGAGCCGGATCTTCGTAGGCCAACCCGCTTTCGGGGTCGAACAGGTTCATCGAAAAAACACGGTCTTCTAAATGCCCCTCCTCTTTCTGAATGGCCAGTATCAAGTTGCCGTCGGCCATCTCCAGGGCGAGTCGCACACTTTCGGAAATCCGCTTTTCGCTGTTGGGGCTGATTACAAACCGGTCGACCACAACGTCGATGTTGTGTGTTTTGTAGCGGTCTACTTTCAAACCCTCTTCCAGTTCAACCATCTCTCCGTTAACACGCGCCCGGATAAATCCCTGTTTACTCATCTGTTCAAAAAGTTCCCGGTAATGCCCTTTACGGCCCCGTACGACAGGTGCAAGACAGTAAGCCCGGGTTCCTTTCGGAAGATCCAGAATTGTATTCAGCACCTGGTCTGTAGTTTGTCTCTTCATCGGGTTCCCCGTTTTCCAGGAGTAGGGGGTACCGATACGCGCGTAGAGCAGCCGCAGGAAGTCATAGATCTCCGTTACCGTACCAACGGTAGATCGCGGATTTCGGTTTGTCGTTTTCTGATCGATGGATATGACAGGGGAGAGGCCGTCGATAAAGTCCACATCAGGCCGCTCCAGCATTCCCAGAAACTGACGGGCATAGGCGGAGAGGGATTCCATAAAGCGACGCTGACCCTCGGCGTAGATGGTGTCGAATGCCAACGAAGACTTCCCGGAGCCCGAGAGCCCCGTAATCACGACAAGCTTCTCTCTCGGAATGTCGACGTCGATATTTTTCAGATTGTGTTCGCGTGCACCGCGTATGGTGATCTGTTGCTGCACCTGTTCACCCTTATTATCTGCAAAGTTGAAACCGGATTAATCTATAAAGATACAAAAAGTGCTGATAGGGAAGAAGAACCGGCCGCACCGCCAAATTGCTCCGACGAGCAATTTCCAGGCAGAAAAAGAGAAAGACTTTCGGATACAAGATTGATATATTGTGCGTTTACTTTCTTACAACGCACGAAGTTTACGGTATCATGGCGACCAAACTGCCTCCATTACGGGTCTCAAGAAAATTTGAAAAAAATGAGTGGCACCCGCTCTCCTGGAATGATCGTGAGGTTAATCAGCTTCCGACATATCCGGACAATAATGAGCTGCAACAGGTTTATGATCAGCTCAGGACGCTCCCGCCACTGACAACATCCTGGGAAGTACTGGCTCTTAAAAAGAAGCTGGCCGAAGTTGCTGAAGGCAATGCGATTTTACTCCAGGGCGGAGACTGTGCAGAGACATTTGACGCCTGTAACGCACCCAAGATCGTCAATCAGCTCAAGGTGATGTTGCAGATGAGCTTTATACTGATCCACGAAACCGGAATTCCGGTTGTGCGTGTCGGAAGAGTTGCCGGACAGTATGCCAAACCGCGATCAAGCGAATTTGAAGTGGTCGAAGGCCGTGAAATTCTCAACTACCGGGGAGACCTGATTAACAGCTATGAACCCACACCTGAAGCCCGCAGGCCGGATCCGCAACGGATGGTGACTGCCTATAACAAAGCTGCCCTGACGCTCAATTTTTTACGTGCACTGGCCGAAGAGGGTTTTGCTGATCTTCACCATCCGGAACAGTGGGAGCTCGACTTTATGAAGAATAACCGCTACTACAAGGAGTATGAGCAGATGGTACTCTCCATCAACAAAGCGGTCAATTTTATGGAGTCCGTAACTCCCGGACCGCTTCAGACGAGTCAGAAAGTAGACCTCTACACTTCTCATGAAGCGCTTAACCTCTATTATGAATCGGCCCAGACCCGCAGAGTGCCACGAAAGGAGGGATGGTTCAATCTGAGCGGGCATATGGTATGGCTGGGCAATCGAACGCGCAGCCTGGAAAATGCACATGTTGAATATCTCCGGGGTATTCAGAATCCGATCGGTATCAAAGTGGGGCCGCCTTTTGACCGGGATGAAGTTCTGGAATTGATCCGCCGGCTCAATCCTCGTCATGAAGCGGGCAAAATAGTGTTGATTACACGTTTTGGCGTGAAAGAAGTGGAGAGGGAGCTGCCCGGGTTTATCCGGGCCGTCAATCGCGAAGGTTTTCCGGTGGTCTGGAGTTGTGACCCGATGCACGGAAACACCTTTTCTACCCGCCGAAAAGTGAAGACCCGGAATTTTGACGACATACTTGAGGAGCTCAAAACGACTTTTGAAATCCATCGTGCCGAGGCAAATTACCTGGGCGGCGTCCATCTGGAACTGACCGGTGACAATGTAACCGAGTGTGTGGGGGGAGCAAACGGATTGAATGAAGAGGGGCTGACGCGCAATTATGAAACCTATTGTGATCCGCGTCTGAATTACGAACAGAGCCTGGAGATGGCGTTTCTGGTGGCAAAAGAGTGGAACGAAGGGTATCGCAGGTGAGGGGCCGGCAAGGTTGAAATAGTGATCCTTGAAAAAGAAGTGTTCATCGTCAATCGGAGAGATCGGCTCGATCTGCCGCTCAGAGGCCGGTAAAAACGGCAGAACTATCTCTTTTTTACGTCACTGTGTCTATCACATAATGACACCCTATCGGTCTTCGTTATAACTACTGAAGATCAGACATTAAATCGGTCCAATCTTGTCAGATGCCGGTTTCTTACGAGTAGTTGGCACATCTCTTGTATATAAACAGGTTGAACCAACTTGAAACAAACGGAGAGCTAATTATGACACTGATAAGAACAGTTCGACCGGAAACTGACAGAATGGAGAAGCGATTTTCCGACATGCTGGACGATTTCTTTAATGACGCTGTTACAACCCGGCGTGATGGATTTGTCCCCCGAATCGATATGTCGGAAACGGAAGACACCTATGAGGTGTTTGTACAGATCCCGGGAATGAAGAAAGATGATATCTCGGTGGATCTGGAAAATGGAGTTCTGACCGTCAGCGGCGAGCGGAATTTCAAGAATGAAGAGAAAGGGAAGCGGTTTCACCGGGTTGAAACCCAATTTGGTGCATTCAGCCGGTCGATCGAACTTCCCGATAATATCGATCCCGAAAGTATTAACGCAAAATATACAGACGGAATCCTCGAGATATCCGTTAACAAGAGTGAAGAGTCACTCAAAAAGCGAATTGAAATTTCGTAAGAAAAATATTCAGAAGAACATCCCCTAACAAAGAGAGCAGGTTAGTTAGCGCTGGGGGTTGTGTTGAATGCACATCCTCGGCATTAGTGAACAGGAGCGAAATCTATTCCGTGAGAAGAATGAAATTCGCTGATTTAAATAAGAATCTTTACTTCGTATCCCCGAGTAAAGAGCAGGTTAGTTAGTGCCGGGGCGGCTGTTGACCCAGTGCCTCGGCATTGTTTTTTTACAATGCCTGTGCAATAATATTTGTACTGAAGGTGTTTATCAACCGATTTGACTAATTTCTAATAAAAAAGTTCAGGATTGACGATGGACAGACTCTGGAAAAGTGTGATTGCCGCGATTCTGGTCGCTACCCTGCTGATCGGAATCCATCAGGCAGTTGAATTTGATTCCGACGGCGCCTCTCTCTTTTCACTTCCCGAAATAACCCTTTTTTCCGACAGTGATTCCGACGACATTCGCCAGTCCGCTGATCGAGATGACTCGGAATCGGTGAATACCGGCAGGATGGGGATAGGAACCCTTCATGAGTTTAACGATGCCATTGTTGCTATCACGGAACAGGCAAATCCGACGGTTGTAACGATTACAACTCATCGGACTGTACGGCAGAGATTCCAGAGTCCGTTTTCATTCTTTTTTGACGATCCTCGGTTTGACCGGGAGCGCGAATTTCAACGTGAAGGTCTGGGTTCTGGAGTGATCATCTCTGGTGATGGATACATTATGACTAACAATCACGTAATCCACGAAGCGGACGAGATTCTGGTCCGAACCTACGAAGGCCAGGAGTATGACGCTGAGGTGGTAGGCGCCGATCCGGAAAGCGATGTAGCAATTCTAAGAATCGAAACCGAGGGCCTGCCGGCTATCTCACTGGGCGACAGTGATGAACTGCGGGTTGGTGAACTTGTTCTGGCGATCGGAAGTCCGCTGCACAGGGATCTGGCCAATACGGTGTCGATGGGTGTGGTCAGCGCCAAGGGCCGTGCACATCTGGGCCTCTCTGCCTATGAGAACTATATTCAGACCGATGCAGCAATCAACCCCGGGAATTCAGGCGGCCCTCTTATCAATATGAATGGTGAACTGATCGGTATCAATACGGCGATTGCCAGCCGTACAGGCGGCCATCAGGGGATCGGATTCGCTATTCCGATCAATATGGCTCGCATGGTGATGGAGTCAATTCTTGAGGATGGCAGGGTTGTGCGCAGTTTTCTCGGAATCCACCAGGGAGCGATGGTGGACCGTGTGATGGCCCGTGCACTCGAGCTGGATGTCAATTATGGAGTTGTTATCGGTCAGGTAACGCCAGACAGCCCGGCTGAGCGGGCAGGTCTTGCCGAAGGTGATGTGCTTTTAAGAAAAGATGGCAGTCCGATACGTGACTGGTATCAATTCCGGCTCTCCATAGCCAATGCCGAACCGGGCACGGAGGTGGAATTTGAAGTATTCCGCGACGGTGAGCGAAGAACGATCAC
>SLKI01000047.1 GCA_007134695.1 Balneolaceae bacterium
CGCCCCAGTTCCGTCAGGCGAAGGTCGGCGTTGTCCTGTCTTAAAAGGATCCGGTGTTCCGCCCTGGACGTGAACATACGATAAGGCTCTTCGGTCCCCTTGTTGATCAAATCATCAATTAAAACTCCGATATAGGCTTCAGATCGCTTTAAAATCAGGGGTTCTTCGTCCTGATTCTTTAGAGCCGCATTGATACCAGCCATCAACCCCTGACAAGCAGCTTCCTCATAGCCGGTTGTTCCATTGATCTGCCCGGCAAAGAAAAGCCCCTCAACGCGCTTGGTTTCCATACTTCTTTTAATCTGATACGGAGGGAAATAGTCGTATTCAATTGCATAGCCTGGACGAAGCATGACCACATTTTCGAATCCCGGAATTTTCTTCATTGCGTGGTATTGGACATCTTCGGGCAGTGAAGTTGAAAAACCGTTAAGATACATCTCATAGGTGTTGCGCCCTTCCGGTTCCAAAAAGAGCTGGTGCTGATCTTTATCTGCAAAACGGTCGATTTTGTCTTCAATGCTCGGACAGTATCGGGGGCCGATGGATTGAATCCTTCCCGTAAACATCGGACTCCTGTCAAAACCGCTCTCCAATGTTTTGTGCACCTCTTTATTGGTATAACCGATCCAGCAAGTCATCTGCTCTTCCAGGGGCGGCAGTGAATCCGTCATAAAAGAAAAAGGTCCCGGGTCTTCATCTCCATACTGCACCTCCAGCTGGTCGTAATCGATTGTACGGCCATCAATTCTTGGAGGAGTACCGGTTTTAAGTCTGCCAATTTCAAATCCAAGATTTTCAAGGGCTGCGGATATCCCGACTGAAGCCCTTTCTCCGGACCGGCCACCGCCAAATTGCGTCTCCCCGATATGGATCACCCCATTTCCAAAGGTACCTGTGGTCAGGATCACCGAACTGGAGTAAAACTTCTGTCCGGTTTGAGTGATCACTCCATTTACACATTGACCTTTCTCATCGATAATCAGATCGACTACATTATCCTGACGGAAAAAAAGGTTTTCCTTTGCCTCAAGCATCTCTCTCATCCGCTCCGCGTAACGCGCCCTGTCGCTTTGACAACGAGGGCTCCACATCGCTGGGCCTTTACTTCGATTAAGCATTCGGAACTGAATTCCGCTTTGGTCACTTACCAGGCCGCTCAAGCCGCCGAGTGCATCTATTTCCCGGACCAGCTGCCCCTTTGCCACTCCTCCCATCGCCGGATTACACGACATCCTTGCAATCGCCTCCAGGCTCATCGTAATGAGCAGCGTATTAGCACCGATCTGCGACGCCGCACCGGCCGCTTCACTGCCTGCATGGCCGGCACCAACAACGATCACATCATAATTCGGGAATTTAGACTTCATATATTTTTGTTTTTTATAGCTTTACAAATTTTATAAATCCCTTGCCTGGTCTCAGGGAGATGTAAACGACAACAATCTCTCACTATTTTATACTTCGTATCTTTCAAAAATACGAATAATTACAGATTGTAAAGAAAACCGCAAAAACCACCTGTAAACAAGTGGACCGAAAAACAGCATTGATCGAAACTCTCAACCTCGAACCTCATCCGGAAGGCGGATATTATAAGGAGGTCTATCGAAGTAACGGATCGATCTCTATTCCCGAATCGAGTGATTATCCAGACGGCCGCGCATATTCCACTTCAATCTACTACCTGCTTGGACGCGACGACTTCTCTGCTTTCCACCGAATCAAATCGGATGAAGTATGGCATCACTATGAAGGATCGGCGGCAAACATCTATATCATCCGAACAGATGGAACCTTGCAAATTTTACGCCTTGGCAAGAATTTAAATAACAATGAGGCACCACAGTTAATAATGCCGGCTGACAACTGGTTTTCCGTAACGGTCGAAACAGATGATCCTGATGGCTACCTGTTGGCCGGCTGTACTGTTTCTCCGGGATTCGATTTTCGCGATTTCGAAATGGCTGACAGAAAAACGCTGCTCAAATCATATCCTGAACATTCGGACCTCATCAGCAGACTCTGCACAGATTGATTGAGCATTGATGCCGGGATGATGTAGCTATACAACTGAAATGACGTCGGCATACAATCGGAATCTTATCGCAGTTACACTGAGATGATGTTGCGTAATACCGGATGGGCTGTAATCTTCCGGACCTGATTCAAAAAGTGGGATTAAATCTGACCCAGAAAACAGGCGACCTGTCAAATTCTCTCAACGGCCACCCCAGTTCAAACCGTATCGCTCTCGATCCCAATCCCAAGCCGATGTCGTGTTGCAGGTCCGAAAAGGAGAAATGACTAAAACCGTCGAGAGGGTTGGACCCATCTGTCATCTCGGGAATCTCCCGGGCCCAGCCGGAGTCAAGAAACAGCAGAAGTTGCCAGCCGTGTCTGCCGATCCACTCATCCGGATCGCGAGGCGGGCGTCCAAACTGAACTTCAATGTTACTCAACAGCATCTGTTTACCCTGAAAAAACTTGAAAGGGCTTCCTCTCAGTGTTCCGATTCCACCCAGATAAAAAGCCTTGAAGTCCGGTACGTTTCCGGTTATTCCGCCGGCCTGAAATCTCCAGCGCAAAACCGATCCCGGTTCAAAATTGTAATACATTTGGAGTGTCGAATGATATTTCTCGTAACGATAGGGATTATCATCCAGGTTATTGTCAGATAGTTCCGCTCTCAGGCCGGCTGAAACAGAGAAACGATTTGTCAGTAAAACATTTCTCGGATTAAAAGAAACTGACAAACCATAAATATCCAGATCGATCTCATCGGCATCCCGGTCGACCGGGGGGTTGGGGCGATAAACGCTTGTACGGCCAAACATGGAATAGGTGGTGTTAAGATCCAGGGATGAAAACGTTGTCCTGTTGAACGAAAAAGCGAATTCAAACCAACGCTGGGTTCTGGCAGCACTGTAAACACCGAACCCCTCCATTCGGTGATAATCGAGGAAATCATAAGAGCCAAAAAATGCCGTCAAAGAGTTTTCGATCAGCCCGGTTCGTCTGAAATCTTCAGTAGCGGTCGCTTTGTGATACTCAACACCAGCCATCACCCGATTTCTGCTGCCGAACAGCTTCTCCAGACCGATCGCATATTCCCACTCTCTTGATGCGGTCCCGTAACCAATAAATCCGTGTGGTTCGATCTGCGGAATTTGTAAAAAACTACCCCTCCTGTGCCACTGCATTCTCTCTTTTCTGATACCGATAAACAGGCCGTTAACTCTGTTAAAATGTATGGAGGAGAGATTTGGATAGAGACTGTAGAGTTCATTGCTATAGTAAGGACCGGATTCCAGTCCGCCGCCAAGATCAAGCCCCCGTACTGTAAGGTGGTGGACCGTATGGCTTCTGGATCGGACCACGGAAGTCGCTTCCTCTGCCTCGTCCTCCTCCTGTTCGCCCAGTCCCAATAACTCTTCAATCGTCTTGGTAAAGATCGGATCCCTTTTAAATGGGTCCTCCTCTCTTTCCTGGGCCAGTGCCAGGGAGGGAACTGAAAAAAGCAGGATGATGAGTGCGGTTTTAACCATTTGGAATCAATTTACCGATTGGCATCACTAAACCAGTTGGGATCACTTTTCGATTTTGTACGAGAAAATTCTGATAAAGATTCGTTGCGGCCGGCACTATCTTAACCCTCCTGGCGAACCTTGATTGCAAGCAACGTAATATCATCTTCCGGTTCCGAAGAACCCGACCAGGATTCCGCCAGCCGGGTCAGCTGATTAACAATATCATTTGCACTCCGATCGGCCGACGCCCTCAGAGTTTCTTCAACACGACGTAACCCAAGCATTTCCCGGCTGGAGTTAAAAAGTTCGGTTAGGCCGTCGCTTAGTAGCAAGACCACATCTCCCGGCTCTACCCGAACCGTTTCATTCTGATAGGGATAGTCGACCTGGCTGCCCAGCGGTAACCCTTTCAATTCAATTCTGCTGACCCGGTCTTCACTCTTCATGTAGTGCAGTGCCGGTGGCATTCCGGCGGTGGCGATCTCCAGTTCACTGCCATTGCATCTGGCCAGCATCAGTCCCATATACATCATTCTCATGTTCATGTTTCGAAGGCCGGATGACATCTTGTTTAATACGTTCAGATTGTCATGTTCCTGAACCAGTGTATGAAAGTAACTTTTTGCTGCTGCCACCATAATTCCTGCCTTCATCCCGTGACCTGTGGCATCGCCCAGCGCAAGTACGACAGATCCATCTTTTTTGAGGCTGTAATCGTAATAATCTCCACCCACCTCGGTCGCCGTTCGCATAAAGACCGCCATATCGTATTCCGGAACCTCCGGCATCTGGTTAGGCAGCATCGAGAGTTGAAGTCGCCGCGCCTCTTCCAGCTCTTTCGTTTTTCTTTCATTTTCTGCCTGCAGCAGTTTCTTCTCCAGCTCCTTTTCCTTGTTGATTCGTTCCTGCTCTATCGTTTTTTTCGACAGCTCCTGCACCTCTTCCAGTTTCTGTTCCAGGCTCCGCTGTGTTAATGCAAACTCCCTCGAAAGAAAAATCGACATGGAAAAGATGAGCAGCCCTGAGCCGACCATGTTCCCTGTTTGAACACTGCCGGAAATCATATCAAAACTGACCATCGAGCTGTATCCGAGTCCAAATAAAAAGGCAAGTACACCAGCGCCCAGAACCCAGACACCACTCCTTCTTCGATAGAACATAACTCCGAGCGTTCGCAAAATCTCCAGGAAGAAAGCGATAACTATCACCTCTCTCAACCAGGAGAGCTCTATCGGAAATTGCCAGATAAGCAGTGCTGCGATGAAAGCGATAACGACAAGTGCATTTGCATAAACAGGTGTGGCCGACTTGTCGATGCTGTGAGTAAACCGTGCAGCAAAAGCCAGAAGAATAATTTCGGTGACAAGCGTGAATCGAAACAGAAAGACTGCTTCGTAGGTGAAGTCATTGATCTCTGCCTGGTAAATCAGGTAGGACATCACAGCCAGAAAGGTCACAAAGATCGAAAAATAGAGATTACGTTTTTCGACCCGATAGAAAAGAAACAGAAGCATATGAATTACGGCAAAAGCCAGAAGAATTCCGATATAGAACATATTCCGGCTGGTCCACTGTGAAATAAAAGAAAACCTTGAAGATTGATAGGTGGCCCAGTCTCCCAGCAGAAATCGAAACCCGTTGTATCCGGTTAGTTTGCCGGTCTCCAGATAGTCGGGGTTGATGAACCTCACGGCCATTACATGCCGCTCCTGTTCGGGAAATATCAAGACGAGCGGATTATTTCTGCTATAAAACTCCACCTCTTCGGGGCGCGTCGAGAACGACCCCAGTTCATATATCTTCTCTCCGTTCAGAAAGACTTCAGAGGCCCCGAGATGTCTGTCGATCACAAGTGCCAGCGGTTTACCCTGAAGCTCGGGGGAGACTCTGAACTCTTTGCGAAACCAGCCGATTCCATCCCACTCGATAAAAGAGAGATCGGCTTGTGTTAAATTAGTGCTGATCAGCTCCCACCCGGAATCATCATAAGCAGGCGTGGCCCACTCCATGTTATCGCCGGCCTGGAATCTCCACCTGTCCTGGATATAGATTACTCTGCTCTCCCCGGTCATCATCTCGGGAGAGATCACCTCCGCCTCTAAAACCGTCTCGTTTGATATCGATTCCACACCATCCGGATCCAGCTCCATCAGGCCCGTGTTGTCAGAATCCTGATCCATCAGAAAATCGCCGCGAAGTTCCTGGTCTATCAAGTCTGCACTGTGTGGATTCTCCTCCATCAGGCCCACACCTGCCAGTTCTTCTGGCGGACCTCCCGTCAATATCAACCAAACCGTAAATAGGAGACGAATCAACACGATGCAAACCTTATTGAGATTCAGTGAGGGTAACCCTTCCTGATAATGTAGAGAGGCTGACCGGCACCCCGCCGCCGCGTAGAGTAATAGATTTTTCACCATCACTGCGAGTTTCTTCGACGAATTCTGACGGGTTCAGTCCGCCAAAATCATAGCCCATGGCTTTTGCCCGAATTTGAAATCCTGAATCTGAAGGCAGGCCCAGCCGGATGTTTCCGCTGACCGCTTCCATATAGATTCCGCTTGATACCCCAATTAAATCTGCATCGAGATTGCCCGAGGTTGTTGCAGCTGCCAAAACACCGGTCATTTCAGTTACACTCACATTACCGGAGATCGTTCGGAGTCGAATCTCTCCTTCATTGCCGATAGACTGAATGTGCCCGCTCACCGTCCTGGCATGAACCTGGCCAACAAGTTGGTCAAGTTCAAGGTTTCCGGAGGTGGATGCGGCCCGAATTTCGCCTTCCGCTTTTCTGACTCTCATCCCACCGGATTCGTTCTGTAGAAAGTGGCTTCCTTCAACCCCCTCCAGCCATATTTCGCCATGCAAATTTCTCAGATTCGTTGAGGCACGACGCGGAACCTGAATAACAAAATGAAATTCGACTCCTCCCGCATCACGCCCGACCCCTCCGGATCTGCGGTCTTCGACAGAGGCGATTATCCGGTCGCCGCGCTGCTGAATAATGATCCGATAATTTTCCAGGCTTCGTCTGCCGGGCCA
>SLKI01000079.1 GCA_007134695.1 Balneolaceae bacterium
CTTCACAACTTTTTCATTGAACATAAATCCGAGAAAACCAGCACCTGATGGCCTCCGATCAACGAGCAGAAAGACTCCAGCGACTTCGGGAAGAATCGAAAAAAGGCGGTGGTGAAAAACGCATTGAAAAACAGCATGAGAAGGGTAAACTGACTGCCCGTGAACGAGTTGATCTGCTTTTAGACAAGGGAAGCTTTGAGGAGATCGATGCCTTTGTGACGCATCGCAGTTCAGCCTTTGGCCTCGACAAAAAGAAGATAGCCGGTGACGGAGTCGTGACCGGTCACGGAACGATTCACGGACGGCCGGTATATCTGTTCAGTCAGGACTTTACCGTATTTGGGGGTTCTCTGTCGGAAACACATGCCGAAAAGATCTGCAAGATTATGGATCTGGCATTGAAAAACGGTGTTCCCGTGGTCGGTTTGAACGATTCGGGCGGTGCCCGGATCCAGGAGGGTGTTTCCTCACTGGGCGGATATGCCGAAGTATTCTGGCGAAATTCGATGGCCTCTGGAGTGGTTCCCCAGATTTCAGCTGTGATGGGGCCCTGCGCCGGGGGCGCGGTCTACAGCCCGGCACTGACCGATTTTGTCTATATGGTACGGGGGTCCAGCTATATGTTTGTGACAGGCCCGAACGTTGTAAAAACGGTCACTCACGAAGAAGTAACCTCCGAAGATCTTGGAGGTGCGACCGCCCACAGCACTAAATCCGGTGTGGCACATTTTGCGGCTGATAACGATGCGGACTGTCTTCGGGAGATTCGCCGGCTGATGGAGTATATTCCGCAGAATTGTGAAGAGCGTCCTCCGGAGAAAGAAGCGAAGAAACCAGACCCGGACAAAGCGAAAAAACTTGATGACCTCGTTCCCGACAATCCGAACAAGCCCTATGATATTAAAGATGTGATTGAAGGGATCATGGATGAAGGGTCATTTCTGGAAGTTCATGAACATTATGCCGACAACATCGTCGTTGGATTTGCCAGGCTCAATGGCCGAAGTGTGGGAGTTGTCGCCAATCAGCCGCTCTCCCTGGCGGGTGTCCTCGATATCGATGCTTCCTTAAAAGGAGCAAGATTTGTTCGATTTTGTGACGCATTTAACATTCCGTTGATCGTCTTCGAAGATGTGCCTGGATTTCTGCCGGGAACCGACCAGGAGTGGGGAGGCATCATCAAACATGGAGCCAAATTGCTTTATGCATTCTGTGAAGCAACTGTTCCGAAGATGACGGTGATCACCCGCAAGGCTTATGGCGGGGCGTATGATGTGATGAATTCCAAGCATATACGGGCCGATTACAACATCGCCTGGCCAACCGCGGAAATCGCCGTCATGGGCCCCAAAGGGGCCGTCGAGATTATCTTTCGCAAAGAGATTGCGAATGCAGACGACCCCGAAGCCAAACAGAATGAACTGGAAGAGAAGTACAGAGCGGAGTTTGCAAATCCATACAGGGCAGCTTCCCGCGGATTTATTGATGCAGTCATTTTCCCCGGAGAGACTCGGGAAAAGTTGATTAAGGCGATGCGGATCTCTCATAACAAGGTGGATTCGGTGCCGAAGAAAAAACATGACAACCTGCCGATTTAGGGTTGCTGCCGTAAAATTGATGATGATTCGGGTGCTTGTGACAGGATATGGATCTGTTCGAAAAGAAAGAAAGAGGCCAAGGCGATAGTCCGGGTGAAGGCCGTACCGGGCAGCCGTTAGCTACCCGGATGCGGCCGGAATCGCTTGAAGAGTTTACGGGTCAGGAACATCTGGTCGGAGAGGGAAAAATGCTTCGCCGGATGATTGAAAGCGGGGTGATCGGTTCTCTGGTTTTTTATGGTCCGCCAAGCAGTGGTAAGACGACACTTGCCCATGTGATATCCAAAGAGATTGATGCACGTTTTGAGGTCATTAATGCGGTATTGGACGGGATTAAAGAACTGAAACGAGTCGTTCAGCGCGCCGAGCATCAAAAACGGGCCGACGGCCGTAAAACCATCCTCTTTATTGATGAGATCCACAGATGGAACAAGGCGCAGCAGGACGCATTACTTCCTCATCTGGAATCCGGAGTGATCACCCTGGTGGGGGCAACTACCGAAAATCCCTTCTATTCACTGGTTAAGCCACTCCTTTCCCGCTGCCAGTTATTTGAGCTTTATCCACTGACCAGGGAAAATGTCCTCGAGATGCTGGATCGCTCTCTTGCGGATGAAGATAGAGGGCTCGGCTTTATGAAGATTGAAATTACGTCGGAAGCGAAGGAACATTTGGCGGATTATGCGGGTGGAGATATTCGCAATGCCTTGAATGCTCTCGAAGTAGCTGTGCTCTCAACACCCAAAGAGAAGGACGGCTCGGTTAAAATTGGCCTGCAAATTGCCAAAGCTTCTATTCAAAAGCGCAACGTTCGATATGATCGGGCCGGCGATGAGCACTACCATTACGCATCCGCCTTTATTAAATCGATGAGGGGATCGGATGTGGATGCTTCTCTCTATTGGATGTGCGCGATGCTGGAGGGAGGTGAGGACCCCAATTTTCTTTTCCGGCGCATGCTGATTTTCGCTTCCGAGGATGTGGGTATGGCCGATCCCTATGCGTTGACAGTGGTCAATGCTTCACATGATGCCTATGAGAAAACCGGGATGCCGGAGGGATTTTATTTCCTGGCACATGCAGCGATATTTCTGGCACTATCACCCAAGAGCAATAGTACAACTTCAATTTTCAAGGTTCACTCCGAGATTAAAAAACAGGGGGCCGGCAATGTTCCGGCGCATTTGCGTGATATGACAGCCAACAAGTTGGCTTCCCGTTATCTGGATGTGGAGAATGCTTCGAAAGATTATAAATATCCTCATGATTACCCGAACCACTGGGTAGACCAGCAATATCTGCCTGAAGATATGGAGGAAAAGAACTGGTATCAGCCGGGAGAGGAGGGTCGTGAGCCGAAGCTTTGGGAACGTTTGAGAAAGATTATGGGGAAAGGGCAGTAAGCAAATATAATTCGAAATTTCGGACTACAAACTAAGGTCAACCGGTCTTGAGCATATAACCTACCCCGTGAAGTGTAACCAAATATTTCGGGTCGTCGGGATGCATTTCAATTTTTGCTCGTAATTTTGAGATATGAACATCGACGGTCCGGGTGTTGGTACTGAACTCATACCGCCAGACTTTTTCAAGTAATTCGTCTCGTGAAACCGGAACATTTCTTCGGGGAATCAGATAGCGGATAAGCTCCACTTCCCGGGTGGTCAGGGGAATCGGGTCTTGATCCGGTCTTTTTACATATGATTCGTTCAAATTGATCTCAACCGGATCCAGAGTCAGTGAATCTGCCATCTCCTCTTTGGAGGAATAGGTGTTTGCCCGCCGCAGCCTGGCGTTGATCCGGGCAAGCAGTTCTTTGACGCCAAACGGTTTTGTAATGTAATCATCTGCACCGATATTCAGCCCGGTCACTTTGTCGATCTCCTGGTCTCTTGCTGTCAATATAATGATCGGAAAATTGTAGTCCAGGCCACGCACCTCCTTGCACACTTCATACCCGCTTTTACCTGGCAGCATCAGGTCGAGCAGCATCAGATCGGGGTCTGTATCCTTGACAAGGTCGACTGCTTGTTCACCATCTTCTGTGATATGAACCTCAAATCCTTCATTTTCCAGGGTATCTTTAAGGGTGAATACCAGGCTCGGTTCGTCCTCGACGATGATAATCGTTTTTTTCTGCTCTTTTGACATGTTCGGTCTGTTGTTAAGTCTATTGTAATTCTATATCGACCCGATTGTATATAGTTTCGGTCTTTTTCGGTTCGCTGAGCTCTGCAGTAACTTCTTCGGAAATGAAAGGAAAGCTCACGATGAATATGGAACCTTGTGGAAAATTGGGCTCTATCCGGATCTCGCCATGATTTGTCATGACCAGATTCTCAACGATTGAAAGTCCCAGTCCGTGCCCTTTCGTCCTGGCCGTTAGACTGTCTTCCAGGCGATAAAACTTTTTGAAGATTTGGTGCCGTGCATATTTGGGGATACCGATGCCCCGATCTTTTACAGCGAGATGCACTTTATTATCCTGTTTGTAGAGCTGAAGGTCGATTCTTTTCTCGTTCCTGCTGTATTTAACGGCATTATCAATGAGATTATTGAGGATCGTTTCAAAATGATCGCTGTCGACCCGAACTTTTGGCAAATCATCTTCTATCTCCAGGTTGAATTCAAATCCTTTAGACTCGATGTAACTTTTGTGTGACTCATAATAATAACGTACCAAGTCGTCGAGTCGATGGGGTGCCCTCTGTACGGTTGTCTGGCCGGAATCGATTCTTGCGATATCCAGCAGCTTATCGATCATTTTTCGAAGTCGAATCGTCTCGTTATAGATATGATCGCCATATGTTTTTATCCTCTCGGAATCATTGACCCTGCCGTCGGCAAGATTCTCGCCTGCGGCCTGCATAGTGGCGAGAGGAGTTTTTAACTCGTGAGTGACATTGGCAAGAAACCCGGCCTGGTGCTGGGCAAGTTCCCGTTCTTTTTTGGCAGTAATGAACATAAATACCAGTGCACCGAACAATGAAATAACAGCCAAACCGAGCACGATCAGATTTCTGGTCAGGGATGCATTGGAAGCTGCGATTGTTGGAGAGTCGATTATTTTGGCATGAAGGATCCAATTGTCGAGCATATCGGGAAAGCGCTGCCGAATGTCGATCTGCAGATCTCGGCGATACTCATACCCGGCTTCTGACTCTGCCAATATTGTTTCCTGCATGTAATCCCGGAGCCAGACTACGATCCCGGTCTGATCACTCGGGCCAAACTTCTCTTTGAGCTTTACAGCCAGATAGTCACCGACCAGATAGTCGGGGTTGATCAAAAAGGTTAAATGCCCCACCACTTGTCGCTGTTCAAGATTGATCATCGATAGGGTCATACTTCGATGACTATCAAAGGTGATTTTGTTGTTCCACCGGTAATCATCAAGTAAAACTTTCATACGGGACCTCGCCAGTCCGAGTCCGTCACAGACAAGTTCAGACACTTCCGGGATTTCCAGGAATTCGCGGGACCGGTGTTCGAACTCATAGATCGGTTGTGAGGGATCAAGGCAGTGGTCCTTCTCGTCGGGCGAAAAATAGATTGAACTAAAGATGGAGTCTCTCGAGGCTTCGACCAGGACATTCTTCAGGTTTTGCGGAAAATCATCATGCTGCTGATAGTACTCTTGTAGATATTCTACATCCAGTTTCCGTACACCCCTGAAAGGCTGCATGAAACGGAAGCCTACCTGACGAGTGAATTCTTCAATCTGATTTTTTTTATTGTCTTTGGCTGCTTCAATCGAGCTCTCACGCAATTCATAAAGAGAGTAAACATTCATGCCTGTCAGAGCGATAACCGCTGCAAGCCCGATGCCGAAGAACAATAGTCGGAGAGATCGGTTTCTATACATGTGAGCCTTAACGTTTTGTGAATAGCATAAATATCAAAAGAAGTTACTTAAATCGGTATCGTTCAAGAAATTGTTGATGTTTTTTACAATAGGATTTACAAAACTTTCCCTTCAGGGATAAATTAAGCGGTTTTGTAAATAGCGGCTACATTGATGAACTGACAGAGACTCATCTGGCGGATATTGCAGGCGATCCGGCCACTAACTTCATAACGCATTCAGGAGCCCTGAATTTTGGAAAAATTTTTCTCAATGGATGATTTCAGATCTTCAAACTCGATCGGCTTGATCAGATAATCGAGGAAATGGGTCTCTTTGGCCCTCTCTTTATGATGAGGATCGGAGTTACCGGTAATGTAAATGACAGGCACATCAGAAAATTCCCTGATTTTTTTCATAGCTTCTATCCCGTCCATTTCACCTTCAAGCGCGATATCCATAAGAATCAGGTCGGGATCGATCTCCTTGACAAGGTCAACGGCAGTTTTCCCATAAACCAGCTCTCCAGTGGTTTCGAACCCAAGTCTCTCCATATAACTTTCGTAGAGCAGGTTGAGAATCAGGTCATCTTCTACGATAAATACTTTCTTTTTCTCTTCAGACATTTTGATTACTTGGCTGGAAAAGGTGCAGAATGATATTGAAGTTCTCCGAAAAATGCATTTTACCCCTGCAATTTAAAAAAGATTCCACAGACTATACTAAAAATTACCGTCAGCACCGAATCGGATCAGTACAATATCTGCACTTCCTTTGTTTAAACGATTGAAATGGCCATCATCCGACATCGAACTGCCTGTAACCAGGGTTTCTCCTTTGTCAGATTCGGTGACGCCCCACCCCAAATCTTCTTCACTGCCGCTGAAGGCACGATGCCATTGCAGGCCGCCTACAGAGCTGAGACGAAAGATATATGCATTCGTTACCCCAAGTGCACCTCCGCCCAATCCGGATCTTGTAGCACCGGCCACAAGGGCTCCTCCGTCCTGGGTGGAACTGATATGGTAGGCGACATCTCTTTGACCTCCACCGTAGGTCCGGACCCACCTTCTGCTGCCGTGGGGGTCTACATTTATGACAAAAATATCGGAATCGCCCGGATTTGCCTGGGAAAACAGATCGTCGGTAGAGAACGTATGCCCGGTAATTATTGCACCCCCGCCCTGAGCTGCGGTGACACTACGACCAAAATCCCGGTCGCTGCCCCCGAATGTCTCGATCCACTCTCTGTTACCTTTCTCATCAGTTTTAATGAGAAAGATATCTGACTGGTTACTGGTTTGCAGATGTTCAAAATCACCATCTCCGGATTGGGTTGTACCTGTAATGTAGAGTGATCCTCCCTCGCCGGAAGAGATGCTACGGGCTGCATCGTTACCACTTCCACCGAAAGTCTTGATACGTTCTATTTCACCAGATGGATCGGCTATAATTAAAAATATATCTGAATTTCCGGGGGATCTGTCGGAAAAGTCACCGTTGGATGATCGTGTGGTTCCGGTCAGTGCCAAGTTGCCGGATGGAAGTTCTGTGACACTGTAACTATGATCCCGAGAGCTTCCACCGTAGGTTCGAACCCACTCTTTTTTCCCGGCATCGTCAAGCTTAAGAAGGTAGGCACTCGATTGGCCGTGATTCAGGCCGGAAAAAAGTCCGTCGTCCGACCAGGTATAACCTGTAACAAGCAGTCCGCCGTCATTGGTTTCAATCAGACTGTATGCTCTGTCTTCCCGACTCCCGCCAAAGACACGGACCCATTGGGTTTCGCCTTCTTCATCGGTTTTGATCAGAAAAATACTTGATTCTCCAGGATTCAACCCTTCGAAATGCCCGTCACTCGACCAGGTATAACCGGCCATTACGATTCCTCCATCAGCGGTTTCAATAACGCTTCTTCCCGACTCGTAGAACCGCCCCCCGAATGTTTTGAGAAAATGATTTGCCCGAGGCTCAAAGACGGCGGTAATTTCTTTCTCTGTGTTCATTTCGACTGTTGCCGGATTCTGTGAACCTTGCAGGTCGCCCTCCCATCGTATAAAATCCCAGTCCGTTTCGGGCTGAGCATTTAATGATACGGCTACTCCGGCCGGGTAGCCGGCTACAATCTTCTGTTCAATGATGGTTTCGATAACTCTGCCTTCACCAACAATGTTGACGGTCAGCGGGTAGCTTCTTTCGACAAAATGGGCCGACATCTCTTTGTCGGAGTCCATCAAAAGTGTTAAAGGATTTTCATTTCCGGTAATATCTCCTTCCCAGCGATCGAAAACCCAACCTTCTTGAGGATGAACTTCTATTACCACCTCCTCTCCCTGATCAAATTCGCCGCTTGACGGTTCTACAGAACCTGCCTGCTCCGGAACCACATCGACCGACAGGGTAAATGTGGTACCCGGGCCTGTATTGCAAGAAGTTACCGTGGTCAGCAAAACCCCGATGAGCAGTATTCCGAGGAATCTGCCGGAGACACGATTCGAGGGACGGTACGGCTTCGGTTCAAATCGTGAGGCTGATGGGGTTTGACGTTGGATCAGGTGGCGTTTCAAAGGCATCTGAATCTGCAGCGTATCTACTTTCTTATCAGGAGTCCGGAGAATAATAATACAAATCAGGATGGTGATTTCTCTTGATTAATAACTGTGATACATTGTAAAAGTTGTATTTGAATACCAATTAAGAATAATTCTAACCCATAAAAAAGGCCGTGACACCATAGCCACGGCCTTTTCTCAACCAATGAACTGTCGGTCGGCTGAATTTGGTTCAGCCTGACGATTCAGAAATCAGTAACCCGGATTCTGTTCCAGTTCGGGGTTCAGCTCCATTTCACGATTTGGAATCGGGAGGACGATTTCATTTACTCCAAAGTCGATACTGTCCCCTCCGAGGTTTGCGATTCCGTCAAGTCCCAAACCCCTTCGAGTTCTGTCGAAGTAGTAGTGACCTTCATGAGCCAGTTCCAGCCGTCTTTCATGCAGGATTGCATCCATCAGCTCCTGGCCGGATGCAAAGTCGGCGGTTGCATAACTGTCCAGCCCCGCTCGATTGCGGATCTGGTTCAGCAAGTCCACCGACTCCTGATTAATCCCATTAAGTTCCGCAAGAGCTTCGGCGCGCGTGAGCATCATCTCAGCTACCCGGATGACATGTACATTGTCATCGTAATTTCCACTCGTATATCGCAATGTCCACACATTATTGAGTTCACTCTGCTGCGTCACCTCTTCCGGCAAGTCGGTTCCATCCGCCCCCACCGAATAGAGCTGGGTTTTTCTGAGATCTTCATTCTCGTATGCATTCCAGAGATCAACCGACGGGTTGATATCTCCTCTTCCAACGGGGCTTGGCCGATGCATCGCTGAGAATGCAGCATTGGTGCCCGGGTTGCTTTCTGTTGTCATCTGTATTGCAAAGATATCTTCGGCCGTATTTTCATTGTCGAAGAATTCGTAACTGCCTTGAAGCTGATACATATCACTATTTAATACATCTGAAGCATAGTCAGCTGCAAGCTGCCATTCTCCCATATGAAGATAAACTCTGGAGAGGAAGGCGCTAACCGACCCGGTTGTAGCACGTCCGCGATCGAGGACCGAAGCTCCGTAGCTGTCGGGCACATTAGCCAATGCTGTCTCCAGGTCGCTGATGATCTGGTTGTAAACCTCCGCAACGCTGCTTCGAGGTATGTTGTTCTGTTCCCCGGGCCCTTCTGTTGGTTCAAGTACAAGCGGGACTCCCGGGTGTGAGTTGTCGGCCGTATAACCATAAGGCTGGCCAAACCAGCGAACAAGATTGAAGTGGCTGATCGCCCGTACAAAATGGCCGTTTCCGACCCATTCATCAATTTGATCCTGGGAAACATCCGGAACATTCGGAGCACTGGCTATTATATTGTTTGCCCGGTTGATTGCTGTATAGTTAGCGTTCCATACACCTTGCACTGTACCGTTGGTGATGGAGACGTTAAATGCTGCTGCATCTTGCCAGGTTACAAATGATCCGACAAAGTGACTGTTTCCTCCTCGGAAATCAGCGGCGATCAGTGGAAATCCACCATAAGAATTACCGAAACTGACGGCTTCATACATTCCCGTCACCGCTGTTTCTGCTCCATTTGCATCATCAAAAACCAACTCGGTGGGGATCTCCTGTTCCGGATCTACATCCAGTACATCACAGGCAGTGAACACTGTCAGCGAGATCGCCACCAGTATTGAAAAAAATTTAAGCGTCTTCATAATTCTCCTTGTTTCAAAATTTATATTAACTCTCCATGGCAATTAAAAGGACATATTAAATCCGACCTGGATTGTCCTCATCTGGGGAGGCGTAAAGAAATCTGTACCCTGTCCCAGAGTAGCTGTTCCCTGGTTACCCACCTCGGGATCGAGGCCCGGATATTCGGTAAAGGTCATCAGATTGGTGCCCTGGACATAGATTTGCAGATGTCGCAGTCCAAACTGTGTGAGCAGATCGGTAGGAAGGTCGTAGGAGAGTGTGACGTCCCGGACCCTCAGATAGGAACCGTCTTTCAAGAATCGGGTCGAAGGTTGATTCGGGTTCGCCTGTGTCATTGCAGCCGGCATATCGGTAACATCGCCGGGCTGTTGCCACCGGTCGAGCACGTCTGTCGACTTGTTAAAGGCTGTCCGGGTGTCCCAGAGGAAGGTACCGGATGACCAGTAGATAGAGTTCCCATAGACGAACTGAAGCAGGGTTGAAAACTCCCAGCCTTGATAGGTAAAGGTGTTGGTCAGACCACCGTAGGATGTCGGCATAGCCGAACCTCTGTAGTCCCATTCCGCTTCTCCGTAGTTGCTCGTCGGGTTGCCATCTTCTCCAATCCAGAGCGGCTCACCATTATCCGGGTTTACACCGTGCCATTCAGGCAGGTAAAATGAACCGAGTGGCTGGCCGACGGCGGCGCGTTGATTGGCGATTCCGAGAATCGGATCGTCATCAACCAGTTGTGTCACTTCGTTTCGGTTGAATGAAATGTTGAAATCGGTAAACCAATTAAAACTGCCGGCAATATTGTGGGTACTGAGATCGATCTCCAGGCCCTGATTGTACATCTCACCGACATTCTCGGTCACAGAAGTGAACCCGGAGGATGCGGGAAGTTGTACGTTCAGAATCATATCCGAAATATCCTGTCGATAGAGATCAACCGATAATGAAACACGTTCACCAAACATCGCCATATCAATTCCCATATCAACCTGGGCGGCTGACTCCCAACGCAATTCCGGGGATTCCAGCTGATCTGGTGCAAGTCCCGGCTGGCCTCCGTAGTTAGCACCACTTTCCCAGAGCGGACGTGATGCAAAATCACCGATGTTGTCGTTACCGGTAATACCGTAGCTGAGCCGAAGTCTCAGTTCATCGAAATGGCCGACATTTTGCATGAACTCCTCTTCCGTCAGCCTCCATGCAACGGAGCCCGCGGGAAAGAAGCCGAAACGGTTTTCATCTCCAAATCTTGAGGACCCGTCCACACGTGCACTCCCTTCCAGAATGTAGCGCTCATCATAATTGTAGGTCGCTCGTGAAAAGTAGGACTCAATCCCCCACAATTCCTCCAGGCTTGAACTGGTTAGGGTCGGATTGGCTGCCGAAGCAACATTGGGAAAGAGGTTGCTTGGAAAATCGGTTGCAGCTACTGAGAGATGATCTCGCCTCAGTTGCTGAAACTCCATTCCGCCCAGCAATGTGAGTCGATGTACTTCGTCGATCGTAGTCCGGTAATTGGCCGTAGTTGTTGAGATCCAGTTATAGACCGAACGCTTCTGATTGAATCCGGCCCCATCAGCACCGCCGTCACCATGGCCTGCCATATATCGCGTATAATCATCGGTACTCAGATAATCGAGACCCCAGTTACTGCTGATCAGCAAATTATCACTTGGCCTGATCTCCGCTTTAATGCTGCCGATCGTTCTCAGAGTTTGCAGCTGTCTGTCATTTTCTCTTGCTACAAAGACTACATTTTGGGCTATGTTTCCGGGAGCGGCTGCCAAGTTGTAGCTGCCATCTTCAAGAAATATAGGGTGGTTCGGAGATTGAAGTGCGGCAGATGTCAGCAGTCCCTGTACCAGATTATCACTGCCTACACGTACATTGGTTCCGCGAGTCATCTGAAGGTTGGCACCGATCGACAGCCAGTCCGAAGCATCATGGTCTACGTTGATTCGACCGCTGGCCCGTTCAAACTCATTGGTGATCAGATAACTCTGTTGATCGAAAAAGGTTCCACCGATATAGAACCGGGTGGTTTCGTCACCTCCGCGAAGTGACATGTCGAAATTTTGTGTCATACCGGTACGAGTTACGGCATCCACCCATTCATGTGTAGTGTGGGCAGCCGGATCATCGGTCGGGTCCCAGGTTCCAGCTTCCTGACGGATCTGAATATATTGAGGGGCGTCCAGTACATCATACACTTCATTAGGTTGTGACCAGGCTGTGTAGTGCGAAACGGATACCTCTGTATCCTGATGACGTCCTTGTTTGGTGGTAATCAAAACCACACCATTGGCTGCGCGTGAGCCGTAGATCGCCGTTGCAGAAGCATCTTTCAGAACCTCGATCGATTCGATGTCGGATGGATTCAAATCTGCCAGGGCAGATGTTGTATGTTCGTCTGCATTCCCTGCAAGGGATCCTGCAGTATCACCGGTGTAGATCGGAATTCCGTCTACTACATATAATGGTTGATTACCCGCTCCGATCGATGCATTACCCCGGATCCGAACGGTTACTTCACCTCCGGGGAGCCCTGCGGATTGCGTAACCTGAACTCCGGAAGTACGGCCCGACAACATGGATTCGATATTGGAAACCGGAACTGTTTCGACATCCGCACCGCTAACGCTGGCTACCGAGCCGGTCAAGTCCCGCCGATCCATCTCGCCATACGCCACAACAACGACTTCATCAAGACCGAGGAAGTCGGGCTCGACTTCGATATTCAGATCAAGATCCTCTCCCTCTGCCAGTGTGATCTCCATTTCATGATCGCGGTACCCGACAAAGGTTATGGATAATGTGTAGGTTCCGGCGGCTACGTCAGGAAAGTGAAATCGACCGTCGGCATCTGTTGCGGTACCGAGGCCCAGTTCATCAATTTGTACAGTAGCACCAATCAAGGTTTCGTCAGTCTTTGAGTCTGCCACCTGGCCCGAAATTGATCCCTGGGCGAAAGCCTGGGAGAGGCCGAACGAAAGTGACAGGATGAGAACCAGTATCACGTTCTTCATGTTTTGCTCTGTTTTTTGAGGTTATCGATTCAATCTTGAACGTTTTTCCCGTCAAACCAGGTTCAATCAGGTCAGTGAGATGAGCTATTGAACGATTTGCGGGGCGTCTACTCTGATGATGGTTCAAGGTTTTATGAACATTCACCCCAAACTTTGCCTCTTTGTTACACGATCTCAATGGAGTTTTTTAACATTATCAGCATTTATTACTGTTTAACAGAGCTTTCCTGCCGATTTACACCATGCTAAACAAGTTGTAACACTCCTGTTCAGGATTGTAAATACAATCAACCGGTTATTTTACGTCAAGGCTGAATTAGATACGACAGGCTCTCTGTTTTCAAAACACCTGTCTGTGATGGGAGAGATTCTTTGGAGGAGCCGCATGATGTACATTCAAGGCTTTAAAGTACCGGCGGTCGGACTCGAACCGACACGGGTGGTTCACCACCCATTGGATTTTAAGTCCAACGCGTCTACCAATTCCGCCACGCCGGCTTGTACATTTTTCAAATATACGACATTACCGTCTACAACGGCAATGAGTCAACCCCGGCATATTTGAGGCAGAGAAGAAGTGAGACTCCGTAGGCGAGATGCATTACAAGGCCGGCCATCAGGATGAGTCCCGGTGTCCAGGTATCCATATAGAAGATTCCGAATGGGTCCCCGGCTGCACTTGAGACAAGGGGGGCTACAACAAGACCGGCGACGATCGAAATGATCACCCCGTAGATTACGCCTTTGATATACCACCGTCCCGGTATTCTTTTATGAAGGAAAATGACCCAGATCAAAGCCAGAAGAATTCCAACGAGGTAGTAGGCAATATTGCCCCAAAGGATATTATAGGGTTCCGCTTCGTGTACTTCGTTGAAGCTTTCTTTGAGTATGTGGCCGACGTCGATCGCGGGAAGGCCGAAACCGCTTTGCAGAAAAGCGATCATGGTCATGATAAAGGTTGCGATGAAACCGCTAATTACGGTTCGCCAGAAGGTATTGGAGTCTAACATAGTCAGGAAGTTGTGATATAGGCAGTTGCAGGTATAACACCCTAATATGCAAAATTTTAACTTTGATTGATAAACCGGGAAAGTTTTTTCGTGTTCAAATCGAAAATTGTTAGACTGTTTCATCCTTTTTGGCAATTAACCTGGCATTCGCCGATAAAAAACAATTCCACATGGATTCTAATACTGGTAAAATATTTATTCCGAGCTTTGCTGTGATTTTAATCGTTGCACAATTCGTTTTGCAAGTTCAGCCGACAGATGCGCAGGAGCTCTACTATCCACCAACGGGTGAGGAGTGGGCCGAACGGTCGGCAGAAGAACTTGGTATCGATCGGACAGCGCTTGATGCGGCTGTCAAGTTTGCACTCGAGAATGAGAACAGTGTAGAGCGCGATCTTCGCATTGCCATTCTTCGAGGATTTAGCCGTGAACCGTATCACGAATTGCAGGGGCCGGTTCGTGATCGGGGAGAGCCGGCTGGCATGATCATCAAAGATGGATATCTGGTTGCAAGCTGGGGAGATCTCGAAAGGGTGGATATGACCTTCAGCGTGACCAAAAGCTATCTTTCGACTGTCGCCGGCCTGGCGTGGGACAGGAGAATGATCCGAAGTATGGATGATCATGTGAAAGACTATGTCTGGGATCGAACTTTCGACGGGGAGCATAACAGTGCGATCACCTGGCACCATCTGCTGAATCAGTCATCGGACTGGTCGGGCACATTTTTCGGCTTGAACGACTGGGGCGACCGGCCGCCGCGTGAAGGTGGGATTGATGAGTGGCGGATGAGGGATCTCCGGGAGCCCGGGACCCACTACGAGTATAATGATGTGCGGGTGAATGTGCTGGCCTACTCGCTTCTGCAAGTATGGCGGGAACCCCTCCCTGTGGTATTGAGAGATAAAGTGATGAATCCGATCGGCGCAACGACGACCTGGAGATGGCATGGATATGAGGACTCCTGGACCATTGTGGATGGGAAAAAAGTGCAGTCGGTCAGCGGGGGCGGCCATCACGGCGGCGGACTTTTTATCAATACTCTCGACCAGGCAAGATTTGGCCTGCTGTTTGCACGTCGGGGCGCCTGGAATGGAGATCAGATCCTCTCCGGAGAGTGGATCGATAAAGCCAAAGCGCCGTCGGAACCCAACCCGAATTACGGATATATGTGGTGGACATTGAAGGGAGACACCGATTGGGGTGAGGTGCCGGATCACCTCTACTATGCCGCCGGCTTTGGAGGGAACTATATCGTTGTGGATGAACAGAATGACCTGGTTGTAGTGCTCCGCTGGATCGACGGATCAGTTCTCGGCGAATTTATGGAGCAGGTTTATGAATCCCTGATTGACCCATGAAACTGATGTGATTCATAAAAGGATTCAGCATTGATAGTGGATTCATAATTGAAACTGATTCACCCATGAAAAAAACAAAATCGTTTCTTGAAAAAATCGGCCTTCCGGCAGGGGACGCATATGATCTGCCGGATTCGGAAAAAAGGTTCAACGATGGCGCCCAGTATCGTTTTGAGGTCCCGGGTATACAGGGTCCGGAGAGTATGGAAGCATTGCTCGAGGCGGCGGAAAAATTTGGTGTTACCATTCATCGAATTACCCAGACCCGCGGGATTATGAGGCTGACCGATCGGGAGGTCCGGAGAATGGTTGAACTTGCTGAGGAGTCTCGATCGGAGCTGGTACTGGCTCTGGGCCCTCGTTCTGTTTATGACACCGGCGCATCCATACAGACTCCCGAAGGCCGTCAAATGGGCCTGAGGCTTCGGGGGCAGGACCAGATTGTCCGTACCATCGAGGAGGTCAAACGGGCCGCAGAGCTCGGCTGCACCTCATTTCTACTTTACGATGAAGGGGCGCTTTGGGTATTGAACAGATGCAGGGAGGAGGGGGAGATCCCATCAGAGTGCAAGTTTAAAGTATCGGTTCACTGCGGGCATGGGAATCCCTGCTCCGCCAGGCTGCTGGAATCGATTGGCGCCGATTCCTTTAATCCCGTCAGGGATATTCAGCTTCAGATGCTGGCCGCTATACGCCAGGCGGTGGAAATGCCCATGGACATTCATACCGACAACCCGGACTATGCCGGTGGCTTCATCAGGCATTACGAGGTGCCGGAGATGATCCGGGTGGCGGCACCTGTTTTTCTTAAAACGGGTGGGTCTGTATCGTCATCGGGAAGCCGGCTGAACCCTTCTAAAAGTGCTGCTGGGCGTGCCAGGCAGGTCCTGCTTGCCAAGAGGATGATCGAGACCTACTATCCGGAGGCAGTGACCTCTTAATCCGGTTTGCCAGACTAAACCGGTTTACGGCGGATGGCACTTCCGATTATTACGAATCACTCCTCACCCCATTTTTCAAACCAGTTACGCAAGTAGAGCTGGCTTCTGATAAAATTGGAAGGTTGCGATGAAGTGCCGTGCCATTCGTTTTGAAAACGAATCATGGCTGCCGGTACTTCCAAAACCTTCAGGGCGGCATAATACTCTTCGGTCTGCGACATTGGTGTTCGAAGATCATTTTCGCCGGTCATCAACATCGTCGGGGTTGTAACGTTTCCGACATACATCAATGGCGAGCGTTGCAGGTGTTCAGTAGGATCATCCCACGGAAACTCCTCGAAATTTCTATACCAGCTAACTCCGTCGGTAGTTCCGACAAAGGAGAGCCAGTTTGTGACCGGACAGTTCGATGAAGCTGCTGTGAATCGATCTGTGTGTCCAACAACCCATGCCGTCAATACTCCACCGCCAGAGCAGCCGTAAACATATTTACGGGATCTGTCGACCCAGCCTTTATCGATCAGGAAATCCACACCGGCCATCAAATCATCATAATCTTTGCTCGGATAGGCGTTATTGATCTCATTGGCAAATTCACTGCCATATCCGCTGCTTCCTCTAGGATTGGTATAGAGCACCAGGTATCCGTTGGCGGCATGTTCCTGCCAGGAGTAGCTGAATCCAACACCATACATGGCATGTGGGCCTCCATGGATCACAAGCATCATCGGATACTGTTTGCCCGGGTCAAAGTCCGGTGGCTTAACCACCCAGCCCTGGATATCCAGGTCATCTACAGATTTATACCAGAGCTCTTCCACGTCACCCAAAGTCACACCTTTAAGCAGATCCCTGTTAACCTCGGTCAGTCTGACCATATGATCGGGACTGTTCGGGTTTAACAGATAGATGTCGCCGGGTTCATGAAAACTGGACTTAGTAGTGGCAAATACACCTTCATTACTGACTGATGACAGATTGATCTGGTGAACTCCTTCGGTTACCGATTGCACACCCCCGTCAACGGAGACAAAATGGACATTGCGATCGCCTTCGGAGTTGGCAACAAAGTAGAGACCACTACCGTCTGGCGCCCAGGTCAAGTTGCGAACCGAGCGGTCAAAGTCACCCGATATTACCCGGGGATTTGATCCGTCTCGGTTCATGAGATGGATTTTCCTGTTCCGGTAGGTGTTATCGTGCCAATCATCTCCAAGATATGCGATGTAATCACCATCAGGGGAGGGGATTGCATTGGAGTCGACCCCGTGACGATCAGTCAGTTGTCGGATTTCACCATCTTCTACCGATACTGAATAGATCTCGGAGTGCCGCCATTGCAGATCGGCGTTTTCAACGCGCAATGAAGAGAAGATCAGTTCATTACCGTCGGCAGTCCACTCGGCTGAGGAGTGATTCCAGTTGCCGTCGGTCATCTGGCGGACTGCTCCTCCGTCAGAAGATACAATGAAAATATGGGTGTAGGAATCATCCACATAACCCTGACGGTCGCGACGATAAACAGCACGCTCAACAACTTTGGGCGGCGTTGTCCACTCCGCTCCCTCAGGCCGCGAAGGCATACTGATGGATAAGGAGGGTTGAGTCTTAACCGCTCGGTTAAAAGCAATATATTTGCCGTCAGGTGACCAGCGAAGGTTTGATGGTGATAGTTCCATCCTTGTAACCTGACTGACAGCCCCTTCATCATCCATCCACCGTACGAAGATCTGATTGCCATCCGGTTCACCAGGCGCTGTATAGGCAATTCTAGTACCATCGGGAGACCAGGTCGGGGATGACCCTTTGGTTAAAAAGCGTTTCCGATCGCCGTTAGCATCCATGATCCAGATTTCTGATTCTCTGGAATCATTTTTCTTGTCTATCCATCCCCGGGTATAAATGATCTGGCTGCCGTCCGGGGAGATTTGCGGATTATTTACTGACTGCATCTCCCAATACTTGTCGAGATTGAGAGTTTTAACGTCTTCCTGCAGATCCTGGGACTGAGATATGCCGGTATAGCCGATACACAGGGTTATGGCAATCAGGAAGGCGGCACACATTTTTGATAACGAGGGTATGCAAAAACGCTTAATAGGGAGTTGGTTAATGGAGGTCATAATATTGATGTCGGTTCCTGGATTTAATGGTAAAAATCGGGCCTGGGCGTTGATTTTTTATGCTTGGAAGCTGATTATCTATCCTGTAATCATCCTGCAAGATTTCTCAGGACTTCAGCTATTTTCTCCACCTTGTCGGCATTGATCGATGTTGTTGCGGCCGAATCCACCTTCTCGGCAAGCGCCGTCAGATTCCGACTCTGTTCGGCACCTCTTTGACGCTCGGCATCTGCAATTCCCTGCCGGATCTCCCGAAGAGTTTCGCCATTCAGCTCGCGGTTACGCTCCAGTTGATCGAGGAGTGCTCTGGCCTTTTCGAAAGAGGGCGGCCAGTAGAATTTCGGCTGGCCTTGCGGGTTGAAGTAGTCCATCCGGACCGTGTTGGCAGCGGCGATTTCATTTTCGGTGATAAAGTCGCTCGGAAGCAGCTCAAACAGGTCGAGGCCCCGGGCGATTTCGGAATTCACGAGTAATCCGTTATACCAGTAGATCGACCAGCTGCCTCCGATTTCAAGCCGATCGTTGCTGATCGGCCCCCGGTCGTGGAAGGCGATTTCGATCGGGTTATAGGGATCGGTAAAGTCAAAAACATTGATTCCGCCCTGATACCAGGCCTGGACCATTATATCCCGGCCAGGAACGGGGATCAGGGAGCCGTTGTGAGCAACACAGTTTTCTGTTTCGGTCTGGGGTGCATCCATTTTGAAATAGCTCGCAAAGCTCATCTTCCCATCTTCGATGGTGTAGATGGCGTTTGCCCCCCATTCGTACGGATCTTCTGCACGACATTTTGGCTGGGTTCCACCACCCCACTCATCGGTGAAGATCACAGTGGACCCATCATTATTAAACGTGGCAGAGTGCCAGTATGCAAAATTGGAGTCGGCAACGGCGTCCACTCGTTTCGGGTTGATGGGGTCGGTAATATCGAGCAGCAGCCCTTTTCCTTCACAAGCACCACCGGCCAGGCCGATTTCCGGATAGAGGGTGATGTCGTGGCACTGATTAGGGCCACGCGCTTCACTTCCGCGCCCTCGTGCAATCAGCATCTCATCGATAAATTCCGGCAGTCGTTCCCTCAACTCACTGCTGTCTGCAGCTGTCGGATCGCCGGACCCACCTCGTTCTTCAACAATCCGGTCGAGAAATCTTCTTGCCATACCACTGGGAATAACCCGTTCCCTGCCCATCATGGATCCAATGAAAGCGCCTGCCTCTTCGGCTCTTCTCAACTGCTCCCGCTCTTCGGGTGAGGGCCCCCTCTGCGGAGGAGCTTCCAGATCTTCAAAAATTCGGGGGGAGTTGGCAATATGTGCATCCTGCGGATTGTCCAGAGGAACCTGGATCACTTCAATACGGAAGAGAGCTGACTCAGGGTCTTCATCCGGCATAGCTGCAACGCATCCGGGCAGCTCATCTTCCGGCCGTACCGGGGCCGAGCCGGATACATAAACATAGATATTTTCATTGTCGTCGGGATCTACCAGAACGGAGTGTGTGTGAGATCCGCGACAGGTCTGTACGTTGGAGATATACTCTGGATTATGTACGTCGGAAATATCAAAAATCCGGATTCCCCGCAACCGGTCTTCGCTGGTCGTTTCCTGAACTCCTTCCGTGCCACAGTCGAGACGTCCCTCCAGGCCTTCACCCGATACAAACAGGAGATCGCCATATACCGATACATCGCTTTGAGAAGCGGGGCAGAGGTAATCAACAACAACTTCGGGGTTTAAAGGGTTTGAGATATCCCATATGATAAAGCCGTTATAATTCCCCTGAATGGCGTAATCCCCTTTAAATGCCAGGTCAGTACCCCAGGAGCCGATAAAATCCTCGGGCGGTGGCGTGACGGAAATCAGGTCGAGATTCCAGATTGTCTCCTCCGCATCAAAAAGCCCCGCACCAAGACCTACCCTCGGGTCGGGATTTGGCCTCTCCAATTCCGAGAGGGGGAGGAGCTGCGATTCTTGCCCCTGCTGGGCAGTTTCGGAATGGGTCAAATCGGAGGTTGTGCAACTGTAAACCAACATAGTTGTTGCAACAAGAAAGAGTAATCCGGACAGATATCGTAACATGGTAAGACTTGTTAATTAAGGTTGGACAGAATATTTAACAGAGTAAAATCAGGGTAATGGGATCGACTGCAGCATCTCCTCCATTCGTTCAATTTCGGTAATCTGCTCCGCTTTAATTCCAGATGCAAGATCAAAGGCTTCCCGGTCTTCTCCGGCACCATCCACACTAAAAAGCTCCTGAACCATAATAACCGCACCCCAGTGGTGCTCTATCATGAAGTCCAGAAATTTGCGGTCAAACTCAGTGCCGCGGGCCTCTGCAAGCTCTTCAAGTTGTTGCTGGGTCAGCATGCCCGGCATGTCGTGGTGGTCATGCATCATGTCGTGATGGTTGTGCGACATTTCACGATGGCCTGAAAAATCGTGATCATCTTGACCGTCGCGATCCACATGATGATCATCGTGCTGCATATCGCGCTCTTCCTCAGCATCATCGCCGATATGTGAGTGGTGCCCCGTTTCGTCCTCCAGATGCACCATCAGCTGCAAGCCGTCGATATCAATCTCCGGCACCGGCTGACCGCGATCCCGAAGCCACTTCTGCATGGTACGGATCTCATCTTTTTGAGCATTGATGATGCGGGAGGCCAGGACCTGCACTGTTTGGCTCGCATCATTATCCGGGGCCAGCCGCGACATGATCAGGGCCTGGGCGTGATGTACGATCATGCCGGTCATAAAGTCCACATCAGCCTGTGTAAAGTTTTCCCGGGATTCGTTGATGCGGGCCCAATAAAGCTCTTCGAGTTCAGATTCGTGATCAGAACTTTCCACTTCTGTGCCGGAGTGATCTGTGAGGTTCGTTCCCGATTCTGCAGATTCCGCTGTCTGTTCGGTACTGGAGCAGCCGGAAAATCCGGAGATGGTGATCATCAGGGCGGCAAGCGTTGCAGTAAACAGACTGCATCTCAACGGTGAAGGCATCATCGACTGTAAATCAATTAACTCATTTAAATACGATATCCGTGAATCGGACAGCCATGAATATGAGAAATTGTCTCAATTTAAAACAGGGGAATGACTGATATTTACAAAATTCCTGTAATTGAGTGTTATCGGGTTGTTCAGAACGGCACTCCCTTGATATGTCTGGCGGCAAGATAGCTTCCGGCCAGGTA
>SLKI01000089.1 GCA_007134695.1 Balneolaceae bacterium
AGCTTCCCGATAACTGAGCTCGGGAATCGGAAATGCCTCCGGCACCTTGTTCGGATCGCAGCTGAATATACCGCTCACATCGGTCCAGATGCCCACCTGACTTGCCTCAAGAGCAGCTCCCAGCAGCGTCGCCGTAAGATCGGATCCCTCAAAACCGAGCGTGGTTACTTCACCCTGGCTGTTTTCTCCGTAAAAACCACCTATAACCGGAACTTGTCCATCGGCCACAAGCTCCGCTACTTTTTTCGACCGCTTGCGGATCTCGGTTATATCAGGTGCGGCATAACCAAAGTTGCCATCGGTTTTTATCACATCCCGTGCATCGATATGCGTCATGCGCATACCGGTCGAGCGGCCGCACCAGGCGAGCAGCCTGGATGAAATGCGTTCGCCAAAACTTGCAATCAGATCCTGGCTTTCAGCCGTCCATCGGGACGTATCGGCCAGGTTTTTCAGCTCCTCCTCCAGCTCCAAAATCGTCTCATCGATAAATTCCAGGCACTCTTGCTCCAGGGGCTGCATTTCATCCCGTCCCTTTCGAACCTCATTCTTTCTCTTGCCCCGAAGCTCATTTACCTGCAGTTTTTCCGGCTCTGCAGACAGAAATTGTGACTGCCGTCCTGCCTGATGCAGCTGCATAAAGAACGATTCGATAATCGATTGATGACGCAGCCCGATCTCATGGGCAATCTTTAAAGCGGAATCCAGCTCCCCTTCCGAAGCCTTTCGCGCAGCCTTGACCAGCTGGCGTGTGGTTCGGGCAGTGGCCGAAACGACGACAACAGGCTGTTCAACCCGGCCCACAATCTCAAGAACTCGGAACCAGGTCGCTTGATCCACCATCGAAGTACCGCCAAATTTCAAGATATGCATCGTGTCAATCTGCAGTTTTCCGTTAGAGTGTCAATTGTTAGATTGCGACCGATACGAAAATAAACGAACCGGCATCGATTTAAAATGTTTAATTATATGAACCGGGTACTCGCTGTGATGTTCCTGATGCTGTTCGCACTCATGGCCGGATGCAGATCTCCGGAACCTGTTGTGGTCCCGGAACCGGATCCGGGCCCAGACGATAAAATCGCTGCGGCATTTGCCGAATCGGAGATCTTCGACCGGGGGTTGACCGGATTTTACCTATACGATCCGGAAAGCAAGACGGCGCTCTTTGACAAAGAGGGGCATCGCTACTTCACACCGGCCTCCAATACCAAGATTTTCACACTCTATGCCTCGCTCAAAGTCCTGCCCGACACGCTGCCGTCGCTGCGATATACCATGCGCGACGACACCCTCTACTTCCGGGGTACAGGAAATCCTGCATTCCTCAATCCCGAATTCGACTCTCAGAAAACTTTTCAATTCCTGAAAAACAGCGACCGTACACTCGCTTATTACGACGGCCATTTTCTGGATGAACCTTTCGGATCCGGGTGGGCCTGGAACTGGTATATGGCCGCCTACGCACCCGAAAAAGCTCCATTTCCGATTTATGGCAATATGGTCCGCTTCAATACCGAGCAAGTGGTATTGGTCAAACTCGATGATGAACAACCGGTCGATCCACCCTTCTTTGAAAAATACCTTGATAAAGTGGAGTGGAACAGCGACCAGATTCAGCTCATAGATCGTGAACGGTTTGAGAATCATTTCAGGTATGCTCCCCGCACCGATACAGCCAGGCAAGTTCGACAAGTCCCTTTTGTTTACGATCGGGATCTTTTCATGGAAATACTGGCCGATACACTTGGCCGCGATATCGTTGCGGTCGACAATCCGATAGCAGCCTTCGATCAGACACTCTACGGTACCCCGGCTGAGCCACTCTACCAAAGAATGATGAAGGAGAGTGACAATCTGATCGCAGAACAACTCCTGCTGATGATTTCGGACGAACTCAACGGAACTCTCTCCTCATCCGAAGCGATCGAATCGGTAATCGGTCAATACTTCCACTTTCTGCCCGACGCACCGAGATGGGCGGACGGTTCAGGACTTACACGTTACAATCTCTTCACTCCCCGATCGATTGCCATCCTGCTGGACCGGTTATTTGAGGAATATGGCGAAGAATTAACACTTTCTCGTTTTCCTGCCGGAGGCCAGAGCGGAACACTGAGCGGCTGGTACCGGCCCGAAGAGGGAGAGCCACCCTATCTATATGCCAAGACCGGAACATTAAGAAATAACATTACCCTGAGCGGGTATATCTACACCGACTCCGGGAACCGGCTGATCTTCAGCTTTATGAATAATAATCAGGTGGCATCGGCAAATCAGGTACGATCCGAAATGCAAAGAGTACTCAACCTGGTCAAAGAACTCTATTAAATGACTGGCCTGATGCAGCCGGACCCGTTACTCACAGGGCAGTTTAATCCGGAATTTATGCGACTTGGCAATCGAGCCTGATGCGGCCGGAATAAAATGCCGAGCCTGATGCGGTCGGGATAAAATGCTGAGCCTGATGCGGCTGGAATCTGTACCGTCGAGGTTGATTCGTCAGAAGATATGTCAGCCGAGATAAGCTCTTAACGCCGCGCTTCGGTTGTGGTGTCTTAGTTTACGCAGCGCCTTTTCCTTGATCTGCCGCACACGTTCCCGCGTCAGGTCGAACCGTTCTCCGATCTCTTCGAGCGTAAGCGAGTGTTCCCGCCCGATTCCGAAATAGAGACGGATCACCTCCGCTTCCCGCTTGGTCAGCTTCGAAAGGGCCCGTTCAATCTCGACCTTGAGGGACTCACCCATCAGATCGTTGTCCGGGTCGGGTATCTCTTCATTTTCAAGTACATCGAGAAGGCGATTGTCCTCACCCTGGGCGAAAGGAGCATCCACCGAGAGATGGCGGCCCGAAATTTTGAGTGTGTCGGCAACTTCAGAAACCGTCATATCGAGACTTTCGGCAAGTTCAGCAGCCGAAGGAACCCGCTCATACTCCTGTTCCAGTTTGGAAAGCTCTTTACCGATTTTATTCAGGGCACCAACCCGGTTGAGTGGAAGTCGCACAATTCGGCTTTGCTCAGCGAGTGCTTGCAAAATAGATTGCCGGATCCACCAGACGGCATAGGAGATAAACTTGAATCCGCGTGTCTCATCAAATCGTTTGGCCGCTTTGATGAGACCGAGATTTCCTTCATTGATAAGGTCTCCGAGAGAAAGTCCCTGGTTCTGATACTGTTTGGCTACGGAGACCACAAACCTCAAATTTGCCTTGGTCAGGTCTTCCAGGGCTCGCTGAGAGCCTTTCTGGATCTCCTTGGCCAGCCGAACTTCATCTTCGGGGGTGATCAATTTTTCTTTACCGATCTCCTGTAAATAGCGGTCCAGAGATTCGGATTCGCGTGTAGAAATTCCTGAACTTTTAGCCACGGGCTATCAATCGATTTGAGTTATAAATTGGTACGAATTGAGCTGAAGCGGTGTTTTTCGCTGTAGATTGCAATTGCAGATGACATCTCTGATTCTTCGTAGGAGTCAACGAAGCGCTAAACGATTTTGTTGCCCAACCCTGATGGTTTCTGACCATCGTAAAAAGATACAAATTTTATCGGATTTTTTGACAAAAACCTTTAACCAATTGTTTCGGCTATTAGCATAACTGCAAACCCGACATATTTCTATTTCGTTCCGGTAAATGCTATTCACCGGTTATTCTCCCGAATCTCCAGGAATGAATCTCCCGGCAGGTTTTCATCAAGCCGAAAAAAATGTAACGCCGAAGCCGCCACATCACTGAAAGTTTCTCTCAGGCCGAGATTCCGGGAAGGTGAAGCGCCCCGGCCTGATGCCAGCAGAGGAACATATTCCCGCGTATGATCGGTACTGTCGTCGGCAGGATCGTTTCCATGATCACTGGTAATAATCAGCAGATCCTCCTTCCCGAGGCGTTCAAATATGGCTGGCAGTGCCCGGTCAATCTCCTGCAGAGACCTGGCGTATCCTTCGGGGTCCTGCCGATGTCCATAAAGCTGATCGGTATCGATCAGATTGACAAATATCAATCCTTCCACTCCCGATGAAAGAAGGCTCAGCAACTGTGAAATACCTTCGGCATTGCTGCGGGTTCTGCGATACTGGGCAAACCCTTTTTCAGCAAACAGATCGACCACCTTGCCGATCGACCAGACCTTGATCTCATGGTGGTTGAGAAGGGAGATCAGGTTGGGAACAGGCGGAGTGATTGAGTAATCGTGGCGCTTTTCCGATATGCGTTCGAAACCTCCGGGTCGCCCTTCAAACGGGCGGGCAATCACGCGGCCAACTCCATGTCTGCCGGTAAAAACCTCCTCTCTGGCAAATTTGCACCAGTTGTACAGGGTTTCGACCGGCGCCACATCCACGTGACAAGCGACCTGGAATACACTGTCGGCCGACGTATAGACGATCGGAAATCCGGTATCGAGATGCTCCTCGCCATAATCATTGATCACCTGTGTACCGGAATAGGGAAGGTTGCACAACACCTTGTCACAGCCGACACCACGGCAAAACGAATCGATCAGTTCATCCGGAAATCCTTCCGGGTAGAGAGGAAACGGCCGTTCCAGATGGATACCGGCCAGCTCCCAGTGGCCGGTTGTTGAATCCTTGCCCGGTGATACTTCCCGCATCATCCCCCATGAGGCGAGCGGATTGTCGGCCGGCTGAACTGAAGAAAGTTCGGTGATGTTGCCTAATCCGAGGCGCTGAAAATTGGGCAGCACACATTGGGTCTCCCTGCAAACGTGGCCCAGTGTATCGGCATTTTCATCGCCATAATCACCTGCATCCTCCTGTGCTCCGACGCCCAGTCCGTCAATGACCAGTAGTATAAAACGCCCTCTTTTCTTCATCAGATCCTGTTCCTTGTCAGATCCTGTTCCTTGTCAGATCCTGTTCCTTGTCAGATCAGCCTGCGGCCGAATGTTTAACCGCTTCACTCAGTTTCTGTTTGGCTCTCTGAACTACCTTATGGGGATCGGAATCGCGGTTTGTAATTTCGGTGTGGCCCCAAACGATATCGACTTCCACCTGCTGACCGTCGGTAAGGGTTACCGGATCTCTCAACCGCTCCTTAACGCGAGTAATCCAAGCCTGCAGGTCACCCTCCGATCTTCCCTGCATCAAAAAGGTAAATACGTAATCGCTGTTGAACCCTATGTAACCGGATTGTCCGTAGCGCCCAGGATTAAAAATCGGAACCAGTTCTCTCTGCAGCCGTTTCAGATCTTCCAGCCTCAGTCTTGACCGCAGTGACGCCACATTGTCGATCGACAGAAAACCAAACCAGCTTTTTCGCTGATCCTGCCGGCTTTTCAGAATCGAATCGACAGCTCGCTCCCAGATATCCGGGATAAAACTGTCATACTCCGAAGTGAGAAGATTATTCTCTGCACCCTCCGAATTGAGGTTGGCCCGTATAGTCAGAGAAGCAACCCGGGTCAAATTTGAAATTTTATGTTTGACCGATTCGCTGAACGTCAGTGGATTTCGATCGCTGACGAGTAGTGCCCCGTGACGGCGCCCTTCGATCATAAGGGGAACAGCCAAACTGGCACCCTCGGTCGCCGTTTCACCGGTGGAAAGCCGTTTTGGATTTTGATTAAAGTGAATCGCAAACTCCGGCTGTCCATTTTCCAGTGCATCATAAACAATCGACTTCTGTTCAACGGTCAATCCGAGTGAGGGTGCCAGATCCCGCTCACCGGTGTTTAACACGTTGACCCAGCTTCCCATCCCCTGTGCAATCAAGCTGGCTGAACCATCCGAAAGCTGAGAATGTACCTCTTCGAGCAGCTGGCCCAGTATTTCTGCCTTGTGCTGACGAGTTGAAAATCGGCCAAGGCTCTTTTCATAATCAGCCCACTCCAGCTGTTTACGGTTCAGGTCGATCAGTTCAAGATAGGTGTTCAGCACATTTCCGAGGGTTCTTCGGAAGGATTGAAACGTATCCGATAGTTCGCTCAATAAAAGAGGGCTGGAGGACTCGAGTACCGTCAGGGCTACCGTCTCACCCTTGTTGATAAAGGGTAATATCGTCAGCTGCCTCACCGGTACTTCTCCATAATAGTGTTTAAGCTGATCCGCTTCGACCTGCTCTCCTACGCGAATCTGGCTGGTGTTTTCCAGGTTCCGGTAGGGTTTGAGAAAATATCCGTCGAAACCATTCCGGTCGTTGAACATCACATTGGGGAGCGTCGTGGAATGGGCTTCCATCACAAATTGCCTGCGCGAACGGTTGACCCATTGCAGGTAGACCGACTCGGCCCCGGTTGCAGCGCGCAGCATTCGAACCAGATCGCGGACAATCTCCTTGAACTCCCTGAGTGCTTTCTCTTCACGTTTGGTTTCCATTATGATCGGGATTGAGTGATCTCCATTTCCAGCTCCTCGGCCTGGCGAATCTGCCGCTCAAACAGCTTCAGGCCATCCAGCCAGAATTCAGGATCTTTGATATCCAGGCCCATCTCCGCTACCAGATTGTGAGGCCAGTCAGACCCGCCGGCCTCCAGCATCTTCAGATAGTTTTCGGAAAACCCGGTGCTCTCCTCTTTCCAGGATTGATAGAGAGCCATCACCAACAGTTCGCCGAACGCATAGGCATAGACGTAACCGGGTGTGTGGAGAAAGTGAGGTATGTAACACCACCAAAGACGGTATTCATCGGTAATTCGGACGGAGTCTGCATAGAGGTCTGTCTGTGTTTCAGCCCAGTAATTGCTGAACTGATCCTTCGTCAATTCACCCTTCTCCCTTCGATGGGTATGAATTTTATTCTCGAAGCGGTTCATCGAAACCTGCCGAAAAACGGTTGCGATCGTATCGTCGATCTTGCCTGCGAGCAAAGCGAGCCTGTCACCGGGGTTTTCCAACTGTTCCATCATCTTTTCGAAAACGAGCATTTCGGCAAAAACCGAAGCGGTTTCGGCGGTCGTCAGCGGAGTGTCGGATTGCAATTCTCCCTGCTTTCTGGCCAGATATTGATGCACACCATGACCTAGTTCATGAGCCAGCGTCTGCACATCGCGCAGCTGTCCGTCGAAATTCATAAAGATGTAAGGGTGGACGGATGTGACCGTGCTCGCAGAATAGGCACCACCACGTTTGCCGGGGCGGATCCGGGCGTCGATCCAGTTCTCATCAAAAAATCGCTCTGCAATCTGCTTCATCTTCGGGTCGAACGATTCAAAGGCATCGAGAACATACTCTTTTGCCTCCTCCCAGGTTATCTGCCGGTCGATCTTCTGAACCGGTGCATATCGGTCGTAATCGTAAAGTTTGTCCAGTTCCAGCAGACGCCGTTTGAGCCGGTAGTAACGCTGGACGAGCCCGTAATTTTCAGTTACCGAGCCGACAAGATTTTCGACGCTTTCATTCTCGATCTGATTAGAAAGATTACGTGAATCGAGCCAGTGGTCATAACCTCGAAGCCGGTCTGAAATCATCTTGTCGGCCAGCCGGGTGTTAAAAACAAAGGTCAGGGTACGGCTCATCGAAGAGAGCTTTTCGGTCAGTGACCGGTGCGCCTTGCGACGTACCTCCCGATCGGCACTGTAAAGCTTGCTCAATACTTCCTGCTGGGTGAGATCCTCCTTTTCGAACCGGTATCTGGCCGCTCCCATCGTTTCGTCGAAAAACCGGGTCCAGGCTCCGGCACCCGTCACATTTTTAGCAGCCATCACCTGTTCCTGCCCCTCTTCCAGAGTATGCTCCTTGTAGAGGCGAGAAACCCTCAGGTAATGCCTATAGTGTTCGAGTTCACGGCTCTCAATCCATTCCTCAGCCTTCTTTTCGTCTACCTTGAGCCATTCCACATCAAAAAAGGCAAGCTTCTGGCGAACTTCCGATCCAAGTTCCCTGGCCTCCTGAACCAATTTGCCGAGCTGTGGATCCTCGGTATTTGTTGTCCAGATCAATTGAGAGTAAGAGCCGATTTTTCGCAGGATTTCGACCAGCCCCTCATACTCTTCCAGCGCTTTGCGGAAATCCAGATCGGTCAGGTCCCGAATCCGGCCTCTGTAGGTTTCGGCAAACCGGTCCGCCCGAGCCAGCAGATCATCCCTGTCTTGCTGTAATGAAGGATCGTCCGGGGATTTGTAAAGATCCGAAAGATCCCATTCTGCCGCATTCATTTTCTGTTCCGATTCGCCCATTTTCTGCATTCTGTTTTAAACGTTGACCCCGCCTGTAAAACGACTTGTCAAATATAACGAATCAGACAGCCGTTAAAAATGGAACAGAGATGTCAAAATTGACGTCAACCAAAATGTTACATGTCAACTAAAAACGTCAACGCTATTCAGGCATCAACAAGCTTTCACCTTTCAGCTTTGAGCTTTCACCTTTCAGCTTTCACCTTTCACCTTTCAGCTTTGAGCTTTCACCTTTCACCTTTCAGCTTTGATCTTTCAGCTTTCAGCTTTGAGCTTTCACCTTTCACCTTTCAGCTTTGATCTTTCAGCTTTCACCATCCCTGCCGGCGGGTCAAAAAGATCGTTTTTTAATCGAATAATGGTTAATTTTGAAGTTAATTCTTTTCAAACTGAATTCACGGTTTTTTCATTTAAACCGATCAATATTGTCTCGTGAAATCACTCGAATCTGTATTTGGACCCAACAGTGCTCTCGTCGAGGAGCTCTATAATCAATATCAGGAGAATCCGGATCTGGTTCCGGACCACTGGAGGCGCTATTTCGACGACCTGGAAGGAAAACCGAAACAACAAGCGCCAGACACGACAAACGGCCGGGAGGCCGATACGGCTGAAGCTCCGCCGGCCCAAAAGCCCGAAACCGAACGCAGGGAAGCCCCGGCGGCACCACCGGAGACGAAAAAAACAGAGCCGGAAACCCGGAAGCCCGAACCGACACCAGTAAAAGATAGAAAAACCGAAGAAGACGTAATACCGGATGGTGCACAGACTGAGAAGCTGAAGGGCGTCGCATCGAAGATCGCCGAAAATATGGATGAGAGCCTAACGGTTCCTACGGCCACCTCTCTCCGAGTTCTTCCTGTAAAAATGCTATCCGAAGATCGCACGATCATCAACCGGCATTTGCTTCAGCGAGGTGAACCAAAAGCGACATTTACCCACTTTATCGGCTGGGCTATTGTCCGGGCACTCAAAGAGTTTCCGAACCTGAACAACCATTTTGCCAGACAAAACGGGGAGCCTCACCGTGTCAAACCGGAGCAAGTGAACCTCGGAATCGCAGTTGATCTGCAGTCCAAAGACGGATCGAGAAATCTTGTTGTACCCAATATCAAAGGGGTCGACAAGATGAATTTCAAGGATTTTCTTTACGCAGCGACCGATCTGATCGACAGGGCACGCAGTGGAAAACTGGAAGTGAGCGATTTCCAGGGAACGACCATCAGCCTTACCAATCCGGGAACGATCGGTACTGTCTCCTCTGTACCGCGCCTTATGAAAGGCCAGGGTGCGATCATTGCCACGGGAGCTATCAACTATCCGGCTGAATTTCAGTCGATGTCGCAGGAGGTACTCAACCAGCTCGGCATCAGTAAAGTGATGACGATGACCTGCACCTATGACCACCGGATGATTCAGGGCGCCGAATCGGGTTCCTTTCTGCAGAAAGTTCATTTGCTGCTGAACGGTGAAGAGGATTTTTACGACCAGATCTTTGCCGACCTCGAGATCCCTTATGAACCTCTGCCTTTCAGCGAAGACAAATATGAAGGGCTGCTGGGCGGCAAAGGAAACACACTCGAACAGGATCGCCGGGCCGTTGCTGTATGGAGACTGATCAACATGTACCGGATGCGCGGACATGTGCTGGCCGATCTCAATCCACTTGGCAGCGAACCAAGCCACAGTCCAGAGCTGGATCTTGAATATTACGGACTTTCGCTCTGGGATCTCGACCGGGAGTTTTACTGCGGCGGACTGGGTGGATTTGAAACAGCCAAACTTCGCGACATCATCCGGCTTTTGCGCGATACCTATTCCGGTACAATCGGCGCCGAATATATGCACCTCCTCGATATGGAGGAGCGCACCTGGCTCCGCGAGCGGATGGAATCGACAACCAACGAACCCGAGCTGGAAAAGATTGAAAAGGAGAATATACTCCACAAGCTCAATCAGGCAATGGCATTTGAGCAGTTCCTGCACAAAAAGTATATCGGTCACAAACGTTTTTCTCTCGAAGGGGCAGAGACACTCATACCGATGATGCATTTTCTGCTCGAACAGGCTGGTGAAGCAGATGTAGATAAGTTTTTCCTGGGCATGGCTCACAGGGGACGGCTTAATATTCTTGTTAATATTCTGAACAAGCCGTACAAGAAAATATTTGCCGACTTCGAAGGCAATATCGACCCCTCCACCATGCAGGGATCAGGTGATGTAAAGTATCATCTGGGTACTCAAGGGTATTACGATACCGACTGCGGAAAATCGATCGAGCTGGAGCTGCTGCCCAATCCAAGTCACCTGGAGTCGGTCAACCCGGTGGTCGAAGGAGCAGCCAGAGCCATGCAGGATCACTTCGGCGAAGAGGATGCACACCGCAAAGTCGTTCCGGTCCTGATGCACGGTGATGCCGCTTTTGCCGGACAGGGAGTGGTTGCAGAAACACTTAACATGTCGCAGCTTGAAGGTTACAACACCGGTGGTACAATCCACATCATTATTAACAACCAGATCGGATTTACCACCCTGCCCGAAGATGCCCGTTCGACCGAATATGCGTCGGATATTGCCAAGATGATTCTGGCACCGATCTTCCATGTCAACGGAGATGACCCCGAAGCAGCTGTCCATGCTATGAATTTGGCGCTGGATTACCGGCAAAAGTTTGGCAAGGATGTAGTGATCGATCTGCTTTGCTACCGGAAACATGGCCATAACGAAGGTGACGAGCCTGCATTCACTCAGCCTGGACTTTACAAGGAGATCGATAACCATCCGACTGTCCGGGATATCTATGTAAAAAAATTGCTCCGCATCGGTGAGTTTACCGAAGAAGAGATGCAGGAGATCTTCGATGAGTTTGACGACTTGTTACAAAAAGCGTTTGAAGAGGCCAAAAGCAGCTCCTCTTCGGAAGTAACCGACAAGATGCTGGAACGAAGCGAGGAGGAGCAGGAGGAGCGGGACACATTCCCCGACACGACCTATCCGCTGGAGGACCTCAAGGAGATCGCCATCAAACTCAACACGGTACCGAAAGATTTTGATGCCAACCCCAAATTGCTCCGCCAGCTGGCAAAACGAGCCGAAATTGTTGAAAAGAACGAAAAGAAACTTGACTGGGGTTTTGCCGAGGCCCTGGCGATCGGCTCTCTTCTCAAGAGCGGAACCACGGTCCGTTTGACCGGCCAGGATGCAGAACGGGGGACGTTTTCTCACCGGCATGCCGTCTTGCACGGGACAGAGACCAACCAGCAATTTATCCCGCTGAACAACCTGAGCAACGACCAGGCCACGTTCTATCCTTTCAACAGCCTCCTGAGTGAGTTTGCGGCCCTCGGTTTCGAATTCGGCTATAGCGCCTCCAAACCGGAAGCACTTGTCATCTGGGAAGCTCAGTTCGGGGATTTTGCCAACGGTGCACAAGTAATTATCGATCAATATATCTCAGCTTGCGAAGCCAAATGGGGCCAAAAAACCTCACTGGTGATGACCCTGCCGCACGGCTACGAAGGCCAGGGCCCGGAACACTCTTCGGCTCGTCTCGAGCGTTTCCTGCAGCTGTGTGCCGAAGACAATATGCAGGTAATGAATCTGACCAGTCCGGCTCAATATTTCCACGCCTTGAGAAAGCAGGTACTGCAGGAGAAGAAAAAGCCACTTGTAATCATGTCGCCCAAAAGTCTTCTGAGGCATCCCCGGGCCGTTTGTAATGCGGAAGAGCTTGCGAATGGAAAATTCCAGCCATTTATTCCGGATCCGGATGTAGATCATCCATCCAAGGTCAAAAAGATGATTATCTGCTCCGGCAAAGTCTATTACGACCTGCTCAATAAACGTGAGAATGAAGGGGCTGACCATATTGCGATCCATCGCCTCGAACAGTTCTATCCTTTCCCGGACAACGACATCCTGGAGGTTCTCTCCGAATACAGCCATGTCGAAGATCTGGTCTGGTGTCAGGAGGAGCCGAAGAATATGGGCGGGTGGAGCTTTGTTGCTCCGCGGCTCAATCAGCAGTTTAACAATGGACAGACACTGCGCTATGCAGGACGCCAGGCATCCGCATCACCAGCTACCGGACAGAAAAAGATTCATGATGCCGAACAGGCCAGACTTCTTGAAGAAGCGTTTAACGGCTGATTTCGGTTCATCACGTTACCGTTCTGGTCATGAACTCATCAGCAGATTTTCGGCATTTCCGGCCTGAACTCTGCACAATTTCTATCGGTTTCATGAAGTCGTACTGCATAGAGCCTGGAGCCTTTTGAAGCAGCTTTCTCAACCGGTTCGCGCAATCTCCTGTAAAAAACCTCTGCCAGGTTTTCGGTCGTAGGAAGCACATCCCGTAAAAAATCGACATCCAGATTGAGATTCTTATGATCACACGGTTCAATGACCTCATTCTCGATAATATCCGCCAGCTCTCCCAGGTCGATAATAAAACCGGTTTCGGAATCAGGAGTACCGCAAACTACGACCTCGATCAGATAATTGTGCCCGTGCCAGTTGGGGCTGTTGCACTCCCCAAACGTATTCTGATTCCACTCCTCTGACTTGTCCGGATTGTGGAGCCGGTGGGCAGCATTGAACCAGGCTTTGCGTATGACGTACGTCACGGGTCGACTGAAGTTCAACTTGAAGTTTTCGAATCGTCGCTCTTGCCGTCTCCATCACTGTTTCCGTCAAGATCCGTATTCTCTTTCAGATCATCGGGCTCGGCAACATCGGCTTTTTCTCCATCCTTCCTGGTGCCGTTGCTGGAAAGCTCATCATTGTCACTATAGAAATCATCGTGATGCTTTCCATAAGGACGGTCCCCCAGCATCTCTCTCAGTTCCTGCTGTGTCAAGACCTCCTTTTCCAGCAGGGTCTCTGCCATCTTATCGAGCTGCTCCCGATGGTTGTTCAGCAGTTCTATGGTCCTCTGATAGTTTCTGCGAATGATGTTTTGCACCGCCTCGTCGATCCGCTCGGCCGTATGCTCCGAATATTTCTTGTTAAATCCGTAACTGTTGTCGGGATTTTTCGAATCGGTGAGCGATACATACCCCAACTCCTCACTCATGCCATACTCGGCGACCATTGCATAGGACAGATTGGTAATTCTCTCCAGATCGTTCTGCGCTCCGGTCGATATCCGGCCAAAGATGATCTCCTCAGCTACTCTTCCTCCGAGAAGAGCACAAATCTTGTCGTCAAGCTCCTCTACTGTCATCAAAAAGCGATCCTCCAGAGGGGTCTGAAGCGTATATCCGAGAGCGGCAAAACCCCTGGGAACAATACTTACCTTGAGAACCGGATCGGTATGTTCCAGAAACCAGCCGACGATCGCATGACCCGATTCATGATAGGCAACAATCTTGCGCTCCTGCGGGCTGATCAGCTTGTTCTTCTTTTCCAGCCCGGCCACGACCCGTTCAATCGCATCCTGAAAATCGACCATCTCGACCGAATTCTTGTCCCGGCGAGCTGCCAGAAGAGCCGCTTCATTACAGAGGTTGGCCAGCTCGGCACCGGCAAAGCCGGGTGTCTGGGAGGCCAGTACTTTCAAGTCGATCTCCTCGGCAAGTTTCAATTTTTTGGAGTGGACTTCCAGAACCTTGACACGTCCATTAAGATCGGGCTTGTCGATCAGAATCTGCCGGTCAAATCGCCCCGGACGCAACAGTGCCGAGTCGAGAATATCCGGACGGTTCGTTGCCGCCATGATGATCACTCCCTTGTCGGAGTTGAAACCGTCCATCTCACTAAGGAGCTGATTGAGAGTATTCTCTCGCTCATCGTTCGAACCCATCTGCATTCCGCGGCCTCTCGTACGTCCGATCGAGTCGATCTCATCGATAAAGACAATACAAGGGGCCTTCTCCTTGGCTTGCTTGAAAAGATCCCGAACCCTGGCTGCACCAACTCCTACAAACATTTCGACAAAATCGGATCCGCTGAGAGAGAAGAACGGTACGTCGGCCTCCCCGGCTGTTGCTTTGGCCAGCAGAGTTTTCCCTGTACCCGGGGGACCTACCAAAATTACACCTTTGGGAAGGTTACCCCCCAGATTGGTGAACTTTTTCGGATTTTTTAGAAATTCTACAACCTCTTCAACCTCCGCTTTCGCCTCCTGCAGCCCAGCTACATCATCGAAGGTCACCTTGTTTTCCGACTGCTTGTCGTAAAGTGACGCCTTGTTCTTTCCAATATTCATCACCTGCTGGCCGGGATTCATCCTTCGGAATATATAGATCCAGAAAGCGATAATGAGGGCAATCGGGATGAGCCAAATGAGGATACCGCCCCACCAGCTTTCTTCGACACGTACGTCGTAGATCACGTTGTTTGCATCCAGTAGCGGCCTGATTTCGTCTCCTTCGAGCATGGTGGAATAGAAAGTCCGGTGCTGATCCGGTGATGATGTAAACCGCCAGGCCTCTCTCTCTTCCGAAGGCGGTTCAATAATTCCATCTTCGATCGCTTTATCGGTAAAAGTTCCCTCAATTTCCGTGCGATTGGTAATCAGAATCTCATCGATATATCCCTCTTCTACATACTCGAGAAAATCACTGTATTTAACACGTTCTGCCGTATCTCCCGGCACGAAATAGAAATTGATAGCAATCAATACCAGAAAAAGGACCACATAGATCCAGATCGGGAAACGGGGCAGCTTGTTATCTTTGTTTCCCGGGGTGTTTTTCTGATCTGAGCCTGATTTGTTTTTCGACATCTAAAAATAATCTGAATAAAATTATACAGAATTAGGAATATAACGTTTTTTAAAAACCGATGTTTTCCCTCTTCCTACTTCATCTGATTTTCAAGCTCTGACAGGTCGATCTGCTTACCCTCTCCTGTTACCAGCCGAATCCCCTCATTTTCCGGCTTGACTTCACCGATCACCGTAAAATCTTCAAATTCCGACCTCAGCTTTTCCACTTCTTCAGGCCGGAGTGTAAACAGAAGTTCAAAATCCTCACCGCCATAAAACGCATATCGATCTACATCCTCCTTCATCTCATCGGCCACATGCCGAGTCTCCAGAGCGATCGGCAAGGCCGGTGTAAAGATTTCGAATCCTGACCCTCCCGCTTCAGACATCTGTTGCAATTCATTGAGCAGCCCCTGTTTGATGTGAATCATTGCTGTGGGCTTGACTCCACTCTCTTCAAAAGCTTTGGGCATATCATATCGGGCTGACGGCATCAATTGACGCCCAACTACATATTCATATTTCTCCAGATCGGGCTGAAAATAGTCGGTTCCACTCTCTTGCCACGCCTTTTTTTCCCGAAGCAGGATTCGCAGGCCTGCAAAGGCCCCTCCCAGATCTCCGGAGACACAGATCTGATCACCGGTTGAAGCTCCCTTACGCATCACCAGGGATACTTTATCCGCCTTTCCGGTTACATGTGCTGATATAGCGAGTAACTGTCTGGATGCCGTCACCTCGCCTGGCCGGAGTGAACATCCGCAATCTTTGGCAGCTGTGTCGGCTCCCCGGAAAATCTCCTGCAGCATCTCGACAGAAATTTTATTCGGTACCGCCAGATCCAGCTCAAGGTGATGTGGTTCACCGTTCATCGAACTGATATTGTGAACAACCGCCATCACCATTTTATATCCGAGATGCTTAAGCGGGGTGTAGACCAGATCAAAGTGAACCCCTTCCAGCCAGATCCCCGATGTTTGAAGCAGGCAGATATTAGAATCTTTCTCCGCCTCCCACACAGAACAAGCTTCACCCTTTCCGGTGACCTGATCGTCGTGAATTTTCCCCTCAAATCGATTCAGTTTATTCATCAGTGTCGTATAACCGACATCGTGAATCGTCTTGAACTCTTTCTTCTTATCCATAACGGTTACTTTAACAATAAAAAAAGGCATATGCGCCAAAAGCACAGATGCCTTTTTTAAAATTCTAAATCAGAAGGAGCTCAGGAAAAGAGTCGGTTTTCAGACTTATCTGTTCACCAACAACATATCCCGAACTACCGGTTGCCGCTCCGATTAATGCTGCCTTAATGTGGAGTAGTTGATACGGAGTGTTCCGGCGTGTCTCAGCTCCTGTTGTACATCGGTGACAATTCCAAATTCAGAATCCCTGTCTACGCGCAGCGAGACAATGAGCCGATGCTCTTCCATCAGCTTGTCGTACATAATCTGGCGTATCGCTCCCATGTCGTCGATCAACGCATCGTCGATCTGCACACGGGTATCACCAAGCTCACCGCCCCCAAGCCTTTCCGGCCCGATATAGATGTAGCTGACAAGACGCTTCTGTTCGATCTTTTCGATGTTTTCCGCTTGTGCAAACTCGATCTGAACCAACAGCTCTACTTCACGAAGTACTGTTACCACCATGAAGAAAATCAGGAGCATGAAGATGATATCGGGCAGTGCCGATGTCGGAATGCTCTCCTTCGTATTCGCTGACTTTTTTTGAAATTTTGACATGGGCTATCCTTCGTCAGGTTCTGCGATTGATATTTGCATAGGATAGAGCGCCTGTATCTGCTCCTGCTGAATACTATTGTCTTCAAGAGCGTTATAAGGAATTCCGAATCGGTCCATGGAGGCCGTATTTCGCAATTCGCGATAAGCTCCGACCACTTCATCCAGCATATCGATATAGACGTTGTAAGGAGTCTGTCTGGATGTCATGATCGAGACAACCGCATCCTGAGGTGACTCCGAGAGATTCGGGTCGTTCGTGGGATTGTCGATAAAGTTGATCACCCGATCCTTCACTTCCGGAATCGAGGTCGGTTGATCGTCCAACAGAACTCTGCCCTGAGCATCCACAAGGATACGGAGCATGTTTCGCTCATGTATCGGCGGGGGTTCCACGTCGTCAGGTATAGGAGGCAGAACCAGCCCGATTCCCGTGTCGACGTCAATGGTCGTCACCACAAGGAAAAATATAAGTAGCAAAAAGGCGATGTCGGCCATTGAAGAACCTTCAATCTCGACATCATCCCGCTGTCGCTTTTTTAGAAGCATGCTCTGTTTACAGTTTAAATGTTCCTTTCAGGCCGGTAAATGCAATCGCAACGATCATAGCTGCTATCATCACGATCATTGTGGCAATCCCTCCCTGGTCGACAGACCCGGTAATGGCGTATGCGATTCCAAATACAGCAAAGGGAACCACCATGACGATTACTTTTTTGGGACTGGACTTTCCCAGCATCACATTTCTGACACCGGCTACAATGATGGCGATGATGCCGATCACTATCAATCCCATTCCCAGTCCGAGGCTAATAACTTCCATTGTCTACTCCTTTATGTAGAGGTTGAGATTCGGTCTCGGCTTACGCCTCTTCTTCACCACCCTCAGCTGCGGGAGGAACAATCTGCTTGCCTTCCTTGACAGCAAGAATCGAGTCAAGAAGTGTAACGGAACTCTCTTCCATTTCAGCAATCAGCCGGTCGATCTTTGAGACACAGTAGTTGTATCCGATCTGGAGGATAATACCCGCCATCAGACCACTTGCCGTCGTCAAGAGTGCGATCTTGATACCGCCGGCAACAATACTGGGTGAGATGTCCGCTGCGGCTTCAATGGCATCAAACGCCTCGATCATACCGACAACGGTTCCAAGAAATCCAAGGAGCGGAGCGATAGAAATAAACAGGGAAAGCCAGACAAGGCCCCTTTCGAGAAAGCTCATTTCGATCGAACCGTAGGTGGTAATGGCTTTTTCTGCAGCTTCAATCCCTTCGTCAGCCCGCATCAAGCCAGCCTGAAATACAGAAGCAACCGGTCCCCGCGTTTTGGCACATACTTCGGAAGCGGCTTCAATACCTCCCTCCTGCAGTGCCTGCTGTACTTCAAGAATAAACTTTCGTGTATTAATATCAGCAAGGTTGAGTGTGATGATGCGCTCCAGGAATATTGCGAGACCAAGGATCAACGCAATAAGAACGGGCCACATCCAGTCGCCGCCCTCGTTGAAACGTTCGACAAGAACATTAAAGAAGCCATCATTCCCAGCCTGAAGCAAGATGAGAGCTATTGATGATGTCATAGAAAACTCCACATTATATGTTTTTGGTTTTAGGGCTTAAAAAGAAAGCAAAATGATAGATCATTTCAAACTAAATGTCAAAGCAGCAAAAGCGGCATCGCCTTTAATAGTATTACCTTGACAAGAACATTTGAAAGGTTGTTTTGAACTCCTTCTGTTCAAGTGACAGCCATTGCTCAAAAAGCGTGGTGAATCAAACTGGCAACCTGATAAATATGTCTCCAAATGCACTTTTATATCTGCAAATTTATTTCTGCAGTTAACTTCAATTGAGGCTAACGTTGTTGGCGAGATTTCAACTTTGAATTCCCCCGGGAAGTTCGCCTGTTTAAGTAACAAAATTTGAATGAAAAAATCAGGATTAATTTATCCCGCATCTATCAATCCGCAGCGACAACTATAACGGTCCGCCGCCGCAGCTATTGCTAATACACAAGACAACTGAAATAACCTATCCCACCAAAATTTTATATCCGATCCAGGCAGCGATCACCCCGCTAATGAGCATAAAGGAGATCAGGCCAAGAAATGATCCGGCCGGTTCTTCGCTCCCGGCTTCGGCCTGTGCAGGTTGTTCGGCTGAAGGCAGCAGTTGCAGATTGGCAGAGACGGTCTTGGTCACAGGCGGCAGACATGAACGGTCGTCACAGGTCTGATACGTGATATCCAGGCTGATCCGTTTCGGGCCTTTCAGCCAACGGTCGAATTGGACAGGAATCGAGAAGAGAGCCGACCCGGAGTGCCAGCCGAGCTCCGTATCAAAATTAGGGTCGTATGCAATTTCTGCCTGCGACTCCCGAACTTCTCCGACGATCGACAATCCCTCAGATGAAGCGTCAAAACGGGTAGGGATCGGACCCTTGTCCGGGTCGTTGTGGATCGAATAGAGGTGCCACCCCTCCTCCATCTCGGCCATTACCTTCAGATCGACTCTCTCTCCGGCGGCCAGGGAATCGGGTACGGAGGATTCGACAATCTGAACATCTACAGGGTCCAGCATCTGAATGTCGAATGATCTGTCGATCAGTTCCGCATTCATAGACTCCGCACCGGGTTTAATTTCGCCTATAGACTCCGCACCTGTGTTATACTCAACTGTAGTCACCGAGCCTGATTCTATCTCAACTGAAAATATCGAGCCGGGTTGAACCGGGCCGATAAACGCCGGGCTGGAAGAAACCGGGGCCGATATAAAAAATGGGGATGCTGTCGTATACAGCAACCCCATCAACAAAAACGTGAGTAAAACAACACAAATTCTCATTCGGCTCAACCTGCCTGGAGAGGCAAGTACCTCACTCCTCTTTCACGACCCAGACTTTTAGCTCCGCTTTCAGGTCGCCCAGCAGTTCAACCGTTGCCGTATATTCACCCAGAGACTTGATTTCCTGGTCGATTGTAATCTTCCTCCGGTCGATCAGAATATCACGTTCCTCCAGCGCTTCCGCGATCTGACTGGTTGTTACGGTTCCATGGATCTTGTCCCCTTCACCGGTGGTGACCGGGATTGTTACAGAAGCGGTTTCAAGTTTCTCTGCAAGCTCCTTGGCTGCATCGACCGTCATCTCGGCCCGCAAGGCAGCCATTCGTTTCATCTTTTCGATCTCTTCGATAGCCGCATCTGTAGCCAGAACCGCTTTGGCCTGGGGAATCAGAAAATTACGGCCATAACCGGGCTTTACATCTACCACTTCACCCGCTGTTCCAAGGTGCTCTACATCTTCTTTCAGAATCACTTTCATTGTTCGTCTCCTTGTTTATCGAATATTTTCTGCTACGTAGGGAATGAGACCCATAAACCTTGCGCGACGCACCGCTTTGGAAAGCTGACGCTGGAAATTTGCGCTGTTTCCAGTCACTCGACGTGGAAGGATCTTTCCCTGATCGTTGATAAAACGCTTCAGAGTATCGGCATCCTTATAGTCGATATACTCAAAGCCCGCTTTCGTAAATTTGCAATCGCGGGTCTTCAGATTGTTTTTCTTCGGGTGTGATGGATTCTTAATCATGGTCGATCTTCCTCTTTAATCTTCTTCAGTTTCTTCAGCTTCTTCTTCGGTCTCTTCAAAAATCGTCGGCGCTTCGCCCTTCTTTTTCAACTCGTAATAGCGCCGCATCTTTGCGTCGTATTTGAGCGTCAGAAAACGCATCAAATCGTCATTCAGCCTCATATACCGCTCGATGACCGGGAGTGAATCGGAAGGGGCCTTGAAGTAAAGGTTAACGTAATAACCGTTACTTTTTCCGTCGATATCGTAGGCAAGCGAACGTAGCCCCCATTCATCGGTATCTATTATCTCGCCGTTATTCTCCTCAATCTGCTTGTTGATCGAGCTGACGAGTTCTTTAATTTTGTCATCATCCAGAACAGGATTGATGATATACAGCAGTTCGTAAAAGTAGGTTTTCATCTTTGTGTTTCTTTGGTTGATTCCTGATGGAAACAGTCATCGGTCGCATGCAAGGCTGCATCGCCAATGACAGAGTCTTACAAGTTACGGGTTTTGCAACTGCCGGTCAATTGTGGGGGAGCTGAAAGCTGAAAGGTGAAAGCTCAAAGCTGAAAGGTGAAAGGTGAAGGCTGAAAGCGCGGCCCGCCTTTGTCCTGCGCGAGAAGCTTTGGAGTGTGAGGCGTCTCGCAGCTCCGGAGTGAGCCGCGAAAAGAAAGATTCACGCCTGGTGACTCCCACAGAAAAGTAACCGGACGATTCCAGAAGCAACAAGCCCGGTAACGACTCATCACCAGAAGGCCCTTTGAAGCTTTCCGCGGCGAACGATGGCATGACCTTTCATCAGTGCGGGCTGGTAACGAGCGCGGCGAAGCGCGCGCCATGCAAGGCGCAGCGACGCGTCAGAGCCTGTGCTCTGACAAGGAGTTGCAACGCAGCAGGGAGTGATGCAGCGGCGCGCGAATACAACTGCACTGATGAAAGGATGTGCCTAACTGAGCCGAGCAATCCAGGCCTTTGGAGCAGGACAAAGGTGCAGGACAAAGGTGCAGGACAAAGGTGCAGGACAAAGGAGCAGGACAAAGGTGCAGGACAAAGGTGCAGGACAAAGAAGCGGGGATCTCAAAGCTCAAAGTTTGGGCAAAGTTGTGCAAGACCCA
>SLKI01000039.1 GCA_007134695.1 Balneolaceae bacterium
CCGGTCAGCACCTCCTTCCGGCCGAGCAGCGACATCTCACGGCTTAACCGCGCCAGTTTGTAATCGTTGAGGACCTCATCGACCTTCTCCTGCGACAACTTTTCCCTGGTTTCGGTCGCTTCGGTCCCACCGCTATTTTCAGCTTTCTTGCTCATGAATTTCCTGTAATGTAGAGAGGTGATCCGGGGCGGCTAATAATAAGAGCTTCCCGAAATCTTTACAAAAAACGGTTGTTAAAATACTGTTTTCGAAGATGGTGCCGGACTCCCCGGAGGAGGCAGATAAACCCGGTTTATGGCCGTTAACTCACCGGAACCCCCCTTTTCACGTCATCTTCATCGGATCGAGTGCCTCCCGGAGCTCCTCTTCGCCCAGGTCGGTCAGCTCGAGTGCAACCTCCAGGACCGGACGATCTTCGGCAAACGCCTTTTTGGCAATCTCTGCAGCCTTGTCGTAACCGATCAGCGGATTGAGCGCAGTGACCAGAATCGGGTTTTTCCCCACCATCCGCTCGATATTCTTTTCATTGACCGTAAAGGTGCGGATGGATCGGTCGGCCTGGTTTCTGGCAGCGTTGGCCAGAATACGAATCGATTCGAGCAGATTATGCGCCACAACGGGCAGCATCACATTGAGCTCGAAATTACCGGACTGCCCTGCAACGGTGATCGCTGCATCGTTGCCGATCACATGGGCGCACACCATGGTGAGTGACTCCTCAATCACCGGGTTCACTTTGCCGGGCATGATGGAGGAGCCGGGTTGCAGCGGCTGGAGCTGAATTTCGCTCAACCCGCTGTTGGGCCCGGAGTTCATCCACCGGATGTCGTTTCCGATCTTCATCAGCCCTACGGCGATCGTTTTTAGCTGTCCGCTCAGCTCTACCGGCGCATCGACGGTAGATTGCGCTTCAAAATGGTCGGCTGCTTCGCGGAACGCTTCGCCGGTCTCTTCGGATATCTCCGCAGCAAACCGGCTTCCAAACTCTTTATGCGTGTTGATGCCGGTACCGACAGCGGTTCCTCCCTGGGGCAGCTCACGCATCCGCTCCAGGGCCGATTCGACCCGTTCGATCCCCAGCTCCACCTGCCTTGCATAGCCCTTCAGCTCCTGGGCCAGGGTCACCGGCATGGCATCCATCAGGTGGGTACGGCCGGTTTTGACCACATCTCTGGCTTCATCAGCCTTCTCCAGAAGTGTGGTTTTGAGGTGCTCCAGCGCCGGCAGCAGCTCTTCACGGGCCGAAAGGACGGCAGCCACCCGTATAGTGGTCGGAATCACATCGTTGGAGCTCTGGCCGTAGTTGACGTGGTCGTTCGGGTGGACATTCTCCACACCGCCGGCCTTGAGCCGGTTGGCCAGCGCGGCGATCACCTCGTTGGCGTTCATGTTGCTCGAAGTGCCCGATCCGGTCTGAAAGATGTCGACCACAAACTCTTTGTCGTGCTCGCCTTCGGAAACCTCTTTTGCCGCTTTTCTGATGGCGTCGGAAATGCCGCTGTCGAGCTGCTCCAGGTCGGCGTTGACCTTGGCGGCGGTCATCTTGACCAGGCCGAGTGCCCGGATAAACGTCCGGGAGAAGGTGATCCCGCTGATCGGGAAATTATCGTAAGCTCTTTGCGTCTGTGCTCCGTAGAGTGCCTCTTTGGGGACTTTCACTTCGCCCATGGAATCTTTCTCTGTCCGAAAGTCGCTCATATCCTTGTTTTTTATCTGGCAAGTTTATTGGATGCAGCAACACATTTACTGGCGTTACAGTAAAGTTTTTACAACAAAAAAAGATACGAAAAATCCGGCAGAAATGGTGGGGCTGTCCGGCCTGCGAGTCATCACTATAGGGGTAAAGCCTTGTCAGATGGCGCCCGGCCGATATAAAATCAGTGGGCGGCCGGCGGAAAAAAAGCAGTGGGCTGGAGGCCGATACTATAGCATTGGCGGCCGGCGGATATAAACCGGCTTAGCAGTGAAGGTGATCCGTTTGAAGGTTAGCTGAAATCTCTTATTCAATAACTTCGGAAAGGATCTCCTGGAGTCGATTTTCATAGATTCCCAGATACACTTCTCCATCGATGCGGTGAAGCATAACGATGAAATCATCTACTACAACCAACCCGCCGATACGATAGGGTATTTCGAGACTGGCAAGATAACGGCCGTCCTGTTTGTTATAGATATCAACAAGTTGCTGATACGGCTCTTCCATCGGACTGCCTCCATGAACTACGATCAAATAGTCCTGGTAGATATCCAAATCCAGAGCAAAATAGAAACCATGTTCAGATAATTGCCATCCTCGTTGCTCAGCACCTTCAAATCGGAGATAATTCAGCTCGGACGGAAAATCATCAATCGAAGTCACCGAATATTGTAACTCACCATCTCTGTTCCATTTAGCCAATATGTGCTCGGAATGACCGGCGAAATAAAAATCATCACCTTCCACTAAAACACTTCCTGAAAATTGAACCGGATTATATTCGATTCCTGCAACGTCGCCAAAACTTCCAAGCAGATCTCCTTCTCTGTCGAAGGTATGAAAAAGCAGATCTCCCGGGCGTGATGGAGACAAAATTGTAAAATTGCCATCATTCCAGAAACTTACCCTGTTCGGTTGGACCCCCTCAATTATAAACTCTTCAAGTAATTCACCGCTATCTCTCCACCTTTGTACTTTCATCAGTGTCTCATTAACAAGTATAATCTCATCATTTAGCGTATCAAAGCCACTAATACCGGTCACTTCCCCAGGCCCTCTTCCTTCCTCCGGCTGGATCGAAAAAACCGGCTCGAATGTATCCGTGCTAATTGAAAAAATTGTTAATATAAACGGATCTAATAAATAAATATGGTTTCTATCCGCCGCCAATGCGCCGATGCTCGTACCCTCACCGAATAGTTGTTCTACAGAAAGGCTGTCGTGCAAAGTTAGAACTTCCAAAATCTGCCGGTCACCCTGTACATTGGATACAGGATTTATAAATGACTGATCCGTCTCGGTTACACATCCGGCGATCAATAACCCAACTACAATAATGAGTACATTTTTTTTATATACACTCATTAAGACTTTTCTTCTGAAATTATTTATTTTATTTTTAATTAAATAATGGGTTTAGCTCACAACTATTATTCTATTATTCAGCGTTACCAACTACTTTGCCTATAACAATACACAATTGAACCACCACCTACAGGTTCTATTGCTCCACAATAATGAGGTAATTCGGTTGGTTCACAATTTCCACCCCAACCAAAACAATCAGAACAGCCTGTACAGCAATCTTCATCACATTCTTCTGGATCTGAAGATTGAGCCATCGCATTCTGAAAGCCGAACTGATAGATTAGATTATAGCTTACATTGCCAGAATATTGTTCTAAAATTGAACTGTTTGCGAAGTCCGGACTTGAGTCCTCAACTTCAAACGATACATTCAACATCATCAATGCCACAAATGTTAACGTAGCAATGATTACCAAAGATTTGTTTTTTTTAATCATATTAATTACGAAAATTTAATTTCGATTGATTTATATGCCTCGTTTCATGAGTCATCTTAATTATATCGCACGGGCTTTACCACTCTCGAATTTTGCAGACATCAAAATGACACCACTACTATACCGTAATTAAAAAAAATTAAATTTCAACTTAAATTTTTTCTGCATTTATCCACGTATCCATCTGCTTGGAGATTGCTCGATTCGTTTCTTAAATACTAACCTTATTCCGTAAGTTTGAATTTCAATTTACGATCTTTGTCGTTCTTGCCTTCGGCCACCTCCCCGGCCGCTTTTTCGATGGAGTCGGCGATTCCGCTGCCGGACACGGTACGTGCTAAAAAGCTTTGGAGTGTGAGGCGTCTCGCAGTATCGGAGCGAGCCGCGAAAAGAAAGATTCACGCCTGGTGACTCATACAGTAAAGCAGACAGACGAATCCAGAAGCAATTTACTTACAAACGCCTCTTCACCAGAAGGCCCTTTGAAGCTTTCCGCGGCGAGCAGAGATACTGAGCCGAACAATCCAGGCTTTTTAGCACGTACCGTGTCCAGTTGCTCAAAGCTCCTTCTGATACATCCGGTAGGTCTTCTGCCGGCGTCCCCCGATCTTTTCCGCCACCCGGATCATCTCCACATTGCTCTCCAGGATCCAGCTCAACTCCGAACTGTAAACTCCGGAGCTGAGACCGTTTTCGATAGCACGGTGGTGAAGCAGCGCATCGATCCCTTTCCCGCGATGTTCCGGCAATACCCCCATCAGGGCGGTTCGAATCCGGTCGATCTTCCGCTTGTGCCAGAGGAGCTTGAAAATTCCGGTCGGAAAGAGCTTGCCGTCCATCCGTTTGAAGACCTGGTTGAAGTCGGGCAAAGCGATGGAGAAGGCGACCGGCTTGCCGTTGATCTCGGCGATGTGTGCATATTTGGTGTCGACGATCATCTTCAGGTCCTTGCCGAGCGCCTCGAGCTCCTCCTGGCTTAGCGGTATGAAACCCCAGTTGTTTTTCCACGCCTCGTTGTAGATGTGTCGGATAATCTTGAGCTCTCTCTTCATCTTTCGAAGATTGACCGGACGAATCTGCAGGCCGGAAATCCGCTTGTGGACAATCTGCACGGCCCGGTCGATCCGTTCGCGGTTAAGCGTTTTGTCGGTCACCTCGTAGGCGTACAGGTCGATCGCTTTCTCGAGGCCCGCTCCCAGCAGCAGATCGTTGTAAAAGGGTTTGTGCCACGGCATCAGAATACACGGTTCATGCTCGAATCCGTCGACCAGTATGCCGATCTCGTCCATCATCCCCGGGTTGGCCGGCCCCATCAGCCGGGTCATCCCCCGCTCTTTGAGCCAGTCGGTAACGATGCGAAAGAGCAGGCGGGTCACTTCCGGCGATTCGACCGCCTCATAAAAACCGAAAAAACCGGTCTTGCTGCTGTGATATTCGTTAAAACGGTGATCGATGATGGCGGCGATCCTTCCGGCCGGGCGGCCGTTCTTTTCGGCGAGAAAGAGCGCCATCTCGGCATTGTTAAAGAAGGGGTTCTTTTTGGGGTTGAGCAGCTTTTTCTGCTCCATCATCAGCGGGGGGATCCAGCGGTCGCTGCTGTTGTAATGCCGGTAGGGAAATTCGAGAAACTGCCTGAGTTCCTCATCGGTAGAGACATAGGTTACCCCGTTCATGTCTACCGCCGTTTCCAATTCAGATCTCGAGTAGGGATTGGCCGTTCTTGTCGATGATACCGTGTTTGATGCCCACCTTGCGGAAAGCAGCAAGTACTTTCTCGAGCTGATCGTTGGTGTGGGTCGCCATATAGCTGGTTCGCACCAGGGCCTGGTTTTGCGGTACAGCCGGCGGAACAACGGCATTTACGTAAACCCCCTCTTCAAACAGGTCTTTCCAGAACTGGAAACACTCCATCATATCGCCGATCACGACCGGGATGATGGGGGTCTGGCTCGACCAGACATTGAATCCGAGCGCTTTGAGCTCGCGGCGCATGTAATTGGAGATCTCTTCGAGCCTTTCAAGCCGCCAGGTCTCCTCCTGAAGGATTTCGAGCGCCTTGAGAACTGTAGCTACATTGGCCGGCGGCATACTCGCACTAAAGATGTGGGCCGGCGAGTGGTGGCGGATAAATTCGATCACCGGTTGGTCCCCGACGATAAACCCACCGAGAGACGCAAACGATTTGGAAAATGTACCGGTAACCAGGTCCACATCATCCAGCATACCGAACACCGAGGCGGACCCTCTCCCGCCGTCGCCCACTACACCGATCGCATGGGCATCGTCCAGATAGAGCCTTGCCCCATATTCCCGCGAAATTTCGATCAATTCGGGTACTTTGGCGATCATGCCCGACATGGAGAATACGCCGTCGCTGATAATGATTTTCCCCGCTTCCGGATCCGACTTTTCAAAGAGCGACCGAAGATGGTCCATATCGTTATGCCGGTAGCGGAACACTTTGGCGTTGGATAGCTGTGTTCCGGTAACGATGCAGGCGTGGTTGTCTTTGTCGGAATAGATGATGTCGTTGCGGCCGGCGATTGTCTGGATGGAGCCCTCATTGGTCTGATAGCCGGTGCTGAACAAGACACAAGCGTCCTTATGCAGGAAATTCGCCAGCTTCTCCTCCAGTTCCAGGTGCAGATCCAGCGTTCCGTTGAGATAACGCGAACCCGTACAGCCGGTACCGTAGGTCGAAATGACCTCCTGAGCGGCCTCGATTGTCCGCGGATCGTTGGTCAGGCCCAGATAGTTGTTGGAACCCGCCATGATCACATCACGGCCTTCGATATTTACAATCGTGCCGTCTGTAGCCTGAAGTGGTTTGAAATAGGGATATAATCCCTCCCTCTTCACTTCATCGGCTTTGGTAAACCGATAGGCTTTCTGGAAAATATCACTGGTCTTTACGTCGGGTCCGGAATCACCCATTCTAATAGCTTGATCATAGTTAGTAACTTATAAATATAGCCACATTTCATCTCCCGTCAAACTTGCAAGACAAGCCGCATTTGAATGAAATCAGCTCGGTTTTCTACGTTGGAATCGTTTGACTGTTTCAGTTCGGCAGATCTTACCCTTAAACGGGATCCTTTATTTTTTCCGATTCGACTGTCCCGTTCCGAACTTTCTGTAAAAAGTCGACATACTGCAGAACCACCGTATCCCAGCTGAATCGGTTCATCACGTAATCACGTGAACTGGAAGAGAGGCTCTCGAGTTCCATTCCGAGCACCTGGTCCACTTTTTCGGCAAACTTGGACGGACGGCTGTGCGGCACGCGGTAACCGTTCACACCCTGCTCAATTACATCCCGGATCCCCTCAAGGTCGGCTGCAACGGCCGGAACACTCGCCTGATTGGCTTCCAGCAGTACAATACCGAATCCCTCCATATCCCCTTCAATCGGGATATTGGGCATTACAAACAGATCCGCAGCGGCATAGGCCATACGCAACACTTCGTCGGATTGCCGGCCGGCCAGCACAATATGATCCTTCAGGCCTGACTCTTCAGCCGCCTTCCGGATCTCCGGATGTTCCGGGCCGTCTCCGACAATCAGGTAGGTGACATCCGAGCTAATCTTCGGCAGAACCTCATTGATAAACCAGACATGCCCTTTCCGCTTGACTTGACGCCCGACGGTTAGCAGCAGGTAGCGCTCATCGATCTCATCCAGGCCGAACCGCCTCTTGATCTCATCTCGGGCTGTTCCCCGATCCGGCATCCGGTCAAGTTTTCTGCTGTCGAGCCCATTTGGCAGTGCAACCCCCTTATCCGGCTCCAAACCGCGGTCGATACACGCCTGGCGGGTGGCCTTGGAGACCGAAATTACCCCGCTCAGCTTTTTAAATACATGTGGCAGATACTTCTGATAGATCCAGAATGGGAGTGTCACATCCTGGCCGTGATTGATCGTCACCAGCGGAGCCTTGATTTTCCGGGTCAGAAAGGGGATGACGCCTGCCGTAACCATCGACGAGAAGAGGATCACATCAGGCTGAAACTCCCGGTCTGCTTTTGGGATCCGGAACAGGAGGGTGAAGAGAAACAGGAAAGTGCGGATGATGATTCCGCGCCACGGAGAGCGCAGAATGATTGTCTGCAACTCCACTCCCTCGGTTCGCTCCAGTGCGTCAACAAGTTGCATGCTGACATTTTGCATCCCCCCTACACTCTCCAGAGGCTGATTCCTGGGTGGATGCAGATGTGAAATGTAGAGAATCTTCAAGGTTTCGGAGGTTCCTTGTCCGTTTTTTTTCAAATTGAATTTCACTATCGGCGTTGGATCTATCTAAAGGCTGCCGGGTTGTTCATCGCTGCCGGGTTGTTCATCGCTACCGGGTTGTTCCTGCTTGCCGGGTTGTTCATCGCTGCCGACCACTTCCCCGTAACAGGAAAGAAGTTTCCCGTTTATCTGATCCCAGGTATATTTTTTCGCTTTCCTAAGGGAGTTTTCGGCCATCCGCCTTCGCAAGGCTTCATCCTCGATCAGTCTGGAGAGAGCAACTGCAAATCCCCCCGGATTCGAGACCTTAACAAGATAACCGTTCTCACCGTCATCAACCAGAGATTTACTACCCGGGGCATCGGCAACTACACAGGGCAGGCCGCTGGCCATCGCTTCGAGGGTGACGTTCCCGAACGTTTCGGTATCGGAAGGAAACAGAAACAGATCGCTCGACGCATAGGCGGCTGCCAGCTCCCGGCCGGTTAAAAAACCGGTATAAACCGCATCAGGCAGCATTTCACGCAGCTCTTCGCCGGCCGGCCCTTCACCTACCACCATCGCCCGCACCCCCTGGTATTTCGATTTCAGTCGGTTGACCGTATCGGCATACAGTTTCAGATTCTTCTCCCAGACCAGACGCGAGACAAAAGTAACCACCTGTTCATCATCGGCCAATCCGCGATCTCTACGCCACTCAAGGCTCCTTTTCTCAGGTGAAAATAGCCGGGTATCGACACCACGGGCCCAAATCCGTTTGTCACCGCCGATCCCGTGTGCCTCCAGCTCTGCCATCATTGATGGTGTGGGAACGTAGATCTGCCTGCATCGGCCGTAAAACCAGCGCAAATAACTCCAGCCTAACGGTTCGATCGCACCGAGCCGGTAATATTTCAGATAGCTGGTAAAGTGCGTGTGGTAGGAGGCGACCACCGGTTTGTTCCGGCGGCCGGCCCACCGAAGCGCCTTGAAACCCAGAATATCGGGAGTGGCAATGTGGATCAAGTCGGGGTCGAACTGCTCAAGCTCCTCCCGGGCGCTCCCGGGTAACGAGATCGAGATCCGGTATTCGGGCCTGCCGGGGGCCGGAATGGAGGGAACGGCGGTCATCCGTCCCTGGATCTCAAGCGCCGGAGGGTTGGCTCCGGGGGCAAATACCAGAGTTTTCACACCTTGCGACTCGAGGTAGCCGACCCAGCGGTTGAGCGTCAGCGACACACCGTCGCGAATATGCGCGTAGTTTCCTGTAAAGATTGCGACGCGTTCAGGCCTCATACAGTTTCAAATGGACCGTTCATCTTTGTATCTTCGATACGTTTAGCGGCGCGTAAATATAGGGATTAAATGACAGCATTTGTTACCGGCGGTACAGGGTTCATCGGAAGCCATCTGGTCGATAATCTGCTCGGGGAATACCGAAGTGATCAGGTGCGGTGCCTCGTGCGCAATCATGACAGATGGCTGACAGGCAAATCGGTTACCAGAGTTCATAGCGACCTCTTCAACCTCTCCGATATGCGCCGAGCACTACAAGGTGTTGAGATCGTATATCACATCGCGGGTATGGTGAAGGCGCCCTCCGAACGTGAGCTTCTGCACGCCAATGTAGAGGCGACCGAAACGTTGATCCGGCTTGCCGCCAAGTCGGGCGTCAAAAAGGTGATTGTCCTCTCTTCACTGGCAGCGGTGGGCCCTAGCAACGGGTCCCCGGTTACAGAAACCGTACCGATGAACCCGATCAGCTCGTACGGGCGTTCCAAAATGAAGATGGAGGAGATGATTCGCAGCCTCGATCTGCCGGATATGACGATCACCATTCTCCGTCCGCCCGCCGTCTACGGCCCGCGTGAAGAGCAGATCTATACCTGGTTCAAATTGCTCAACAAACGATTCTCCCCGGTCATCGGAGATGGAACCAGCCCAAGGCTGTCGATGATCTACGTCTCCGATCTGATCAGAGGGATTCGACTGGCCGAAAAAATCGAACAGCCGGGTGTCTACACCTTCTTTTTAACCGGCCCGGAGATCGTAAACTGGAACCAAATCAGAAAAATAGGCTCCAAAGTACTTGGAAAGCGTTCAATTCCGTTGTATATCCGACCGAATTGGGTAAGTAAAATCGCCGGAGCAGTCGAATCGACGGCATCGCTCTTCGGCGCATATCCCGCATTCAACCGGGAAAAGGCCCGGGAGATGGTGCACGAATGGACCTGTTCCTCACGCAAGGCCGAAACAGAACTGGGTTACAGGCCCGAGGTCGATCTGGAGGAAGGGATCTCCCGCACAATTCACTGGTATAAAAAACATCACTGGCTCTGAACCGATGAGATTGATTCGATTGACACCCCTGATTCTGCTGTTCATTTCATTCCAACCGCCGCTCTATGCCCTGCAGGAAGAGCTATCCGAAGACCCTGATCTGCAGGAAGAAGAGGTTCGCACTATCTGGGCCCAGGATTTTGCCAGAATGATGGAGATCCCCCGTATATCGGCTCTGGAAAGCTCACCGACCCATCTTTATCTCCTCTCCTCGGAGGAGGGGATGGCGGTATTTCGAACAGGCGGCAACATCCCGACGTGGCTCTACACATCGGAAGGTATGGAGCGAAGGGGTGACAGGCTGGTCGCCGACGTACGGTTTGGTTATCTCTGGGGAGACGGTACCCGGCTGACGGTAGTCGAGCCGACATCGGTCCTCGGCGTCTATTCGGCCACCATGCTTCCCGAGCGCCCGGTCGACGTACAGCGGCTCGGCAACCGAATCTACATTGCCTTTGAAAATGGCGGCCTCGGAACTCTCTCGCTTGAGACGCCGGATGAGCTGGACAGTGACCCGCAGATGCTTCTGCGCGATCAGCTCGATGGGCGGCCCGCCTTGAGCCTGGCTTCGGACCAGGTATCTCGCCTCTGGGTTCTTGCCGGCGGGGAAACCCTTTTTCTGCTGGAGCGGACTGATGAGGATTGGCCGGCGACTGTTGCCAGAACAGTTGAACTGGACCAGAATTTCGACCGCATCTTTCTGCAGGATGAATACCTGATCGGAAGCCGTTCCGACGGCGGGATCTACTACATTAATGAGGAGGGAGAGAGCGACCAGATCGGCCGAATCGACACAACGGCCCAACGCATTTTCTTCTGGGAGGATCGAATGGCGGTACAGACGGTTGACGGCGGAATCTGGATCGGACAGCCTGGCGGAGAGCTGAATCGTTGGCAAGAGGAGTCCGGACGCACGTTTCATGCAGTCCTGATCGGAGAGGATTTGTGGGTTGGTGATGACGACCGGCTGTCACCGCTGGTCGAAATGGAGGTGATCGATTCGGAGCTGGATGAAGTGGTTGAATATGCCGGGCCCGACCAACAGCCCGAGCTCAATCCGATCGACGAGATTACCGTACCGGTCTCCAGGCCTGTCATCCTGCCGATTGACCTGGTGAGCGGCCACAACCCGGCAGAGATCGACTTCTCCTACAGTTCCAACGTGCGTAATGCTTCCATTCGCGGCCAGAGTTTCTATTGGCAACCCAACTCGAATCAGATTGGCAGACATCAATTCACCGTGACGGCAACAACAACGACCGGCAGAAGCGCCTCCATCGATTTCACCATCCATGTCCGGCCGTTCAACACCCCGCCCAGAATCACTCCGGTTAGAGATATCACACTCAATGTAGACGAAGAGTTTTCTTTTGAGATCCAAGCGGTCGATCCGGACGGTATCGACCCCTCCCTGATCCGCTATCTGGGGGTTGACCTGCCCAACGGCGCCCGGCTTGATGAACAGACCGGGGAGTTTGTCTGGACGCCAGGAATCCGGCAGGTGGGAGAGCATGAGTTTCAGGTGATTGCCACCGACCAGTATGGCGCCGCCACCTCCGAACGGGTCCGGCTCCGTGTGATCGAAACCGACCCGGAAGCTGAAGCCGAGATCGATTGAATGGCAGGAGTTCAGTTTTTTTGAAGCGAGTTCGAACCAAATTTATTGAAGGTGAATTCAATCCGCTTTTAGAAAAAAGCGTCCGATCCGAATTTTTTGAAGCGAGTTCGATCCGCGGTGTGAAGTGAGCTGTGAGCAACGAGCGGTGAGCAGTAAGCAGTTAAAAATTTTATGGCACTATGATGGGGTTTAAAACAACGATCTGATGGGCTCTTTTCCTTCCGGCCGGCTGCTCGGCTGGTACGATAAAAACCGGCGCGACCTTCCCTGGAGAAAAACCGGCGATCCCTACCGCATCTGGGTATCGGAGGTGATGCTGCAGCAGACTCGTGTCGATTCGGTGATCCCCTACTACCACAGGTTTCTGGAAGCGTTCCCCAGCGTCGAGTCGCTCGCAGCCGCCGAACGGCAGCAACTGCTTAAAATCTGGGAGGGGCTTGGCTATTACAGCCGCGCCAGAAATCTGCAGGATGCAGCCCGGATCGTCGCCGGTGAACACGGCGGCGAGCTGCCCGACGATGAAGCGTCGCTTCGGGAGTTGCCCGGAATCGGCCCCTATACGGCTGCTGCGCTCTTGAGTATCGCGTTCGGCAAGCCGTATGCAGTGGTCGACGGCAATGTGATTCGGGTTTTAACCCGCTATTTCGGCATCCGCGACGATATTCGCAGCAACCGAACCCGCAAGGAGATCGAAAAGCTGGCATCGCAGATCCTCGACGAGGAGCGCCCCGGCGACTTCAACCAGGCTGTGATGGAGCTGGGTGCCACCATCTGCAAGCCCTCCAGCCCAGACTGTTCCCGATGCCCGATCTCGGCCCGGTGCGCCGCACGGCTGTCGGCCGAGACCGATTCGATCCCCTGGAAATCTCCCAGGGGTAAAATCCCCCATCACGATATCGGCGTCGGGCTGATACGAAATTCTGAGGACAAACTGCTGATTGCGCTGAGGCCGGAGGAGGCGATGCTTGGCGGGTTGTGGGAGTTTCCCGGCGGAAAACGGGCAAATGGAGAGGAGATCCGGCAGACCGTTCGTCGCGAAATTCGCGAAGAGACGGGGCTCCAGGTCGAAGTGGGCGAGCCGTTCAAAGTGCTCGACCACGCCTACTCCCACTTTAAAATCACGCTTCACGCCTATTGGTGCCGGCCCGACCCACCCGACCAGACGCCGGTTGCCGAGGCGAGCCGGAAACTCCGCTGGGTCGGAGTAGAGGAGCTGGAAGAGTACCCCTTTCCGAAGGCCAACAAGACGCTGACCGAAGCTCTCCGAAAATCGCATTAGAACCTGGACGCCGAGCCGTACTCACCTGGATGCCGGGCCTTATTAACCTGGATGCCGGGCCGTATTCACCTGAGCGGCCAGCCAAACCGAAATCATCGATCGCTTTCAAACCCTCATGAACCGACCGCTTCGCCGCAGAACCCCTGATTCTCTCGCCGAGCTTAAACCGCACCTCGACCGGATTGTCGAACAGGTAGAGACTCCCGATTATCTTGAGGAGGACCCGGTTCAGTTTATGCACCATTTTGATGAGAAGCGGGACCGGGAGATCGCCGGTTTCCTCGCAGCGCTGATGGCCTGGGGGCGGCGGGATGTGGTTAACGCCAAGATTGCTGAGCTGCTAGAGCGGATGGATGGCCGGCCGTACCGGTTTATACGCCACTATAAGCCGGCTGATGGGGATCGGCTTCGCGGGTTTAAACACCGGACATTCAAGCCGGTCGATTTTCACGGGCTTTTTTCGGCGCTCGCATCCATCTACAGCGATTATCCCGACTTTGAATCGTTCTGGAGTGAATCTCTTGATGAGGCCAACGCTTCCGGCGAACAACTCTTTTCGGTGTTTCGGCGCCGATTTCTTACATGCAGCGACGATATCGAGATACGGACCGGCAAACATCTGTCCGATCCCGGTAAAAACAGCACCTGCAAACGCCTGGCCCTCTATCTTCGCTGGGCTCTCCGGCCCGGGCCTGTGGACACAGGTATCTGGGACTTTATGCCCGCATCGGAGCTGCCGATCCCCTTCGACGTCCATGTTGCACGGGAATCGCGCCGGTACGGGCTTCTGGGGCGCAAAAGCAACAACTGGAAAGCGGTCCGGGAGCTGACGAAAACGCTCCGCAGGCTGGATCCGCACGACCCCGTCCAATACGACTTTGCCCTGTTCGGCATCGGCGCCATGGGGTACAAACTGCCCGCCCGGTTCCTGCTGAATCGAGTATAATGAACTCTACGGGCGAGGAGCGGCGGTCGAACACCCGTCACGACGATCCTTGGCCTGCATCCGTCACGACGATCCTTGGCCTGCATCCGTCACGACGATCCTTGGCCTGCACCCGTCACGACGATCCTTGGCCTGCACCCGGCATGACGATCCGCAACGCCCCAAAACCTATAATCCGGATGCAGATATAGCTGCCGCCATGTAGACGATAAATGCGATCATCGCAATCACAAAGCCGGATATGATCGAATAGGCAAAGTAACCAACGATGAGGGTGGAAGAGGCTTTCAGCCAATCTTTAAGTTCGGTCAGGCCGAGGTATCGGCGGTAGGTCAGCAGTAGTGTCAGGCCGATAATAAATGCAGCCGGGTAGAGATGGATACCGGGTTCAAAAAGCTGTTCGTTAAAGATCCCCCAAACCGGTACCAGCAGCAACATCGCCACGTTGGCCATCCCCAGGCCATAGGTGTTTAAGACCATATGACGGAAGAAACCCGGATGCGTGTCGCGGAAAAAGAACATCCCGACCAGAGCCAGCAACGGAAAAAGCAGAAAGTTCATAAAACCGATAAACTGGGTGTTGAGCATGACGCCCACAACTTGCATCACCTGCTGGATCTCATCCATCCGGAAGCCTTCGAGCTCCTCCTCGAGCTGCTCCATCTGATCGGGGTCGGCGGGAGTCGCCTCAAACTCCGGAAAGGTGATCACAAAAGTTGCGATAAACGCCAGCACCAGGGCCGAAACCCCGAGAAAGAGCCAGGGGTTGAGGTAGATGCCGCGCTGCCCGCTCACATAGCTGTCGATCACAGCCTCGGGTTCGTTGTATAACCCGGAAAGAGTGTCCTTGATCCGGTCGTAAAGTTTCTTTTTTTCCGTTCCGTTTGAGCTGTTATCCATCATTCAGAGATTATGGTTATGAAACCTTTATGTAAATAATTAGGAAAATGCTTAAATTATGGGTCTATCAAATTTAAAGTAAAATCAAATTTATGATCGGAATCGAAGTAAAAGACAACGAAAGCATTGACCGCGCAATCAACCGCTTCAAGAAGATGGTAACGCGCTCCAGAGTCCTGAATGAATTCAAGGATCGCCAGCAGTACACCAAACCGTCTGAAGAGCGCCGGGAAGCTCTGAAAAAGAGTATCCGTGAGCAGCGCCGTCGTCAGCGAGACAACTACTAAGCCTCAATGCTGCTGCTGAATCGGCATAACCACTGAGCCAGCAAGACAACTGAGTCAGAGAGACTGCCAAGTTAAAGAGACCGCTGAATCAGCGAGACTACTACTGAGAGTCAACTACTGAGCCTGCGAAGCTGCCGATATTCACATCTGCTTCTGGCTACGTACTCAATACCATATCAAGAGCCTGGTGCAGATAACCGGCTTTGTTGACATCAAGGCTGCTATTATCCGACTTGAACTTTTTGGGTGCCAGGCATGATTCGAAACCGAGTTTTGCCCCCTCCTTCATCCGCATCTTCAGGTGCGGTACCATCCTCAGCTCTCCTCCCAGCCCTACTTCTCCGATAAAGAGATGGTTTCCGGGCAGCGGACTGTTCCTGAAACTCGACGCAAGGGCACAGACTACTGCCAGATCGGCGGCTGTATCGGTTACGCGAAGGCCTCCGGCCACATTGAGATAAACATCCTGATCAGCAAATCGAATTCCCGCCCTTTTTTCCAGTACCGCCAGCAAAAGAGACATTCTGCGGTGGTCAAATCCTCCGGCCGTTCTTTGCGGTGTGGCATAACTGCTGGGTGTTACCAGGGCCTGAACTTCGACCAGAAGCGGCCGGCTCCCCTCCATCACACAAGTAACCGCGCTGCCGCTGACCGGCTGATCGAGTCCCGAAAGAAACAGGGCCGATGGGTTGTCTACCTCTTTGAGGCCCCGGTCGTTCATCTCAAAAACCCCCACCTCCTGCGCCGGGCCGAACCGGTTTTTCACTCCACGCAGCAATCTGTGAAACTGATCCTGCTCCCCCTCGAAGTGGAGCACCGTATCGACCATATGCTCCAGGATTCTCGGGCCGGCAATCTCTCCCTCTTTGGTTACATGGCCGATCATCAGGGTGGTAACCCCTTCACGCTTGGATAACTGCTGAAGTACAGCCGCACACTCGCGGATCTGCTGTACACTGCCCGGCAGGCTGGCAAGCTGACTTCGGTAGACGGTTTGAATCGAGTCGACCACCAGAAGGTCCGGTTTCTCTTTGCGCGCCGCCTCCACCATCCGGTCCAGATCGGTTACACTCAGCACTTTCATCTGGCTGTTCCTGATGCCGATCCGGTCGGCCCGCTGGCGGATCTGCGATGCCGACTCCTCTCCCGCAACATAGAGCAGCTCCAGTTCGGGGCGGCTTTTGGCAATCTGCAGCATCAGCGTACTTTTACCGATCCCGGGATCTCCGCCCAGAAGAATCAGCGAAGCGGGAACGAACCCTCCGCCCAGCACCCGATCGAGTTCTCCGATCCCGGATGTGATGCGTTCCGATTCGGAATATTCGATCTCCGAAAGCCGGACCGGAGCCGGGGCTTCATCAGAAGAGGAGATATCGACTTTATGTTTCTCCGGTTTCTTGCCGGAGATCTCGACCTCCTCGAAGGTGTGCCACTCGTTACAGGCGGGGCAGTGACCGAGCCATTTGGCCGAGGTGTGGCCGCAGTCGCTGCATCTATATTGAATTTTGGTTTTTGGCATGGGGGGAAGTTACATTTCTGCGCGCTTTTCCGCTTCCATCTCTTTTTCCGTTTCACCGGAATTGGTAGCCTGGATAATTTCATCCACCTGGTTGTTGACATACCAGGTGGTTGCAAAGATCCCGACCCCGATGCTGGTGTAGTAGGTAATGACGCGCCAGACGAAAACCGCCAGCCCGATGAAAACGGTCCGGTCGATCAGCGGCCCCAGAAAGATGGCAAACAGGCCTTCGACGCCTCCCGATCCTCCCGGTGTCGGTATCACCAGCGAAGCGAGATTCATCGCCAGGCTGCGAAGTATGAGCAAAATTTCGTTGGCTGGAAGCAGGCTGAGTACAACGATAACAGGAATTGCCACCCGGCAAAGCCACGCCATGGTCGAATAGAAAAAGGCGATACCGATAAAACGCGGGGGTTTTGAGCGAAGCTGCCAGGAGTACTCTTCCAGATTTTCCGCCTCCTCATTCACGCGTGTGGAGAAACGCCTCAGCAACGGAAGCCGGAACAGTGATTTGACCAGCTTTTTGATCGCTTTCGGATTGAAGAGCAGCCCATATGCAAGCAGTGCCCCGTAGAGAAGCAGGCCGGCATAGATCAGTACCATCGTGGCAGCCCCGACAAATCCGATTTCGGGTGGAATCACTTCAAACCAGACACCGGCCAGTATCAGGATCGGTACCGCCATAGCGTACCAGAACTGGTCGAGCAGAACACCGTAGAGAACAATTCCGGTCGATTTGCCCAGTTTGACCCCTTCTCTGGACATCGCATAGGTTGCGACCGGAGCACCGCCGATCGTCGACGGGGTAACGGCCGAGGCAAACTCCCAGGTGAGCGCTACACGGACCGAAGCGATCCAGGAGAGCTCCTCTTCGCCGAGAAAACGGATTTTGGAAGCGATAAACCAGAGGCGCAAAAAAGTAACCCCAATTGCGATCACCAGGCCCGGCATCCGCTTCAGCCGCAAATGTTCGAGAACTCCCGGCGAATAGGTCATGTAGATGACAATGCCCATGCCGAGCAGACTGAGCCCAAGCGAAATCAGAATATATTTCGTTGAAATGATCGAACTGCTACCCGATTGTATCTGGCCTCCGCCCATATAGAGTTATCTCATCGAGGGATAGTGCGTTTGCGAATTAATAAACTCCCGTTTTTCTACGCAGAATCAGTGATGCGGATTCAAAATCCTTCTGAAAAACCTTTTGGAATCTCTCTAATCAAAAAAAAAGCCGCACCCGAAAGTGCGGCTCCGAAATGTATAAAAAATCAGGCTAAATCGATGCTCTCGTCGAGGTAGACATCCTGAATCAGGTTCAAGAGCTTGACTCCCTCTTCGAGAGGCCGCTGAAAAGCTTTTCGGCCGCTGATCAGCCCCATACCGCCGGCGCGCTTGTTGACAACCGCCGTACGAACCGCCTGGGCAAAATCGTTGTCGCCCGAAGCACCGCCGGAGTTGATCAGCCCGGCCCGGCCCATGTAACAATTGGCCACCTGGTAGCGAGTCAGGTCGATCGGATGGTCGCTGGTCAATTCATCGTAGATTCGCTTGTCGAGTTTGCCGTAAGAGGAGTCTCCAGTATTGAGTGCCAGGTATCCTCCATTGTTAATCGGCTGCTTCTGCTTGACGATGTCGGCCTGAATGGTTACTCCAAGGTGGTTGGCCTGGCCGGTCAGGTCGGCCGAAGAGTGGTAATCGGTACCGTTGACCTTGAAGTTGGAGTTGCGGGTATAACACCAGAGAATGGTAGCCATCCCGAGCTGGTGAGCGTAGTCGAACGCCTCGGCCACCTCGACAATCTGTCGGTTCGACTCACTTGATCCGTAGTAGATGGTGGCGCCCACGGCTGCTGCACCCAGATTGTAGGCTTCTTCGATGGTGCCGAACATGATCTGGTCGTAGTTGTTCGGGTAGGTCAGCAGCTCATTGTGGTTGATCTTGACGATAAACGGGATGCGGTGTGCATATTTCCGTGCTACTGCACCCAGCACGCCAAATGTGGAGGCGACGGCGTTGCATCCACCCTCGATCGCCAGTTTGACGATATTCTCCGGATCGAAATAGTCCGGGTTTTTAGCGAAAGAAGCACCCCCGCTGTGCTCAATCCCCTGGTCGACGGGCAGGATCGACAAATACCCCGTGCCTCCCAGCCGGCCGTGGTCGAGCAGCGATTGCAGATTTCTCAACACCCTCGGGCCCCGGTCGGAATGGTACCATGTTCGTTCAATATAATCCGGGCCCGGTGCGATGAGCCGGTCTTTCGATATCGTTTTGCATTCGTGTCCAAGCAGATTCTCTGCCTCATCTCCTAACAGTTCCTGTATTTTGTCGGTTGCTACTGTTGCCATGACTAACTCCGGTTAAGTTGTACGGTCTATTACTGGTTTAATCTATGCTTGAGCCTGGTTTGTTCACTCCGGCCCGGGACTATCCCTTCTGGAACTTGCCTGTCTGGGTCTCTGACCTTCAGAATCCCTGCCTTACAGGGAACCAGTCCATTTGGGAATTTCCTGTCCGGGAACTACTCCGACTAAACAGCAGTGAACAAGTGGTCTATACTTACCAGAATGAAATATAATGGTTGCCCGTTCAAATGGCTAAGGCGTGGAACCGCTTTTATTTCTGCAATCAGTAGTCGGCAAGACGTGCTATTGATCGGATTGATCGGGCCAAGTTTTTCACTAATCCTGATGAAACAGGAAGTTCCTTTGTTGACTTTGTAAAGGGAGAGCTCACCGGATTCAAATAGCTTCGTAAGATATCCTTTTCAGCCTGCATCTACACTCTGAAAGCGATTCTAAAAGAGATTTAAAGATGGGTCTCTTGAATTGCAAAATGTAAAGATGTTAAACAACAACCTGAATAGATCTTATAGATTATTATGAAAGCTTTAAACAACTACGCACACATAGCACACTGGTTTTTGAGATTTGCTCTGGCCAGTGTCTTTATCTATCACGGGCTCGATAAAATCGGCAACCTCGGTGGATTTGCAGAAATGACCGAAATGCCGGTTGCCATGGCATTTATCGTAGCACTTTTCGAAACTCTTGGCGGAATCTTCATCTTCGTCGGAGGATTCAAAATTGACTGGGACTGGATGACCCGGCTCGGTGCACTTCTGATCATCCCCATCATGCTCGGCGCAATCTTTATGGTTCACTGGGGCCAGTGGAGCTTTATGGCTACCGAAACTCATCCGATGGGCGGCATGGAGTTTCAGGTAACGCTCCTGCTTATATCTCTCTATTTTCTATTGAATGGGAATCATTCAGCCAATGAAGTTTGATGCTATTATTGTCGGTACCGGCCAGGCGGGACCCTCCCTGGCCGGCAAAAATTTTTCGGAACGATTCGGACCTCAGCTTCGTGATATTGTACGAACCGAAAGAGGAATCAGACCGAACTGTTCATGTTAGGACTGAAACGTTATCTCGCCCGACAAGCATCCAGGCCCAGCGGCTTTTTCGGCAAACTGGTTGCCGGTAAAGCGTTCAACAAGACCAACCAGACACACGAAGATATGGCGGTCGATATGCTCCCGATCGAAGAGGACTCCCAAATCCTCGAGATCGGATTCGGCAATGGCCGGCTGATCCATCAAATCTCCATGCATGTAGACAACGGCCGTGTCTGCGGCATCGAGCTCTCCGACCCGATGCTCAAGGAGGCGAAAAAAAGGAACCGAACCCGCATCGAACGCGGCATCGTGGAGCTAAAAAAGGGGTCTGTGGAGGAGATACCTTATGATGACAATCAATTCGATATCGTTTTAACATTAAACTCCATCTACTTCTGGCCCGATCCGGAACAAAACCTGAAGGAGGTGCACCGTGTATTGAACGAAAACGGGCAGTTCTACTGCGGCATCCGTCCAAAGGATCAGATGGAAGAGTCCTCGGTGATCGGAGACAATCGGGATATCTTCAAAAATCTCTACACGCCGGACGAATTGCGGGAATTTCTCGAATCGGGAGGGTTTCGCGAGGTGACCGTTAGACAGGATGAAAACAATCCACTCGACAACGTCATTGCAAAAGCGGTCAAGTAACTCCCGGCTTCACGACAAATCAGATCGCATCAGCAGACCGCCTTGCAGGCAGGAATAGCTTCCGGAATCGGGAAGAAACCCTTATTTTTAAAGGATCCGGAATAAATTTTCCTTAAATCACGTTATCATCTCCGGCCATTATGAAGATTTCCGACATCAATCTGGGCGAATGCCCCCTCTTATTGGCTCCCATGGAGGATGTGACCGACTCTCCATTCCGGCAGATCTGCCGAAGGATGGGTGCGGACATCGTCTTTACGGAGTTTATCAGTTCCGAAGCGATTATTCGGGACTCGGATATTGCATTGCACAAGATGCACTTCGAGGAGGAGGAGCGCCCGTTCGGCATCCAGATATTCGGCGGGCGGGAAGAAGCGATGGAGGGAGCGGCCAAAGTGGCGGAGTTCAACAACCCCGACCTGGTCGATGTCAATTTCGGCTGCCCGGTTTATAAAATTGTTAAAAAAGGCGCCGGTTCCGCCTGCCTGAAAGATCTGGCGATGATGGAACGGATGGCCGGCAC
>SLKI01000076.1 GCA_007134695.1 Balneolaceae bacterium
ACCGATTTAACGTAGATCCGGTCCCGCATCTGATCTGCGAGGGTTTCACCAAGGAGGAGAGTGAAGACGCACTCATCGAATTAAATTATCTTGGCATCGACAACGTCCTCGCAATTCGGGGTGACGCTTCCGGCGTACCGCAAAACTACAGAAAAAACGGCACTGTTAACAAAAATGCCATTGACCTGGTCAAACAGATCCATAAAATGAACCGGGGGATCTATCTCGAAGAGATTGCCAACGCCGATCCGACCGATTTCTGTATCGGTGTTGCAGGATACCCGGAAAAACATTTTGAAGCCCCCAATCTGGATTGGGATATACAACGGCTGAAAGAGAAAGTGGCAGCCGGAGCCGATTACATCGTTTCTCAAATGTTTTATGACAACCAGGCGTATTTCAATTTCGAAAAAAAATGCCGTGAAGCAGGGATCGAGGTGCCGATCGTACCCGGTATCAAAATCATCAGCTCAACCCGCCACCTTACATCATTGCCAAAGTATTTCCACCTCTCCATTCCCGATCCGCTTGCCAACGAAGTCATTTCAAATCCAGACCGGGTTATCGATGTTGGAGTTGAATGGGGAATCGAACAGTGCACCGAACTGCTGGAACATGGGGTTCCGGGGCTGCACTTTTATGTGATGGGGGATCCTCAGCCGGCTCTGGACGTTATCAAGAAGCTGCCGGCCGGAAGCAGTGTGCCGAGCGGAAGCAGGGTAAAGGCGAGAAAAGGATAGATCAAGAGCTGGTTATTCGTGATCCCATTTCTTCTTGATCCGAATTAGTGCATGGGAGGAATCTGCCCTCTGATTTCACCCCTCTGGCGCCGGGATGAGGCCACATTAATATAGAGATTCCCCTCTCTCAACGCCTGGAGAATAGTTTGACGCAAATCAAATACATTTTCCTCTTTAAAAAATGTTCCACCACGGTGATCTTCATCCAGATCGACCTGCAACCTTAACAATCGATTCCCCGACTCTCCTTCTGGGCCATAATGGATCGAGGCAGAATGGTAATGACTTGTCAAATTTTCAAAGTGGCCTTCCACATATAGAGTGTCGTTTTGCAATGTAACCGTAACCGTTCCGGTCGCCGAAGTGTGCACAGTCGGCACATGATGGTAGCCGGCAAGGTGTACAACTGCACTCTGCTGTGCAAAAGCGAAAGAGCTTGCAGCCAGTAACAGTAACCATGTGGTAAACAGACGTTTCATTGTACGAACTCCTTTGGCAGTTGTTAAATTATGGAAAGCTATGAGTCAATCCTGGTACGGGGTTCTCCATATAACAGATATCTAAAGAGAAAATTTTGACCGATAACATCACATGAACATGCGATGGGTTGCCCTGCTGTCTGGCCGCCTGTTCAAATTCCGCTCATTCAACAGCTCCGGATCAGTATACCAGCTCCGGATCAGCATACCGCCCGATTTTCAAGAGCCATCCGAATCTCTACTCTTTCACCTCAACCTCCTCGCCCCTTGCCCAGCGCCGAAACTCTTCCGCTGTAAGGCAATTAACAATCCGTGATGAGTCAAACTTCGCCTTTCGGGCAATCATCACACCGTAAAGAATATCGTCGATCCCCTCCACATTGTGAGCGTCCGGGTTGATTGAAGTAAGCAAACCTGCCTCGAGTGCCTTGTTCCCATGCCTCCAGTCCAGATCGAGCCGGTGCGGATTGGCGTTGATCTCAATTGCGGTTTGATGTTCCGCCGCCCACTCGATCAATTGGTTCATATCCAGATCGCTCTCACCTCTGCGTAACAGCAATCTTCCGGTCGGATGGCCAATCATTCGCACAGCAGGATGTTCAATCGCCTTGCGGAAACGATCCATCATCTTTTCTCTCGGCATATCCATTCCGTGATGGATACTTGCAATCACAAAATCAAATCCATCAAGCAGGTCATCCGGGTAGTCGAGCGAACCGTCTGCCAGGATATCCGATTCGATCCCCTTGAAGATGGTGAACTCGATCCCTTCTGATGAGAACTTCTCAATGACCCGGTCGATCTCATCCCACTGCTTTTTCACTTCATCGATCGACAATCCCCCCGCATAGGCCGCCGAGCGAGAATGATCGGTAACCCCCATATAGGTGTAGCCTCGTTCGATCGACGCCCTGGCCATCTGCTCAACCGTTTGCTTCCCGTCGCTCCAGGTAGTGTGAAGATGAACAACGCCCCGGACCTCTTCCGGCGTTACAAGCGGCATCTCCTCATGAGATTCGAAGTATTCCACCTCACCCCGACCCTCTCTCAACTCCGGCGGAATCCAGGCCAGGTCCAGATGCCGGTAGAGTTCCGTTTCGGATGATAATTCCATCGGACGGCTTGAATCGGCATCACCATCCTGATTGGCCGGAAACAGGCCATATTCGTTGAGCACCATGCCACGCTCCCTCGCCCTCCGCCTCAAAACGATATTGTGCTCCTTGCTGCCGGTAAAGTAAACCAGTGCCGCCGGAAACTGCTCGGGATTAACGATCCGCAAATCCACCTGACGCCCCGATTCGGTTCGGATCGAACTTTTTGTCTCACCCCTTCCGAGAACCTCAACAACCATCTCATGGCCGGTAAAACGATCAAAAATAGCTGAATTATCCACCTCATCCGCTGCCACAAGCAGATCCACATCCCCGATCGTTTCATTCCACCTTCGCAGCGATCCGGCTACTTCGATCTGCTGCACTCCTCCAGCCTCTTTCAAAACCTCCAGAAGAGGAAGCGCAACCTCACGGGCTTCGCTGATCAGACAGCGCTGACTATGCTGCTGAAGCCATTCGATCGATTTGAGAATTTTCTCTGCCGACTTCTCTCCCAGGCCAGGCAGCGCGGCAACCCGGCCGTCGCGGCATGCATCAGCCAGTTCTTCCACCTCGGTAATTCCAAGCTCTTTGTGAATCTTGACAATGTTTTTTGGACCCAGTCCGGATATGTCGAGCCATCGAATCAGCCCGTCAGGGACTCGTTCTTTTAGATCCTCCAATACCGGCATCGAACCGGTCTCCGAAAACAACCGAATATCCTCTGCAATGGAGCTGCCGATCCCCTTCAGGTCGGTCAGCGTACCGCTCTCCAGATAATGATCAACCGGCTCGCTCAGCCCTTCTATCGTTTGAGCAGCTCGGTCGAACGCTATCGCCCGAAACCGATTCTCACCGGCTAGCAGCATAAGCGTGTGAACCTGTCGAAGCCGTTCGGCAATATTCTTGTTATCTGCCATATCCTTTAGGTTTTTGTATTACATTCAATGGATGCAAAACTACTAAATTTGTACATTTTCAACCTTTCGGCTTTTTAATCCATTACAACTCTTGCAATGACTCGAACTGTTCCGTTTCTCTTAACATTTCTGATTGCTTTTATTCTGATCTTCGAACCGGCAACCGGCCACCATCCACCCACGGCAGATCATTCTGATGTGGGCTCCATCGAGGCCTTGAACGGTCTGTCTGATGAAGGCCGAACCGCGGACAATGCTGATTTGGCCCGCTCCGATGCCCTCCAATCACCGGCTGAGTTTCTGGGATATGAACTGGGGGAACGATATACGCCTCATCACCGGGTTCTTTCCTACATGAATCACCTTGCCGAACACTCCGACCGCGTTACCATCAGCGCCTATGGAGAGAGTTATCAGCGAAGAGAGCTGGTCTATCTGGTAATTACAAGCAGCGACAATCAGAATCACATCGAAGAGATACGACTCAATAATCTTCGCATGACCGGCCTCGAGGATGGAGACCCCACCGACCTTCAAAAAGCGATCGTCTGGCTCAGTTATAATGTCCACGGAAACGAAACGTCCAGCTCCGAAGCGGCGATGAAAACAGCATATGAGCTGGCCAACCCCTACAATATGCGAACGGGGCGGTGGCTCGACAACACCGTTGTCATTCTGGACCCGATGCTCAACCCGGACGGCCGAGACCGCTATGTCTACTGGTACAAACAGATGGAAGGGGTCGACTTCAATCCCCTACTGGATGCCCGCGAGCATCATGAACCCTGGCCGGGAGGGCGTTCCAACCACTATTACTTCGACCTCAACCGCGACTGGGCATGGCAAACCCAGATAGAAACCCGGCAACGTGTCAAAATCTACCAGGACTGGATGCCGCATGTACACGTCGATTTCCATGAACAGCGCTATACAGCTCCCTACTATTTTGCACCGGCTGCCGAGCCGTTTCACCTGGCAATAACCGATTGGCAAAGAGAGTTTCAGACCACGATCGGTCAAAACCATATGCGTTATTTCGACCAGGAAGGATGGCTCTACTTTACCCGCCAGATCTTTGACCTCTTCTACCCGAGCTACGGCGACACCTGGCCGACCTTTAACGGTGCGATCGGCATGACCTATGAGCAAGCCGGACACAGCCTGGCGGGACGGGGCATCATCACGCCCGAAGGTGATACGCTGACACTGGCCGATCGGCTGACCCGCCACCATGTAACCGGTCTTTCAACAGTCGAAATTACCTCTCAGCACTCGCGACGGGTGATCAGTGAATTTCGGTCTCAATTCCACAGGGCGATCAACAACCCTGACGGAGAGTATGAGAGTTTCATCGTCAAGGCAGACAACCACCCGGACCGGATCCATGCGCTTCTTTCCTATCTTGACGATCAGAAGATCCGTTATGGAAGAGCCGGTACAAATCGTAGTGCAGATGGATACGACTACAGAAGCGGAGAGACCCGCAGGGTTCAGGTGCAAGAGGATGATATCGTGATCAGTGCCTATCAGCCACAATCGCAGCTGGTTCGGGTACTGTTCGAGCCCGATCCCGTTCTGGTCGACTCACTAACCTACGACATCACCGCCTGGGAAGCACACTACCGTTTCGGCCTCGACGGATTTGCCCTCGACTCCCGAATTCGACCGCAGGAGACGATTTCGGCAGCCGACTATCGCAGGTATGAAGAGTTTGGAGAAGCAGACGCCCCCTACGCCTACATCGTTCGCTGGCAAACAATGGATGATGCCCGGTTTCTCGCTGATATCCTGAAGAATGGGGTTCAGGTACGTTTTTCGACCGTCCCATTCACCCTCGACGGCCAGGATTACGACAGAGGAACTCTGGTAATAACGCGAGCCGGTAATCAGCGGCTCGATTCCCTTGACCGGATCGTAGCCGAAAAAGCCCAGAAACACCATCGAGCTCTTCACCGGGCCGAAACCGGTTTTGTAGAAACGGGTGCCGACTTTGGCAGCGCCGACGTTTCGCTGATGACAACGCCAAAAGTAGCTATGCTGATGGGCGAGGGTACTCAGTCTACATCAGCCGGAGAAGTCTGGCACTTTTTCGACAGACAGCTTCACTATCCGCTTACGGTGCTCGATACCGATCGGTTTCTGCAAGCCGACCTGGACCCGTTTGATGTATTGATTCTCCCTTCCGGATTTTATCGCGGGGTCCTGAATGAGGCGGGCCAGGAGAGGCTTCGAAGCTGGGTGAGATCAGGAGGCCGTCTTGTAGCCCTTGGAAATGCCAACCGTGCCCTTTCCGGGATCGACGGATTTGAGATCACACTTGCCCAGGCAGATGAGGGGTCTGCGGACGATCCGGAACAACTGTTAAGACGATATGATGACCGACAGCGTGAAGCCGTTCGGCAAGCCAATCGGGGTTCCATTTTTCGGATTGACCTCGATAATTCTCATCCCCTGGCATTTGGTTACGACGAAGAGTACTTCTCACTTAAGCTTAGTGCTGATGCGTACCGCTACCTCGAAAATGGCTGGAATGTGGGCGCAGCCCGGCCGAACGCTCATATGAGCGGATTTGTAGGCCATAAAGCTGAGGAGTCTTTGGAGCACTCTCTGACGTTTGGATTTCAGTCGATGGGCAGCGGATCGGTCGCCTATCTGATCGACGATCCGCTCTTTCGCGGGTTCTGGGAGAACGGCAAGCTGTTTTTTGTGAATGCCGTGTTCTTTGCGGGGGAGTAGGAGCTGAAAGTCTACTGAAGTAAATAGCTGAAAGCTGAAGGCTGAAAGTGCGTTCGTAAAACGCTAATAGCAGCGGCTCGACTGCGGACGGCTGTGAAGGGGTTTTGTCGAGGGGGCCCTTGAGCGGAGTAACGGGATTGGCACACATCAGACCCATACTTATTCTTGTCGACGTTTCCAGTACCCCGGTTTTCGCCGCAAATTCATCACCCAAACCAACCACTTGTTCTTCGTAAAATTCCGAAGCTTCAAAAATTCTTTCCGAGCTTCTGAGTGAATTTTTAT
>SLKI01000035.1 GCA_007134695.1 Balneolaceae bacterium
ACAAGACGGCAATGGTCAGCCTGATGCATGTCAATAATGAGCTGGGCACCATCAACCCGGTGGGTGAAATAGCCGAAGTTTGCCGGGAGCGCGGAATCCCGTTTCATTCCGATTGTGTGCAAAGTGTCGGTAAGATTCCGGTAAATATGAAGGAGCTGGGACTCGACCTCGCCAGCATCAGTGCCCACAAGTTTTACGGACCCAAAGGGATCGGTGTGATGTATCTGAACAGCAAAGCCCCCTGGATTCCCTGGATGACGGGCGGTTCCCAGGAACGCAGACGAAGAGGTGGAACATCCAACATCCCGGGAATCGTCGGCCTGCACAAGGCACTCGAACTCTCCGTCGCCGAAATGGACGACCACAGGTCGCTCTTTGTCAAACTCCGGAATCGACTGATAGAGAGGCTCGACAAGGCCCTGGGCAACAGATACCAGGTCAACGGCCCGGAGAAAGGCGGGGTTCCGCACATTATCAACATCGGCTTTCAAAGTTCCGATGAGAAACCGATCGACGGCGAGATGCTGCTTCTCAACCTCGATATTGAGGGCGTCTGTGCATCGAACGGTTCCGCCTGCACCTCCGGAGCTGTAGAACCATCTCACGTCCTCAAAGGTATCGGTATTGACGACCAGCTTGCCAACGGCAGCATTCGGCTCAGTTTTGGGAAAAGTAACCATCTGGAGCAGATCGACCAGTTTGTCGAGAAGCTCGAAGGTGTCTTGAACAGAATGGTGGCAGCCGAATAAATCTTGAACTCAGAACAACATCACCGTGTCCAAATACAGTAAAATACTTGGAATCGCTTTAATCGTTCTCGGCCTGGCATCCTTTCTGGGTACCGGTGCTGAACACTTTACAGCATTTATACCCGCTCTATTCGGTCTGATCTTCTTTGCCCTGGGTTTTGTGGCCGATAAAAGCGAAGATATACGCAAACATTCGATGCATGCGGCAATGCTGCTGGCTATTATCGGCATCGCCGGGTCATTTGGAGGGTTGATGAGTCTCTTTGGTGCGATCGGCGGTGAAACGCTTGAACGACCGGCGGCCGCCTACTCGCAGGCACTGATGGCTATTCTCTGCATCGTGTTTTTGGTTCTCGGAGTTCGTTCATTTATCAAGGCTCGCGGCGAAATGGCCTGAAAAGTCGTACGGTTTCCCTCTCCTCTCATCTCAGCACGGATCGGAACGACTGTATAAATGAATCCATAAAATGATTATATTTTTGTTGGTTCGAACTTCGTTATATACAACAAATTTTTGGAGTTAAACCCATCAGCGGTGACCGATATGGCCCATCCGGCAAAAGAAGAGACCATCATTCTGGTTAAAGAGATCTTCAGAACCTATCTCAAGGAGAGAAATCAGCGGCAAACTCCCGAAAGATTTATGGTACTCGAAGAAATTTACAAATCAGACGGTCATTTTGATGCGGACGATATCTTTTTCAATATGAAAAATGCCGGTACTCGTGTATCAAGAGCAACGGTCTACAACACCCTGGAGCTATTGGTCGAGTGCGGGTTGGTCCTGCGTCAACAGTTCGGAAAAAATCAGTACTACTATGAGAGAGCTTATGCGTACCAGCAGCACGACCACCTGATTTGTAAAGAGTGCGGAGTGGTGATTGAATTTTGTGACCCCCGAATCCTGGAGATACAGAATATGATGGAAGAGATCCATGACTTCAGTGTTTCCGGGCACTCACTCCATCTATTCGGTACCTGCAACGATACGGAAGCCTGCGAGAGAAGAAAAAAGGAAGGAGACAAGATCAAATCGATCAAAAAAACCGCTGAATAGGACCGGTAAGTGTCCTGATAACAAGTTTTTTAGATCAGTACTGCCGACAGCCGCCCCCCTTTCAGCTTTCAGCTTTGAATCCCTTTCAGCTTTGAGCTTTCAGCTTTGAGCTTTCAGCTTTGAACCCCTTTCAGCTTTCAGCTTTGAGCTTTGAACCCCTTTCAGCTTTCAGCTTTCAGCTTTAAACTCATATATACACCTTTGTCCGCCGGATAAATTTTCGTGCCGCCCAGCGGCTTCCCCACCAACCCATCAGGATAGAGGCCCCCATCATACCTCCAAGCAGATAGTACCACTCACCGAACGGCCAACCCAGAACGTCGAGCTGTGGGAGATATGTCGGTACCAGCCAGGTAAAGAGCGCATAAATCAATCCAGATGCGAACAACCCGGCAATCACTCCCTGCAGAAATCCCTCGAATAGAAACGGTCGTCGGATAAAGGCATTTGTTGCTCCCACCAGTTTCATAGCACGGATCAGTTCCCGTTTTGAATAGATCGTCAGACGAATGGTGTTGTAGACCAGCACAATCGCCGCCAGGATCACCAGCAGAGCCAGTGTCCCGCCCGCCAAAGCTGTCATCTCAATTCTGGATTGCAGCATCTGCATCAGCGCCAGGTTGAATTTCACTTCGTCGACCCCCTCCCACTCCTCCAGGTCCCGAACCACGCTGTCAACTTCTTCGATCGCCGTGTCGGGATGAATCGTCAGCCGGAATGATGCAGGGAGAAATTGTAGGCTGGCCATCGATTCGCCGCCAAGCCCGAACTCTTCACGAAATATGGCAGCAGCACTGTCTTTGGAGATATAGGTTAGAGATTCGACAAAATCGAACTGATTCAATCTTTCGCGGATCACTTCGGTCGACTCCCCGTCCAGCTCTTCCAGAAATACCTCCACCTCCACCTGTTGCTGCAGGACCTGAGCCAGATCATAGGCGTTCATGCCAACGCGAACCATCAGGCCGATCAGAAATACCGCAATAAATAACGAGAATATCGATGTAAATGCCGCCAGCCGGGCTCTGCTCAGCCCGGCGAACCCTTCTTTAATGATATATCGGAAACTCATCTGCCGTCAATTCAGTTTTAAACCATGTAAATATCCATCAAACACCAGGCCCAGCAACCTCCCAGCCATAAACTTTCAGCCCCTTTCAGCTTTGAGCTATCAGCTTTCAGCCCCTTTCAGCTTTGAGCTATCAGCTTTCAGCTTAATTCATAAACACCACCCGGAAAGCGAATATAAATCTCCGGGGCGGCATAGGGTAGCTGTCGGTTTCAAAGTAGCCCAGTTGATTCACCCTATCAAGCACATTTTCCATTCTCAGCAAAACCATAAACCAGCGAACTCGCGCCGAAAGTTCCGCATCAAGCCGATGATATTCCGGAATCATCCGCATATCACTGCCGTGCTGCCATCTGTTCAGCGGTTCGACAAACTCCTGCGACCGGTAGGCCCGGGGTGAGAGAATGCCGGAAACCCCTGCCTTGACAAAAGCGGCGCGGCTGAAAACGTAATCTTTCCAGAACAGCTGGCCTTTCAGCCAAATGCGGTCGCCTCCGTCGTCGAGCAGACGGTTAACCGGGTGGGGAGATCCGGATTCAAATCGCTGAGTACTGGCCGAAATCTCTCCTTCAAACCGCTCCGAATCGAGCTTCAGCCAAATATTCCCCGACCGGTTTCGGTACTCTCCGGCATTAATAAACAAGCTGTCCGGCCCCAGAAAGATTCCGTATTCGATCCGGCGGATATCGCCACGAATTCCAAACGACAAGGTCGATTCGGCTCCCAACACCAAAGAACCGCCACCGAATGCTCCGCTTTCATTGCTCAAATCGGGATTTCCCTGATATTCCACTGAATTCCAGTAGAGAGACTGCAGGTCGGGCATCGTTGAACCCTGTCCGCCAAATGCGGTTACCCTCATTCCCCGCCAGGGGCGAATCTCACCGGAGGCGGAGAGTTCATACCCGCCAAATCCGTCATTCCGACTCTCCAGGCGACCGGAAAGCCGAGCAGTCATACGGTTTGTAAGGGCGATTTCTCCACTGGCGGATGTTTCTCCCCTGAAAAAAGTACGTTCGTTCATCGAAAGGCCGTTTCGGTCATGCAGCCCATGCAATGAGCCGCGCAGCCGCAGACGTGCCGGGCCGGCTTGCAGCTCCTGCCAGGCATACAAGGCAGCGTCTCTCATATTGTAGGCGGTGGTATCACGGCTGTAGCGCAGATCGCGCCGGTCGGTCTGATAGCTGATCCCGGCCATCCGCCGGGCCGGGCCGTCTCTGTCGGAGCGTTGCAGAAGTTGAAGATAGAGATCGCGGGTCGAATGTTCGGTCGCAGCACTGCCCTCTACTGCAAGTGCGATAAAAGGGTTGAAGGGATAGTTATCAAGACCTGTCATCTGGTATCCAAACGATTGATGCAGATCCAGCGAATTGTTGATCAGTCCTGCACGAATTTTTGTATGATCGCTTAAATGGTGCCTTGCTTTGGCCACGATCTGACTACCCTCCATTCGATCCCTTGGATAGCGGGTACCGTCCCGGCGATCCCAGTAGGAAAGCTCGACGTTGGTTGCCGGCCGTAAATTGTGTGAAAAGGCAAATTCCAGATTGCGATAATCCTGGCTCCCTTCATCAAAATTAAGGTAAGTACGCGGTTCAACCAGATAGTGTTGTCTGAGCTTCAGGTCGGCCTGATAGGCATAGGAACGGTCGTCCGTGTCGATGGTGCGAATTTTGTGGATCGGAAGGCGATTCCAGTTGATTTGTCCTGTAATTGCATCACCAAGATCCATCTCATTCATCTGCAGCCTCTGATGTCGATTTTCGTAGCTGTAGATGTCGATTCCGTCGGGGTGACCCAATCTTCCGAGGCGATAGGTGATAACGCCCGGCTGGCGGTTGAGCCGCTCCGACCAGTTGAGTGCCATAAACCAGCGCAGTGTGCTGTCGGTTTCTACGGTGGTGTAACCGGGAACGGAGTCGGCCGGCCAGACTGCAATCTCCTCCAGCTCATCCTCTTCATCTTCCTCTTCTTCCGGATCCTGGTCATTCCGAATGATTGAGCCGTTTTCCAGTGTATCCGGCAGGGCGGGCGGAATTGTATCGGGTTTTATGACCTTCAGGTCCAGTGTATCCGGCTGGGAGGGCGGAATTGTATCCCGCATCACTATTTCAAGGCCCGGCGTATCCGGCTCGACGGGCAGCATTATCTCCGGATCTACCGGCGGCAATGAGGTCAACATACCGATTATCAGCAGGATCGTGATCAACGTCCTTGGGGTTTCAGGTCGTAGGGATAGGGTTCAATCTGCATAAGATACCGTCTTACCGTTTCAAGCAAAACTGCCGCCGTACGTTCTTTGTTGACCAGCCGGTCTTGGGTAAATCGTGCTTTGAGCGCAAACAGGTCTTCATCAAACCGAAAACCGATCCAGACTGTGCCGACCGGTTTATCCCGACTTCCGCCGCCCGGGCCTGCAACTCCGGTCGTGGAAACTCCGATATCGGCCCGAAATTGCCTTGCGGCACCGTCGGCGAGCTCCAAAGCAGTCTGCTTGCTGACAGCCCCGTACCGTTTTAACGTCCCGGGATCCACTCCCAGCCGTTCTGCTTTAATTTCATTATCGTAGGCAACCTCTCCCCCTGGAAAGTAGTCGCTGCTTCCCGCAATATTGGTCAATTCATTACAGACAAATCCGCCCGTGCAGCTTTCGGCAACAGCGATCTTCAGCCCTCTTTTCCGAAGCAGGCCGCCCACCACTTCGCTCAACGTCAAATCCCGCCCTTCTCCGTAGATCAATCCGTCCGCCCTCTGTTTGATGTGGCGGATCACCGGATCGAGCTCGCTTTTAGCAAGCTCCAGGTCCGCCCCGCTCCGGCTGACCCGTATGGTCACTCCCGATGGGCTCGGCAGATAGGCGACGCCGATTCCGTTGTTCAGAAATGAGCCCAGATCTCCGATCACACGTTCACTGAGCTGACTTTCGGAGATTCCAGCCGTTTTCAGGTACCGGGTTACCTGGTAGCTGCGATCGGGAAATCGCTTTCTGATAGCGGGTTTTACAGCCGATTCCATCAAATACTGCATCTCATAGGGAACTCCGGGCAGGATCGCCAGAGCCGCCGAGCCCTCCCTGCCGAGCCAGAGGCCGGGAGCAGTCCCTTTATTATTGAACAAAACACTGAAGCCTTGAGGAATCAATGCCTGCTCCCGGTTCGACGGCGTCATTTTCAATTCCCGCCGGCGAAAGATCTCCTTTACATGGCTGAGCACGCGTTGATCGACCGTCAGGTCCGCATCAAACAGATCGGCCACCGCCTTTTTGGTGACATCGTCGTGAGTCGGCCCCAGGCCGCCTGTTGTTACTACCAGATCGGCCCGGTTCAGCCCCT
>SLKI01000001.1 GCA_007134695.1 Balneolaceae bacterium
AGCTTCTGAGTGAATTTTTATGATCACTTTTGAATTCGATCCGGCCCGCCACTGTCTTTCGGCAAGCCCGGCCCGAAACCCTTCGCGAAAGCAGAGAAAAAGAGTCGTTTGATTTGCCGGGCCGTGTATCAGCGAATTCCTTCAACAGGGCGGTCAGGAAAATAATCCTCTACCTCAAATAAACTCCCTTCTCGGCCGCGAACACCAGGGGAGCGGTAGACTCCAGAAGCAATAAACCCGGAAACGCTCCTGTACCAGAAGGCCCTTTGAATATTTTAGCGGTGAACACAGGAAACCAACGCACTTTGAGCTTTCAGCTATCAGCTTTCAGCTTATATAATTCCGCTTCGGCGGCCAGATACCCGAATGCAGGCCAATGTCCCCCCTCCAGAATGTTGTTCCACAGTTCAAAAGCCTCCTCTTCCCGGCTGTTGATAAAGTGCCAATTACCGACCCCGTAGGCAGCTGTTGCATTTTGCAAGGCTTCATCAGCCTCTCCCAGGAGTTTGTCGGGATGGAAATAGCCTTTGAACACCAGCAGTAATTTGTGGTAAGTATCATTTTCCAGAATATCCATTTCCGGTTCCACCCGATCGAGCAATCTTCCGGCCTGTTCATCCAGCCCGGCTCTCCGTTCGGCCATATAGTACCAGTAAAGTGCGGCCGTCAGCATATCGTCGTTGGTTGATGCTTCCACACAACGCTGAAACGCTTCGGCCGCTTCATAATATTGCCCTTTCAGATAGTGAGCCAGGCCGAGATGATACCAGACATTGGTGTGCAGAGTGCTGCGCGGTTCACCGTATGGGTTGGGAAGCCCGTCCGGTTCCACCTCATCCGGTTGGTTTCGCATCAGGCTTACTGCAGTTTCAAAATCCTCGATCGCCTGATCAAAAAGCCGGAGTGTGATATATCGATGGCCGCGGTGGCGATACATTCGGGGGTCTTCCGGAAATTTATAGATCCCTTCGGTAAAGGTCTGAACAGCCTCCCGATAGTGCCCCAAATAGGCGAGTCGCCGGCCAAGCCAGATGATGGCGTCGGGATCTTCCGGGTCGAGCCTGTAATTGGCAACAGCCTGTTCCAGGTTCTCACTGTATTCCTGATAGGTCTCTTCAGGCAGGTCCAGCGGCTTGAGAGTGTCGCCCAGAAGGGAGATCGCTTCGGCACCTTCGGGGACAGGCGGCAGATGGTGAGGTTTCTGACAGGCAGAGGCCAGCAGCAAGATCGTCAGAGTGGACGCTGCCAACAGAAATGTGTTTGAAAAATAAGCGGGATGGTTGGGCATCGGCTTTCAGATCTCATTGGTTGAAAGGTAACTGGGTTCCGGCATCGGTTTGCGTAACTCTTTGATTTGTAAATTATCAGGTACCGATATTCCTCAGAGCAGCACCATTTATTAACGATACGAAATTCCATCTAACCCGCCAATCGTGATCAATTCGCCGGTGCCGGGTATTCTGCCTAAGTTCCGTCCCACAGCCCTTTGTTCTGAGCAACCGAAATACTGCGGTGCCCAGCTATTTTCTTTGAAGCTGAAGCGGCGGATTCTTATCTTGGGTCTTGTTGTCGATCGAGTAGAAATATGCATCCAAATCAATATTTGGCACGATTGGCAACCACGTACTGACACATTCAACCGAAGGTTGGGGGTGCTTGCATATGCGGGCTGAGATCATACCCTGATTACCTGATCCGGATAATACCGGCGAAGGGAAACCTGGATTGCCACTCTTTGTGCAGTTCAGAACTGCAAGTTTACCTCCTCCTCTTATACTATCTGACCGAAAGTCGAGGCATCTGTAAGCCCGGCCCGGCAGTCAATCCATAAGATGGAGGATACACTGATGTTTAACACAACTTATTTCCCACTTTATCTTCTTTTACCGATACTGGTTCTCTTTTCTTCTGTACCAATTCTACAGGCACAGACTGTCACCGTTTCGGGAACGGTTTTTGAAGCCGAAACGCTGCGGCCTCTCCCCGGTGCCAATGTGGTCCAGCAAGGGACAGATCACGGCACCGCCACCAACGAAGAGGGACGTTTCTCACTCACCCTGATCGATGGCGGTGACAACTATCTGCTGGTCAGTTTCCTCGGATATGAAACTGAACGTGTGGAGGTGATCGGCGAGGTGACCGATCTGGAGATCCGGCTGCGCCGTGATGTTATCCAGACAGGCGAAGTGTTTGTTCAGGCATTGCGTGCCGATGAATCGATCCCGATCTCCTATAGCAATATTTCCCGCCAGGAGATCGAGCAGCGCAACCTCGGGCAGGATATGCCGTTTCTGGTCGCATCCACACCTTCGGTAGTCGCCACCTCCGATGCAGGGACAGGCATCGGCTATACCGGTGTTCGAATCCGTGGCGTCGACCCGACCCGCATCAACGTAACGATCAATGGCATTCCGGTGAATGACGCTGAATCGCACGGAGTCTTCTGGGTCAACATGCCGGACCTGGCATCGTCGGTCGACAATATCCAGATTCAGCGTGGTGTCGGTTCCTCAACTCACGGAGCAGGAGCCTTCGGCGGCACCATGAATATCCAGACTGCTCGGATGGAGACACAGCCGTACGCAGAAGTCAATACAACAATCGGCTCGTTCAATACACAGAAATATAATGTACTTCTCAGTTCCGGCCGGGTCGGCGACGGGTGGCAGTTCGAGGGCCGGCTTTCCAAAATCGAGTCGGACGGATATATCGACCGTGCCTTTTCCGACCTGAGGTCATTCTACCTTTCCGGCACCCGCCACGGAGAACGGAGCCTTTTGAAGGCCGACATCTTTTCCGGCCACGAAATAACCTATCAGGCATGGAACGGGGTACCCGAACCGATTCTCAACAACGACGCCCAACAGCTCGAACAACATATCAGCGGCCTTTTTCTCGGGCCGGAGGAGGCCGATCGGCTGAGGGACAATCTGGGTAACCGCCGCTTTAACGAATTCACTTACGACAACCAGGTCGACAACTATCAGCAGGACCACTACCAGCTTCACTACTCGTTCCGGCCCTCTGACGAGTGGATTCTCAACAGTTCTCTCCACTACACCCGGGGCCGTGGTTATTTTGAGCAGTTTCGAGATGATGACAACCTTTCGACCTACGGTATCGAACCTGTAGAGATCGGCGGTGAGACGATCAGCTCCAGCGACCTGATTCGCCGGCGCTGGCTGGACAACCACTTTTACGGTGCGATCGTCTCCGGCGAATGGAGCCGCGAAAGCTGGAATCTGACGGTCGGCGGAGGTTACAATGAGTACGACGGAGACCACTTCGGAGAGGTGATCTGGGCTCGTTTTGCCGGACAGAGTGAGCATGAAGAGCGCTATTACGACAATAACGGTTTCAAGACCGATTTCAATGTTTACGGGAAGATCAACTACTACTTTACCGACAATCTGAACGCCTATCTCGATCTGCAGCACCGGACGGTAACCTATCGTTTTCTCGGGCTGAGAGTCGATGAGCAGAACGATCAGCAGATCACCGAACTTCAACAGCGGGTTCGGCTCGACTTTTTTAACCCGAAATTCGGTCTGGTCTACCGAATTGGCGACAACAGCCGCGCATTCGCCTCGTTCAGTGCGGGAAGCAAAGAGCCGACACGCCGAGACTACGTGGAGTCGACGCCGGAAAGCAGGCCCGATCCGGAACACCTCTATAATGCAGAGTCCGGTTTCGAGACCGTCGGAGACTGGTACCGCGCCGGCGTTAACCTCTACTACATGTATTACGTAGATCAGCTGATTCTGACCGGTGCTGTGAACGATGTGGGAGCATATGTTCGTGAAAACGTCACCGAAAGCTACCGTTCCGGAATTGAGCTTCACGGCGAGGTAAACCTCACCGAAAACCTTCACTGGTTGGCCAACGCCACCTTCAGCCGCAATAAAATTCCGGAGTACACTCGCTGGATGGACGATTTCGACCAGGGAGGACAGCAGCCTGTGGTGTTTGAGAATACCGACATCGCCTTTTCGCCCTCTGTGATTGCCAACTCCATTCTGCGGTATCGCATAGGAAACTGGTCGGCATCTGTCGCTTCCAATTACGTATCGCAGCAATATCTCGACAATACCCAGAGCCCGGACCGGTCGATCGACTCCTATATGGTTCACGACCTCCAGCTTGGCTACACGACCGGTTCAACCCCGTGGATCGGTGAGATCGACTTTTCACTGCAGGTGAACAACCTCTTCGGCCGGGAGTATGTGAGCAACGGCTACACCTTCGGATGGATCGCGGGAGGAGAAGAGCAACATTTCAACTACCTTTTCCCTCAGGCCGGCCGCCATCTTATGATGAAGGTAACAGCCCGGTTTTGATGAAGGGGGCTACAAGCTCTCCTGCAGCAGATGAGGAAACTCTTTTTTGAACTTCAGCACCTTGGGGGCAATCACAACCGAACAGTAGCCTGCATTGGGGTTGTTGTTAAAATAATTCTGATGGTAATCTTCGGCCCGATAGTAGTTGATAAGCGGCGAAATTTCTGTCACGATCGGATCTTCCCAAAGATCTGAAGCATCGGTCTTTTTTAGTGAAGTCTCAGCAACCTGCTTCTGTTCCTCGTTATGGTAAAAGATCACCGACCGGTATTGCGGGCCTACATCCGCCCCCTGCCGGTTGAGAGTTGTCGGGTCGTGCGTGTGCCAGAAAACTTCCAAAAGCTCCTCAAAGGTGATCACATCCGGATCAAACTTCAATCGGATCACTTCGGCATGGCCGGTTTGGCCCGTAGTTACCTGGCGATAGGTCGGATCTTCAACATGGCCTCCCGAATATCCCGACTCTACCGCTGTAACGCCGTTAACTCTCTGGTAGATCGCCTCGACACACCAGAAGCAGCCGGCCCCGAATGTTGCCTCCTCGTTGTTATTATCGGAAGCCGAATCGTTCTCCGCCATCGCAAAAAGTACCATCAGAATCATCATTACCGTTTTCATTTAATCTTTCTCCAACTCTTTAAAAAGCTCCTGCTCAATCCGTTCCAGCTTCTCGTAATCCTTCATGGATGTCCGGTCAAATCGCTCATCCGGAACCTGGGTTTCAAGAATCTCCTTGAACTCTTTGAAGCCCCGCATCATTCTGTTAACCCTGATCTTCTCTCCTTGCGTTCCACGCACAACAAAATGTCCGCTTCGAGGGGCGAACGTTACCGTTTCCACCCTGGCCCAGTCAACAATCAGATCGCTGCCGAGCCAACTCCTCCTCCGGATATATCGTTGGTTGGTGATTACCCGGCTGCCAAAATATTCAACCATCAGCCAAAACCCGACTAACAGAAAAGCGACTCCCGTCAGGAGCATGGAGAACCACGTTTCGATCGAATCACCAAAAGATAATCCGATACCGATTATCAAACCGCCGATCAGCAAAGAGATTAAACCGAGCCAGAATGTGTTTCTGCTGTACCTGAGCAGTATGCTGCCGTCAGCAAGCCGTTCAGCCGGTTTGTCAGACGCCATCCACCACTGCCGCAATGCATAGATTCCCCCCAGAATGGAGATGATCAATATGGCGAGTTCGAGAATAAACACAACTCATTCCGGTCTAATTCATCTCCTCGTCGCCCATCGCAGCCGTTAATCTTGATGGTTCAGGATTTCCGGTTTCAATTGGATTCTCCGGGTCGCTGCACCACTCATACCATCCGCCGTCGTAGACAGATACACGAGGCCAGCCCATCAGCCAGGCGTTCATAAACGCTTCGCTGCCCCGCCAGCCGGTTCCGCAGTAGAAGGCGACCTTTTTTTCCGGTGAGATGCCGCCGTCATTCCACGCCGACGCCACCTCATGAAACTCACGCATGGTATGGTCAAAATTCCGATAGTTTTCCATATGATAGGCGTCACTACCGCAATTACCGAATATGGCCCCCGGAATTCGGCCCCTCTTTTCGATATAGTGGTAACCGCTGCTGTTTCCGATAAACTCCTCCCAGCTCCGAATACTTACCAGCTCTCCTTTTTCCGATTCAATAAGTTGTTTGGCCTGGGGTGTATCGATCATCAAATCCGGGCGTCCCGGGATTTCCGCTCCAAAACTGTCGACCGGTTCAGGTTTTACCTCTTCAGTTGAGATTGAATATCCGTCGATCTCCCAGGATGTGATCCCGCCGTTCAGGATCTTTACATCCTTTACGCCTGCGTAGAGCATCAATGCAGCAGACCGGATAGCGCCCAGGTGGCCTGCACTTTTACCTGGAAACGCTTCAGACTCAAAATCCGGTGATGCAAATCGGCCGTAGAGAATTACCGTTGTATGATTGTCGATACCCAGGGCCGTCAGCGACTCCTCCAGCTCCTCCGGACTCCTCCGATTCCAGGTTTCCGTCGATTCAAGAGAGTTGGTATCGACCGGTATTGCGCCCGGTATATGCCCTTTATAATAATCTTCGATATGATCGTAATGGGAATGACAGATCACAAATCGATCCCCCTCCATCCCTTCCGGCTTTTCACCCGAAACAAGCGCATCTACCCAGCCCGGATAAACCAGATCTTTATAGCGCGGCAATCTTTCCAGCCGCCGGGATGGGTCTGATGTCCATTCATCGACAAAATGGTTGTACACCGAAACCTCTTTATAGCCAAGGTCATAAAGCCGGCCGGCCATCTCTTCGGTTTCCTCTTCGCTGTATCCATACAGTACAACCGGGCTCTCTTTACGGATCCCTTTCTCATCCAGCACTTCGATCCAGTCCATATAGCGAGTCCATTTAAGAGGAATATTTCTGGCGCCCGGTATATGGCCGCCTCTCGCTTCACCTTTCAACTGCCATCCGTTGTAAGCTTCAATCGGGCGTACATCTACAAGCGGAGCTTGTTGATTCTCCACTATTTCCACAAGTTGTTGGGTGGTCAGCGATGCAGGTTTCGACATAGTTCCGGGATTTGATTTGTAAAAGTTTTATCGGGCTATACGGGTTCAAGATATTGAACACTGAAATAATTTCTGCTGTCTCTCCAAACCTGTTTGATATCATAGAGGCCTGAGACCAGCTTTTCAAATTGTTCCGGAGAGTATTTATAGGAATTTTCGGTATGAATCGTCTCACCTTTCTCAAGGCTGAACCGATCATCTCCGATCCGGATCGTCTGCTGTTCCCTGCTCACGAGATGCATCTCGATACGCCCTTCATCTGAATTGTAGATTGCCCGGTGTTCAAACAGTTCTGGGTCCAGGTCAGCTTTTAGCTCATTCCGAAGACGCAGCAGCAAATTTTTATTGAACTGTGCCGTCACCCCTTCGGAATCATTATAAGCTGCTTCGAGAACCGAACGTTCCTTTTTAAGGTCAACCCCGATAAGCACTCCTCCATCACGCCCGATGATCTCTGCAAGCAGTTTCAGAAATTCCCGGGCTTTATCGGGAGTGAAATTTCCGATCGTCGAGCCCGGATAGTAAACGATCCGTCTTGCACCGGAATCGTCGAGAGGCAACTCGAACGGTTGCGTATAATCGGCCGTCACCGGAATGACTTTCAGGCCGGGATACTCCTGTTTCAACTCATTGGCAACTCTTTGTAAAAATTCGCTGGAAATATCGACCGGCAAATATCGGTTGATGCGGTCGATCTGGTCCAGAAGCAGTCGGGTTTTCCGGCTGCTGCCGCTGCCCGGTTCGATCAGGTCGATATGAGTTCCCAGACGGTCGGCAATCTCCGATATATTCTCCCTCATGATCTCCATTTCACAATCGGTGGGGTAATACTCCTCAAGACGGCAAATCCGTTCGAATAGTTCGGAACCCCGGTGGTCGTAAAAGTATTTGCTGGGCAAGGTTTTTTGAGGACGGGTCAAACCTTCGACAATCTCATCCCTGTCTATACTCGTAGTAGGCTCAGCTGCAGCGGAGTTATTTAATGCCATCCGTTTCCATATTTAAAACATGACTTAACCTGTGCATGGTTGAACTGCAAAACAGATCGCTCCTTGCCCTGAAGATAAGTTTACACACTGACAACCAAAATTTGAAAGACACTGTAATAGAGATTGCATTACAACTCTATCCTCACATCTACTACAATTTGGCTGCACTATATCGCATATCATATTGCAAGAGTTCGAGATACACATGAGTTCGAGATACACAAGAGCTTTTTTAATACCAATCAGGAACCAAGCCCCCCAACCATGAAAAAAGCAAAATCTATCCTGTTATTAATCATCGTACTCTCCTTTCCGTTGAGTCAAGCTTTCGCACAGTTCGGTATCAAAGGAGGGGCAACACTATCCTCATTCGACACGGAAATTACTGGAAATGGTATGTCTTTTGAAGAGTCATCAGATACCAAATTCGGTTTCCAGGCCGGGATATTGTATCAACATGCCATCAATGATATGATCTCGATACAGCCTGAGCTACTCTTCACCCAGAAGGGAGGGAAAGATGACGTGAATGGAGGTCTCGAATCCAAAGTCACACTTTCCTACGTAGAGGTGCCGGTACTACTAAGATTTAATGTGCCAATAGATGGTGACATCAGGCCATATCTGATTGCAGGGCCTCATGCAGGTTATCTTCTGGATGCCAAGGATGAGTATGATGGTGAGAGTGAGGATATCAGCGACTTTCTCGAAGACCTGAACTTTGGCCTGACCTTTGGCGGCGGAGTTCAGTTCGGCAATTTCTTTGTAGATGCCCGCTATGACCTGGGGCTGAGCAATGTGTTTGATGAAAGCTCAATTGATGAACCGTTTGATATAACAAACAAGATCAATGGATTCATCATCACTGCCGGCATCACCTTCTAACTTCCATTCATAACGAATTGGTCCGGCAGCCGGAATACCGGGCAACAAATATTCAAATCCTTAAAATCAATAAAGCCTTGCAGCTTCATGAGTTGCAAGGCTTTATAGTTTTGAAATGTGCCCTGGACTGGAGTCGAACCAGCACAACCGTTAGGTTACAGACCCCTCAAGCCTGCGCGTCTACCAATTCCGCCACCAGGGCATTATGTCAATAAAGAGTACCTTCCGCAAAACCTGTCACATCAGACAACCAGATCCAGATATTCAGGTATCCAGATCAAATCCAGGTTTACAGATGATCAGATCCAGTTTTACAAGTAACCAGATCAGATTTAACAGGGTAGCAAATATAGGAGTTTTCCTGTTCAATCAACAGATTGTGTCTAATGAAAAATCGTTCAATCGGAACCCCGGGTTACCCGGTTGCAGAGTTGCTGTATTGCACGCAGGTCTTCATCAGACAACTGAACATCCCGGACGCTGCCTGATTCCACCACAGGGTACATGATCGACCCGGGCCTTTCCAGATGACCGAGCCCGAGTGCATGACCAATTTCGTGTGTTAACACCCGCTGCAGATGAATTCGACTCTGAAAATGATAGATGTTGATACGTCTTTCATTCCCCCTGGTGATATACTCTCCCTGGTTGAACCGGTACTCTCTTGCAAACCGGTTGTTGTAATCGTCAATCAATTCATTCTTTCGTTCATGGATTTTGTTGATCCGTTGAGTGACGGATTGAACTCTTTCGGCCGTTCTGTTTACCTCGTTTTGGATGTTTAAAAGTTCCGTTTGTTCTTTTTCGAGCAGACGCTGCCTCTCCTCCAGCTGATGTTTCACGTCCGAGGGTGCACCTCCCTGTTCGTTCCACTCTTCAACTTCTCTGTTATGTGACTCCACCCGGGACTGGTAGTCGCTCAACCGGTTTCGATAAGCCGTTTGCGCCTCTTCATGAGCCTCTTTCTGTTGATGAAAATCTCTGTACAAACGGTCGAACTGCATGCGCTGTGTCTGAATCTGTTGCGAGAGGCCCTGTTCAGCCTCAACCAGTTGCTGACGCTCGTCGTAAATCAGGTAAACGGCTACATCTCCCTGCGAGTCATACTCCCACAAGTTACGTCCTGCTGCATTTGACCAGAAGCGGCCGGAGTTGTCGATCAGAACTTTCAACTCTTCTCTGGTGATATCGAACTGTTCATCAATACCGGCGATATGATAGGTTACCGGCTCACTACAGATCGCAGGCCCCCTGCTCAGCTCCGCAGGTTCAATCGTGTCCAGGATCAGAACCAATACGGCTCCGAAAATAAGCAGATAGAGTAAATATGAGATGACACGAAGGATCAAAACGGTAAATCTATTTTCATCAATATTACAGTCTGAAAATAACAACGAAACCCAAAGATCTGAAGTGTATCCGCAATGATATTCATCCGTTTCGGGTCAGCTCTTCACTCAGTTCCCAAAGTTTGCGACAGGCCTGCGGGTTGTGAGCTATTTCAAGTGGCTCTTTCACTCTTTTATCCTGAAAATAACGGCCGCTCATCGATTCTATCCCAGGCTCCAACGCAAGCCACAAAGGAGTCTCGGCACCCTTTTTCGGGCTTCTCATAAAGGGTTTTCCAAGCTTATATAGCAATAAAAAAAGGGACCCTGATGAGCCGCCCGCATCAATCCGTGTTCGCACCGTTCCAGGGTGTACAGCGTATACGGTGATCCCCTGCTCGCTCATCCGGCGATGAAGTTCAAACGAAAACATGATATTGAACATTTTGGTATTGGCATAGGCTCTAGTACTGTTATAACCGGTTTTAAGCTGCAGGTTCCCCGGATCGAACTCTCCGGCACGATGAGCCTCGGAGGCGACGTTGACTACACGTGCTGAACCGGCAGATTTCAATGGTTCAAACAGTTCGGATGTAAGAAGAAATGGGGCCAGATGATTGACGGCCAAAGTTTTCTCAATTCCCTCAGCAGTCTCCTCCCGTTGGCTGCCCGGTATAATACCGGCGTTGTTGACGAGCAGATCGAGCCGGTTTCGTTGTGTTCGAAACGTTTCGGCCGCCCGCCGAACCTCACTCTGAATCCCGAGATCGGCGATCAGCAGCCGAAGCCTCTCCGGTTCAGTTCCCGAAGCAATACTTTCTGCGGCCTCTTTCGCTCTTTGCCGGTTTCGGCAAAGCATCCAGACTTCGAACCCCCTCTCAAAAAGAGTTTTACTGATTTCAAACCCGATCCCGGAATTGGCCCCGGTTACAACAGCTGTCGATGGATCCGAATTTTCTCGGGAATTCTTCATCAATAATCGAACCTCCATCTCAGATCCACTCCCTCCCGGCTATCGTCACCTTGTGTAACGATCAATTCAAGATTTCTCCGAAGCATATATTCAATCATAAAGAGAGTTTTGGGTGATGTGCCGCCAATTTCGTTGAGCATGGCAAAGAATGTACGGTCTGTCAGATACCACCCGGTCTTTACCGTCGTCGTGCTTCCAGAGCCGGTACGGTTGGTATCGATCTGTACCACATCGATGCCAAGCTGCTGCGCCGCTATCATTCCCGCCCGGTCGAGCAGCAGGTCGAGCGCAATATCAGTCACTCCCGGGCCCTGACTTCCTTCCGAAACTGTCTGCTGCCAGGAGTCCAGTGCGTGAAACGGACGTCCGAAAAGTGTATAACTGATGATGTCCTGTAACTCGAGAAAGGGTTCGCTATCGAACCGGAAGGAGGGGTCGTCCACACTCCCCTCGATGATATACCAGAGAGTGATATCCTCCTGGGACTGCGGAGGGCGGTATCGTGTCCGAATATTCAAATCCGGATTCCGTATCGGCCCGTGGAAACTCACCATCGCCTCTTCGAGCTGAAACCTTCGACCCATCGGCCTTGCATACCCCTGGACCCCTTCAATCGATCCAAACATCTCAAGTTCCTGTCCGGGCTCTTTTATCAGGTCGAGGCTGCCAGCCAGCTCCACCTCCATATCCAGCAATTCACGGTTTTGAATAAAAAACCGGCGATCGAAGATCACATTCACTTCGGCAGCCAGCTGCTCGTAAAAAGAGATCCGCTCCCTCTCTTCATCTATCTCCAGTTCTACATCTTCCACCGCACGTTCACCGAAATTTCTCAGGTTGACGAATCCGCTCCGGACTCGCAAGGTTCCGATTAAATCGGGAGATTCAAACGTTCCCCTCAGCCGGGTGTCGAGATCAACAACGGCATTGAGATCCGGTGAGTTGGCCGCCCGGAACTGAGTAGCCCGCAAACGCGCATTCAGCTCACCAGGCTGCATATGCTCCAGGGCTAGTGTTCCTTCGAGGGTAAACCGGCCGGGGCCGCTCCGCCCGGTAACTGTTGTGATCACGATTTCATCAGGCTGTATCTGAAAATCCGAACGGATCTGATCGATTGTAATTCCCGCATCTACAACCCGAAGAGCACCATTCCGGATGGTCAGTTCACCTCTCGGCTCCAGTTCGGCGATCGGCCCTGTCAGCTCAATCGTCCCGGAAAGACGACCGCGCACATTCCGGATGCGGTCCGGACTCAAAAATTCATTTACAAGTGCCAGGTCCAGCTCCTCCCCGTAGAACGAAACGAATACCTCATCCTCTTCGTCGGGGAGATCCACCTGAAATGCTCTCAGGTCAAGATAGAGCGGCAGGTGGGCTGTAAATTGAGCCAATCTGCTGCCCCGGGCATGAAAACCGCCTTCGAGCCGAATATCGGCCGACTCGTGCCGGTAATCCATCTCCATGTCGATCAGATCAAAAGCCACTCCCGAGATCGAACCCTCCATTACGGACAACCGCCCAGTCATTGTTGGATATCCTGCCGTACCCGCAATATCCGATTCGAATGTCAGGCTACCATCCGCATCAATAGCCCGCTCTTCGCCCAGAAATGCTGTGATCATGCCGGCCGGTATGGATCTGAGTTGAATGGTACCGCGCACCGGCCTCTCAAAAAATTCGTCGTCGAACTGAAGTGGATCGCCCGGTTCGAACGGCACGTTTCCGTCGATCCGGACTATTTCACTCTCGTCATGCCATCCGCTGATGCGGGTCGTTAACCGTCTTTCGATAATCCCAACATCAACCTTCAGTGAGTCGAACTCCCCCTCACGATAGCTGATCTCTTCAAGCAGCAGGGAGAGGTCCGTTTCGATATCGCCGGGAGTTCTGCGAAAATCGATCTGTCCGCTAAGCCAGGCATCTCCATACTCTTCTTCCAGAATATACTGCTGCAGGCTGCCGAGGTGAATTCTGCCCGCATCAAGACGAACTTCCTGGTTCAGCGAGTCCAGGCGGGGAATTTCGAGTCGAATCCATGAATCGGTTACATCCGACTGCATCGCCAACGGCTCCAGCCTCAGGGTCTCATCACTCCAGCTTAATCCGAAAGATTCTTGCAGTTGCAGCGTGCCGTCTATGGTTGCCAGGTCGAGCCGGGAGGTAATCAGATGAACACTTAGTTCATCCAGATCCAGTTCATACTCCGCCTCATGCGACAGACTGTACTGGCGGGTCCGGTTTAAATAGAGTTCCAGCGATCCGGAAAGCTGACGGCGATCTCTCAACTGTGACCTCGAAGCGAGTGAAATCGAATGAAGCTCGATCTCCTGAAATACCGGAGATCCGATCTCCAGATTCAACTCAAATTCCGGATCATCGAACAACCAGACGGTCGAGTTCAGCTCAAGGTCCTGTGCCGTCAAGAGAGTATCATACTCCAATCCGGATAGCTGAAGCCGGCTGTCGAACAGCAGCTCACCCTCCTCTATTCGATGGAGCCTGCCGGAGAACTCTCCGGTGGCCTGAATACTCTCCACCCCGAGTAGCGGAGAGAGCGGCATTAAATCCTTGATCTGGGCATCCACCTGCAACGTATTCTCCGGGTTGCGGGTGTCCAGCATATGCTGCCTCAGCGCGATTGCCGCATCAGCCACCGGACTGACAAGCTCAGCCGACGGAACTTCGACAAAACCGTCTGAAATCTGTATATCGGCCCGCAGCGTCTCGATCTTTTCGAAGTTCACACTGCTGGAGTCAAATCGGGCCGTAGCTGTCAGTTCCATCGTCTCCAGATCGAACGACCGGCCCGAACCCTCCAGCCGGGCATTCAGCCGGGTCGGCAACTGCTCCAGCAGCTGCAGATCCTCAAGATTAAACTCCTCTACGTGCGCACTAAATCTATACTCAGGAACCTCTTGCCACGCCTCCATCCCGATATCCGCCAGAATCCGCCCGCTGCCGATCGACGCGGCCACTTCGCCGGCAATCAGATCCGCCGACAGCCGGCCGTCAAAATCGATTCGGTCGAGTGGCTGATCCCCCAAACGGCTTTCGAACAGCTCAATCCGTGCCGTAAAAAGCTCTTCACCAAGCCTGAAACCACGTCCGCTCCCCGTCAGATCGAAATTGAATTGACCTTCCAGGCCGGGTCGATCCAGCAGACGAGCCGGATTCACTTCTCTTCCCTCAAGTTCAAGGTTCCAGCCAGGCAGTTCACCAAACAGCTCCGTAACACCGGCAGTTGCAACCAGACTCTGATTCTCCCGCAACACAGTCAGGTCCAATTCGGCGTGCTCACCCTCCCAGTTGAACTCCAGCCCGAGACGATCCAGCTCCGTCTGTCCGGACCGAATCGTGTCCGTCTCGAACGTTCCTGTCAATTCTCCTTCACGCCAATTGCCAAGCGAAACCTCTCCGTCTGCCCTCAACCTGGCCGAACGCAGCACCGGCATCTGTTCCAGGCCGGTCAGCTGCGGCCCGTCGAATCGATCTGCATTCAATTCCAGCTCACTCAATTTCAGCGACCCTTCCTCCAGATGCATTCTCACCTCGAAATTCAGTTTCTGCATCGCTTCGGCGCGAAGCCCCACCGCAATTCGAAAGTCGCCGGGTACTCCACCCAGCGATAAGCTTCCATCTAAATCCTGGTGCATCGGAAAATCACTATACGACCTCAGATCGAGCCATGAGAAAGGGTCAATCAAGAGGCCCCCATCAAGTTGTCGGTCATCTGCCATACGAAAATGTCCCTGCAGAAAACTACGACCCGACTGAACCAGCAGGTGCTCCAGGGTAATCTCTTCCCCCTCCAGAAAACCCGAGGCTCCCATTTCAACCGGCTGATCCAGTCGTCCTTCCACAAGCGTCACATGGAGGTCATGCACGGCGGCATTCCAGCCCTCCTGATCCACACCGATTTTGCCAAAAAGCCCGATGCGCGTCAGATGCAACTGCTCGTCCGGCAGCGAAGGTGACCGGAACGACGCTGAAGAAGCAAGCAGGCTGATGCGGTTGAGACTCCAGTAACGATCCGTCTCCCGATCCTCCGGACGGTCGGGATCGTCGGGCAGCAGCCCGGCCAGATTCCATCGCCCCTCTTCATCCTCGACCGCTTCTGCATGAAGCCCGAAGATTGCCAGATGCTCCACTTCATGAGGCTGACGAAACACCCTCATGGGAAACCAGGCAGCTCGAACCGAGTCGACCGATGCCACAAGGTCTCCCCGTATGTCGTGCAGCTCCACTTCCGAAACCGTCACTCCGAACAGCAGATCGCCTTTCAGTTCTCCAATCGTTAACGACCCCTCCAGACGCTCGGATGCCTGCTTGACCAACTGGCTGCGCAAGGTCTCCATCAGCAGATTGCTCTGCAGAAACCAGCGGACTCCGGCCAGCAGCAACAGAACCAGCAGCGGTGCCACCAGCCACTTCCAGGCAGCTTTTGGAGTTTGAGGTTCTATATTATCTGTCGTTTCGCTCACAGTCGATTAATCTCCTTAGAATGCATGGCCAATGCTGAAGTGAATGCTCATTCTGGGATGAAGTCCCGAACTGTAATCAACGTCTTCGAACCGGTTCAAGTCTTCATCTGCGGGATTGATTTTGTACCCCACGTCGATGCGGATAGGCCCGATCGGTGAGTTGTAACGCAAACCGCCGCCGGTTCCAAACTGTACCGGGCGTTCCGATAAATTACGCGCCGATCTCCACACCTGGCCGCCATCTAAAAAAATCCCGATTCCAAAATTGCTGATCAGAGCACTCAGATCCTGTCTGATCTCAATATTAAAATTAAACATACTCCTGCCACCGATCGGTACATAACGATCAAAACGACCCTCATCATCCAGAATTGCTATCTTTGGGCCCAAGGTTTGGCGGCTCCACCCGCGAACACTGTTGGTCCCCCCCGAATAGAATCGGATCGCCGCCGGCAGCAAGTCATCCTCACGCGTAAGGATCACTCCACCGTGCAGGCGTTTGGCAATCATCATCCTCGATGTAACTCTCGTATAGCGGCGCATATCGATCGAAGCTTTCTGATATTTGAAAGTCGCCTCGTCAAACAGGCTGGAGAACTCCACAAACGGGTGAATCAACCATCCCTGCTGATCACGGGTCGTTCCGCTATTGTAATACCCGCTAATAGTAAGTGATGCGGTATTAAAGTTGAGAACCGTATCGGGAAGTACAGCATCTTCTCGTCGTGAAATCTCCTCGTTAAACGTCAGTTCATAGGAGAGTGATCCGGTCAGGTTGGGATTGTATTGATAGATGGTACTGTTGTTAAAACCGACCCGAAGCAGCTCAAAAGCCGGCTCGATGCGGCGCTGCAGATAGGGTGAAGAGACAAAACTGCTGCGGGTGTTAAACAGGTAGGGAACCAGGTATTCAAAACCGGCGCGCTGTTCGATAAAGGAGGCTCGCGCCGACGCGCTGAAACGGTGAGCCCACTGGTTTACATTCCGGTGCTGCCAGGTCAGTTGTCCCCGAAGCATCTCTTCTCTGCCAAACCCGATCGACGCCTCCACCGACCGGAGGGGATACTCCCGGACTCTCATTGTCAATTCCAGTGTACTGTCTGTCGGCGATTCCGGAATACTGACGGTTGCGAACCGGAAAAGATGGTGGTTGAACAGTTCCCGCTGCGCTGTCTGCATTTTACTGCGGCTAAACGTGTCGCCGGGCTGGATTCCCGTTTCCCGGATGACAATTCGTTCATCGACCGACAGATCACCGATGATATTGAATGAGGTAAATGTTTTTCGGGGGCCGGGATCGAGTAAAAGCGAAATCTCCGCTTGCCTGGCCTGCTGATCGATCTCCATGCCAATCTCTACGTTTGCATAGGCGTAACCCGCCTGCTGCATCGCCTGCACGAAGAGCCCTTCCACATCCGAAGTTAACACACTTTGGTACCGGTCACCCGGCTGAAAATCATGCCTGGAAAGAGCCCGCTGAAAATCGCGGCTTTCCCGGATGATCTCTTCGCTTTCGGAAGAGCTGTTAAAATCGACAGAAACCCGTGAGATGCGTAACGGTTCACCCTCATCGATCATAAAAACCACCCTCTTTTTCCAATCTCTACGGCGATCCTCGATCCGGTAGTCGACCTCCACCCGGTCAAAACCCCGCCGCTGGTAAAAACGCTCCAGCCGAACAACGTCGCGCATCACCTCCTGCTCGCGAAGCAGATGATTGTCGACGCGGCGGAAGATTTTCTGCGTCAGCGTAGGGCGGCTCGTTGCAATCACATCACGAAGCACGACTCTTGAGTAGGTTTCATTGCCTTCGAAATCCACATTCCAGCTTACTTCCTCGCGATCCTGTGCAACAACTTCGGCCACCTGAAGCTGCAAAAAAGCTCCGACAACTAACAATACCAGCCCCGTTGCAAGCCGCAACATCAAGCCGAAGAACAGATACATTAATTGTACAGCAAACTGTAAAACGGCTCCATCCAGATGCAACCTGCCATCCACTTCAAGTAACTTCTGATTCCGATATCCAGCTAAAAAAGTGATCAAAATTCGTTTAGCTTCAAAATTCGTGTAACGAGTTGTCATCTAAACCGTTTTTGCAATACGTCCCTCTTTACTTCAACGTTATAACTGAAACCGTAATCTCAGGGTTTCATCAAATCCGGCAAAGTTCGTATGATTGACCATCCCGTTTGCCCGTGGGCAGACGAAATATTATCTGAACACTCATGATTCATCCTGCCAAGATATTGATCACAGCGGCTCTTCTGCTCGCCCTGACTTCCGGGTGCACCCCCCAGAACGAGGAGCAGCCCGGTTTCTCCGGGGCAAGCTTTCAGATGGTGAACCAGCAGGGAGAAAATATACAGTTTCCCGACGACTTTGCAGGCTCACCGGTGCTGATCGGATTTATCTACACCCACTGTCCGGATATTTGCTCCATCATTACAGCCAGGCTTCATCAGGTCTGGGACGAAATGGATCGGTCGGATGAGGTCCAGTTTGTGATCGCCACCTTCGATCCGGAACGCGACACTCCGGATGTACTGCTCGACTATGCGCGGAATTTCGGGATGGACAATCCGCCCTTTACGTTTCTAACCGGAGAGCCGACAGAAGTGGAGCGCCTGATGGAGATGGCGGGCGTCCGAAGTGAAATTTCCGAGCGCCGGGAAACAGAATCCGGCGATCCCTTTTATCTGATCGATCACACCGACAACATCATGCTTCTTGATGAGGACGGCAGGTTGGTGATGGATTACGGCGGAAGCATGACTCCCACTCATATCTTGGTAGAAGACCTGGAAGAAATCCTTTAATCATAGACTATATATTAATGACCAAGCACACCAGCACTTGCACCGTTGATCCCCGCATTGAAACCCGCACTTCTGCCCTCCGTAATATCGACTCGTACATTGAGAACTCTCGCAATGTCGATTCCTGCATTGCCAGCTCTGCAATTGCCGGCCCCTGCAAGTTTGCCTCTGCACTATTTTTGATGGTCCTTTTTTTTGCGGCAGCGGGCTGCGGAGAGCGAGACGAGGCCGACAGACAAACTGGTTTACTCGACGGAGAAGGTGTGGCGATTGAAGGTGCCTGGGCGCGGCCCGGATCGGAAGGCGGTATGAGCGCCGGTTACTTTCTTATCACCAATTTCGATACCGAAGCGGACACGCTGGTCGGTGCCTCATCGGAAGTAGCCGAGCTGACAGAGATCCACGAATCGTATGAACGGGAAGAGGGGATGATGGGAATGAGGCAGATCGACCGGCTTGAACTGCCGCCGCAATCGACGCTCCGGTTCGAACCGGGCGGGCTTCACCTGATGTTCATCCGTCTTCAGGAAAATCTCACCGTGGGAGACGAGATCGAAGTAAGGCTTCAGTTCAGCAGTGGTGAAGAACAATCTGTGACTCTTACTGTCCAAAATTGAGGGACTGTATAAACGGCCAACCGATGTTGACGGGCAACCATCAGAAGTTGGAAACATGACAGGCGAATTGACTACGTCTGGATAAAATAAAAGCCGCGCCTTCTGAGCGCGGCCTTATCTTCGTCACTATCTCCTTCTCAATGTGACGCTTCCTGTTTATTTCATGAAATCAGGAAACCTCGATTTTTCGTCCTGCCTTCTCTTTCTGCTTGGTGATCGAAATTGCCAGGACTCCATTCTCATAGGTTGCGTCCACATTTTCGGTATCGACAATGTTCGGCAGCGGCAGTGAACGGGTGAAGGTTCCAAAACGGCTCTCCACTCTGTGATAACGACGTCCGTTCTCTTCTTTATGAGCTTTTCGCTCACCGCTGATCGTCAGAATATTGTCGTCCAGGCTGATGTCGATATCATCTTTGCTCATTCCGGGAAGTTCGACGGTAATTTCAAAGTGAGTGTCGGTCTCATAGACATTCAACTCCGGAATGAAAGCACCATTGGTATCGACCCAGTTAAAAGCATCCTCGAACACATCATCCAGCCAGTTTGAAAGAGTTCTCGGAGTCATGGTTCGGGTTCTTGTCATGGTCGGAAAGTTGGTTCTTCTCATCAGCATAGCTAACACCTCCTACATGTTTGTTTGGTTTAACAGGATTTACATAACAACAACTGATGATCGGGCACCATCCGGTACCCATTCAATTAATAGACAAATCCTGTGCCAAATCGATCAAACCCTCTCCCACCGCTTTAAAAACGGTCCAGGATACGATTAACTGACATTTTATACATCGGCAAGGATAAAAATGTCAAACCCGGACTGAAATTCTGACAAACTGTATGACAAATTATTGATTCTGATCTCCTTCTGATTTCCGATACCGGTTTCTACCTATCTCACCCTGTTTGGCCGTACTGGCTGCACCCGTTGATGAAGGGCAGCCATCCGAAGTTGGAAACATGGCAGGACTATCCGAAGTTTAAAGAGATGAAAGAACCATCCGATGTTGAAGGAAGGCCAAAGAGGCCGAGCTCAAAGCCGACGTTTACAATATTTTATACGGAAAAGTGCTTCAGCACCGTTACTTTTAATGTTGAACTAATAACTGTGTTCTGACTATTGTGCCCTAACCAACTGATAACCTGAATCTTTACTACCATGTTGAGAACAATTTCAATTCTCCTGCTACTTGTCTTTAGTGCTGTGGCTATTGCGTCTGTTCAATCAGACCAAGCTGATAAAAAGCACGCAAGTGTAACTGATGAGGTGAACCACCCGGAAGTTGTGACTGATCAGCCTGAAGCCTACTCCGATATTATTGTCTCTATCGAAGAGTGGGACGTCCCGTTTGATGAAACCCGTTCAAGGGATCCCTACGTTGCACCCGACGGCACGGTCTACTTTGCCGGCCAGCGGCTTCACTATATCGGTTATTTCAATCCGGAAACCGAGGAGTTCGGCTACTTTGACCTGGAAGATGGCGCCGGGCCGCATACAGTGGTTGTCGCGGATGATGGAATCGTCTGGTATGCCGGCAACCGGGCACGGCACATCGGAAAAATCGATCCTGCAAGCGGTGAAATCACCAAATATATGATGGATGACGACTACGCCCGTGATCCGCACACCTTTGCATTTAATAACGACGGCAACATCTGGTTTACAGCACAAGGCGGTAACGGAGTCGGTCTTTTCGATATCGAATCCGGTGAAGCACATGTGATCCCGGTTCCGACCGATAACGCCCGTCCCTACGGAATCCGGATGACACCCGATGGTGAGCGTCCATGGATCGCCCTACTCGGAACCAACAAACTTGCTACAGTAGATCCGGCTACCCTGGAGCTGACCGAGATCGAACTCCCCAGGGAGGAGACCCGTGTGCGGCGCCTGGATGTCACCACCGACGGCATGGTCTGGTATGGTGATTTTAATTCCAACCACATCGGACGCTACAATCCCGAAAATGGCGAAGTCGACGAATGGGAGGTACCCTACAACGAAGGTGCAAGACTTTATGCGGTGCTGAAGGATCACAAAGACCGGATCTGGTTGAGTGATAGTGCTCAAACTCCTGTCAGGTTTTACGGTTTTGATACACGTGCAGAAGAGTTTGTGGCTGAAGTTGAGATCCCTTCTGCTGAAGGATCGATTCGGCACGTTGATTTCGATGAAAGAACCAACTCACTCTGGTTCGGTACCGACACCGGTTACATTGGGCGGATGGTGCTCAACTGACCATCCCGAATCCGGACTGATCTCCGGAAGCGAATAGAATATCAGCCAATTTTTTACCTTTAGCCTCCGGCGGGCAAGCCGGAGGTTTTTTTTCGCAAACCGGGCGGCGGTTCGTTTTTTTAAATAACAGCTCAACCTTAACCTGTCTTACAAGCATGATCCGATTTTTCACCCAGTTTGCAGCAGCTCTTCTTCTGCCTCTGGCAACCGGGCTGATGCTGGCTGATTCTGCGGATACTGCTCGTTCAGTCTCGGCCCAATTTTCGCACGGCAATACGAACGGCCATTTTGAGTTCTATCCCGAAGAGCTGGACGGCCCCCTGACCGGCGGGTTCGGCGAACTTACCTGCCACTCCTGCCACTTCGATTACGAGATCAACGACGAGCGGGGCAGCCTGACGGTCGAAGGCCCGACAGAAAACTACCGACCGGCAAAAGCTCACCGTTTTCAGGTGGCCGTCGAGAGTGAGCGGCTCGGGATCGGCGGATTTCAAATGACCGCCCGTTTTGAAGATGGCAGCCAGGCCGGTACCTTTGAGTTCGAGGGTGACCGCCTGATGTTCACCTCCGCCACCGATCCGGACATCCAGTACCTGCAGCACTCTTCGGACGGTACCAGCCCAACCGGCGAACGCAAAGTAGTGTGGGAATTTGTCTGGAATGCTCCGGAAAAGAACGACCGCCCGGTGATCTTCAATATCGCTGCCAATGCGGGCAATTACGATTATTCGGAATTCGGTGACTGGATCTATGTCAAGGAGTTTCACTCCAAGCCGGTCTCAGCAGAACCTTAATGCTCTCTATTATTCGATTTTTCAGGCTCATTAAAAAATGCAACCAGTCAAAGATTAGATGATACCTGAACTACTTGCTGTAGCAGCCGGCGGTGCGATCGGGGCAGCTCTTCGCTACCTGACCGGTTTTGCAGCCCTGCATCTGTTTGGCCCTTCACGGATCTTTACCGGTACTCTCATCGTCAATATTCTCGGCTGCCTGCTTGCCGGTTTTATATCCGGCTGGTTCATTCTAACCGGGCCGGAAATGTCGAAATGGAGCCTGTTTCTGCTCACCGGTATTTTAGGCTCCTATACCACATTTTCCACATTCGCATTGGATACGCTGCTTCTGGCCCGCAATAACCTGAAAAAAACCACCCTGTATCTATTTCTGCATATTTTGGTGGCCGTATCAGCTTTTCTGCTCGGAACATTCCTCTATCATGTAATCACGGATGGGGGGTTGTTATGAGAGAAATTGGCCTTGTAACACTCGGCGGCGCAGCAGGAGCTGCGGCCCGACATCTGACCGATCTGGCTATTCTCAATATTCTTGCCGATTCGCTGCTGATAACCGGCACATTTACAGTCAATGTGTTGGGTTGTTTTCTGCTGGGCGGACTGTTCTATCATTCAACAATTTTCAGAAATCTGAACCAGGAACTCCGGTTACTGCTGCTTGTTGGGTTTATTGGCAGCTACACAACGTACTCAACGTTTGCCGCCGAATCTGTCGGGCTGTTTGCCGAATCTGCCATGTATGGAGTCCTCTATATTGCGATTCAAATTCCTGCCGGATTTCTGGCTTTATGGCTCGGTATCGTTTTGATGAAACAGTTGAACGGCCGCGGTCGACGTTCCAGATGAAAATTGTTATGACTACATTGTGCAGTGCTATACTGACAATCCAGAACAATACATTGAAGGAAACTTTCACAACAGCATCGTTGCTTTTTGACCGGCTTCTTATATTTTCCAGCCGAGTCCGGCCATCCATCTTCTGAACCATGACCGAACAACCCGGCTATTTTCAAAAAAAGTTCAGTGATCCCGTAACCGTTCGAAGGATCTACACCGGCGCTTTTCTCGCCCTGATCCTCGCCGGCGTCTGGTTTGCCGGCGATTTTCCCGAAAAGAACGGCCACTTCGGAATCTGGTCGATCATGCCGCCTCTGGTGGCTATCATCCTTGCCTTCTGGACCCGGGAGGTAGTGAGTGCTCTCTTTATCGGTATCTGCCTCGGTGGTGTTATTTCCGGCGAGATCAACATAGTCCAGGGATTTCTGATCCCCTCGGTAGGCACCGAAAGCTTTGCCCTTATCCTGGTCGTCTATCTCTGGGCGCTCGGCGGCCTGATCGGGATGTGGACACGAACCGGAGGCGCTGAAAAATTCGCTATTTGGGCCAGCAACCTGATGGTACGCGGCCCTCGCTCCGCCAAATTCTTTACCTGGATCATGGGTCTGGTTTTCCACCAGGGGGGAACGATCAGCACCGTTCTCACCGGGGCAACCGTCCGGCCGGTTGCCGACAAACACAAGCTCTCGCACGAAGAGCTCGCCTATATGGTCGACTCGACCGCTTCGCCGGCCGCCACACTGATCCCGTTCAACGTCTGGCCGTTCTATGTTGGAGGACTGGTGATCGGTACTCTGCCGCTTTTCGAAACCACTCAGCAGGCTGTCAATTTCTTTTTCACGGCCCTGCCGTTCAATTTCTATGCGATCTTCGCCATTCTCATCACCCTGCTCTTTGCCACGGAAAAGCTGCCGTGGATTCCCGGCAAGAAGATGCGTGCCGCCATCAAACGTTCGCGTGAAACCGGTAAAGTCGACCGCGAAGGTGCCGTTCCGATGTCGGCCGAAGAGCTGACCCAGCGTAAAATCCCGGAAGGCTACAAACCCGGACTGATCGACTTTTTCGGGCCGATCGGGGCTCTGCTGGGCGTGGCGATTATCCCTTACATTATCACATACTTTTTTATGGGTCGGCGAGAAGATCCGACTCTTCTCATCGCCGAGGCGTTCGTGCTGGCCGTGCTGGTCGGCTTTCTGATTGCACTCGGCAAAGGGATGAAGCTGCAGGATGCGATCGAAGGATTTGTGGACGGCTGCAAAGGCGTCACCATCGGGGCGATCATCCTGGCTCTGGCCGTTACTCTCAAAGAGGTGGCCGAAGCGGTCGGAACCGCAGACTTTGTGATCTATACGGTGGGTGACCTGATCCCGCCCTTTGTACTGCCCGGCCTGCTGATGGTACTCTGTATGCTGATCGCCTTCTCTACCGGAACCTCCTGGGGTACCTATGCCGTCGTCTTTCCGGTTGCCGTTCCGCTCGCCTGGGCCGTTGTCCCCGATCCCTTCTTTCTCACCCTCTGTTTTGCAGCCGTAATTGGCGGAAGCGTCTTCGGCGACCAGTGCTCACCCATCTCCGATACCACCATACTCTCCTCACTGGCAACCGGCTGTGACCTGATGGACCACGTCTATACGCAATTTCCACTGGCGATTCTGGCCGGAGGCCTGGCGATGGTAACCTACGGGGTGTTGGTGATCCTGTTTGTCTGAGAGGTTCCGTATCCGGAGTTTGAAGTTTAGCACGATCAGGCTCGGACTCTTGCGAACAATGAACAAGAAGTAAACACAATAGCAAGGTAAGGAAAGGTCTCATAGCATTGTGAACTCAATTTGAGGCCTTAGAGCCCAACACCAGATTATGAACAGTACTCAAAATGATCAGTAATTGCAGAAGCCCATATGTGACTTTCGTCATCGACGATGATTTGATTCATAGCGGGCCATCTGTCAGGCAGTTCTGCATTTCTAAAAACTCTCTTCTGACGATCACTTGTTGCTGCCTATGGATTATTACGAGCTTCAGATGTGATTAGTTGATTCGCCTCTTCATCTCTGCGCATCCCCATTTTAATGACATGTATAATAAATAATAGCATTAAAGTCCCGCCAAAAAAAATCGTCACCTCTCCCTTTTAAGTTTTTTCGGATCTGCGTATCTTTTTCAGAATTTGAAATCAGCGCAATATGAGGAGCTTGAATAGCGACTTCACCTACATTGATAAGCACGCCATCTCATCCGACACGGATTCCGTAGTCGGATTTTTTTTGGCCTATAGTTTCCGCCTCACTAAAAAATCAACCGACCCTGCATGACTCTCTATCCTCAAAACAAAGCCCTGCTGGCCCTCTCCGACGGTACGGTGGAAGAAGGTTTTGCCATCGGCATTAAAGGCACAGCCGGCGGTGAGATCTGCTTCAACACCAGTATGACCGGCTACCAGGAGATTTTCACCGATCCGAGCTACTACGGTCAGCTCATGATGATGACCTACCCCCATATCGGCAATTACGGTACAATGGCCCGGGACGACGAAGCACGACGCGTGATGATCGCCGGCTTGATCGTCCGCTCATTCTCCTGGGAATACAGCAACCCGATGGCCGACGGAAGCCTGCAGCAGTATCTCGAACGACATCAGGTGGTCGGTATCACCGGCGTAGATACCCGCCGCCTGGTCCGGCACATCCGCAATAAAGGGGTCATGAACGCGGTCATCTCCTCGGAGAACCTGAATGCCGACGAACTGGTCGAAAAAGCCCGGAACTGGGACGACATGGAGGGACTGGAGCTGGCCACAAAAGTTACACGAAGCGAAGCTCAGACGATCCCGTCCGACGGCCCCTGGCGGATCGCCGCATTCGACTACGGGATCAAGCAAAATATCATCAACAACTTTGTAGCCAGGGGGTGCACCATCCGGATCTTCCCCGCCGAAGCCGACCTCGAAGAGGTCAAAGAGTGGGAAGCCGACGGCTACTTTTTCAGCAACGGCCCGGGTGACCCGAACGCCTCCTCCTCGTACGGGCTGCCGATCGTCGAATATGCCAAATCAACCGGAAAGCCGATCTTCGGCATCTGTCTCGGCCACCAGTTGATGGCCCTGTCGGAAGGGATCTCCACCCGTAAAATGTTTGTAGGCCACCGCGGTGCCAACCAGCCGGTCAAAAACCTGGAAACCGGCCTGGTCGAAATCACCACCCAGAACCACGGCTTCGCTGTCGACGAGGAGACGATCGACACCGATAAGGTGGAGGTCACCCACATCAACCTGAACGACGAAACGATCGAGGGGCTTCGCTTTAAAACGTTCCCCGGCATGTCGGTTCAATATCACCCCGAGGCCTCCCCCGGGCCCCACGACTCCTCCTACCTGTTCGACCGGTTTTTGGAGATGGTTCGCGAAGGAAAAAAGGAGAAAGCACGTGAACAGTAACAGACCGAATCCGTCGATCCAAAATCCCGGCGCGGCTATCCGAACCCGTCGATCCGGGGAGTCAACCCGGCAACAAAAGAAACCGGCCCGGCAACCGGAAAGCCCAACACAACAAACCAGGAACCCAACCAGATAACCCGAGAATGCCAAGACGCGACGACATCCATAAGATTCTGATTATCGGCTCCGGCCCTATTGTAATCGGCCAGGCCTGCGAATTCGACTACTCCGGCACCCAGGCCTGCCGGTCGCTGAAAGAGGAAGGATACGAGGTAGTGCTGATCAACTCCAACCCGGCCACCATCATGACCGACCCGATGATGGCCGATGCGATCTACCTTAAACCGTTGACCACTGAATCGATCCGCGAAATTGTGGAAAAGGAGAAGCCTGATGCGGTTCTGCCCACGATGGGTGGTCAGACGGCACTCAACCTGGCCAGGGATCTGCAGCTCGAAAATTTCTGGGAAGATCACGACGTCAAAATTATCGGAGTCGATCTGGATGCGGTCAACATCACCGAAGACCGGCAACTGTTCCGAAACCTGATGGATGAGATCGGGATCGACCAGTGCAAAAGCCGGACTGCCGAGTCGCTGCTAGATGCCAAGGAGATCGTCCAGGAGCTGGGCGGGCTGCCGATCGTCATCCGGCCATCGTTTACGCTCGGGGGCACGGGCGGCGGTATCGTATGGACTCAGGAGGAACTGGAACGGAAAGTGCTTCGCGGCCTGGAACTCAGTCCCGTCCACCAGGTACTGATCGAGCAAAGCATCTTCGGCTGGAAAGAGTTCGAACTGGAACTTCTGCGCGACGCTAACGACAATGTGGTGATCATCTGCTCGATCGAGAATTTCGACCCGATGGGGGTTCACACCGGCGATTCGGTCACCGTCGCCCCCTCCCAGACACTGACCGATAAACAGTTTCAGCGGCTGCGAGACGCAGCGATCAAGATGATGCGGTCGATCGGCACCTTTGCCGGCGGCTGCAACGTCCAGTTTGCCGTCGAGCCCGAAACCGAACGCCTTGTTGCCATCGAAATCAACCCTCGAGTCAGCCGCTCCTCGGCACTCGCTTCCAAGGCGACCGGCTACCCGATCGCCAAAATCGCTACCAAGCTGGCGGTCGGCTACACCCTGGATGAGCTTCCCAACCCGATCACCGGTGTTTCGTCGGCCTGCTTCGAGCCGTCGATCGATTATGTGGTCGTCAAGGTCCCGCGATTCAACTTCGACAAATTTCCCGGCGTGGATGAGGAGCTGACCACCCAGATGAAAGCGGTCGGCGAGGTGATGTCGATCGGGCGGAACTTCCCGGAAGCACTCAACAAAGCGTGGCAATCACTGGAGATCGGCCGTGCGGGACTTGGCGCCGACGGTTACGATGATCCGGACCGAAAAGAAGTCCGGGAGCGGCTGCTCAAACCCTACTGGGACCGCTCGCTTCAGATCCGCAACGCCTTCAAGCTGGGTGCCTCGGTCGAAGAGATTGCCGACATCACCAAAGTGGACCCCTGGTTCCTCCAGCAGATCCGATATATGGTATCGCTGGAGAACCGGACCGAAGGACAGACGCTGGACTCTATATCCAGAGAAGATCTATTTGAACTCAAGCAGGCAGGATTTTCCGACACCCAGATCGCCTGGTTGCTGAGCCGGAGCGGCGAAGAAACTGATGAGAAACAGGTACGGAGCAAACGGCTCAAAATGGACCTCAAGCCGGTATTTAAACTGGTAGATACCTGCGCCGCCGAATTTCCTGCCGAAACACCCTACTTTTACTCGGCCTACGACGGCGAAAATGAAAGCGATGTGAGCGACAAGAAAAAAGTACTCATCCTGGGCAGCGGCCCCAACCGGATCGGCCAGGGGATCGAATTCGACTACTCCTGCGTCCACGCCGTCTTTGCCGCCCAGGAGATGGGGTACGAAGCGATCATGGTCAACTGCAACCCGGAAACCGTTTCCACCGACTTCGACATTGCCGACAAGCTCTATTTCGAACCGGTCTACTGGGAACGGGTCCTCGATATCATCGAGCATGAAAAGCCGGAGGGCGTCATTCTCCAGGTAGGAGGCCAGACCGCCCTCAAGCTCGGAAAACGCTTCATAGAAGAGGGAATCAAAATTTACGGAACCGACTTCGAGATGATCGATTTTGCCGAAGATCGCGGCTCCTTCTCAAGATTTCTGAAAAAATTGGGCATCCCGTTCCCGGAATATGGAACCGCACGGAACGCCGAAGATGCGGTTGAAATCGCAAACAAGATTGGTTACCCCGTTCTGATACGCCCCAGCTACGTTCTTGGCGGGCAGGGAATGCGGATCGCTATCAAAGAGGATGAACTGCGAGATTATGTAGAACGTATACTCGAATCGCATCCCGAAAACGATTTTCTGATCGACAAATACCTCGACAAGGCGGTCGAAGTGGATGTGGATTCGGTCTACGACGGCGATCAGCTCCATATTGCAGGGATCATGCAGCATATTGAGCCGGCCGGGGTTCACTCCGGAGACTCCACCGCGGTTATACCCACCTACTCGCTATCCGACAGTGTAATACGGACGATCGAGGAGTATCAGGAAAAGATCGCCGCCAACATGAATATCCTCGGTTTTCTGAATGTGCAGTATGCCGTCAAGGATAACACGGTCTACGTGCTGGAGGCCAACCCCCGATCCACCCGGACGATTCCATTCCTCGCCAAAGCCACCGAACGCCCCGAAGCAAAAATCGGTGTTATGGTGATGCTGGGTGCCAAGCTGAGTCAATTCGACCTCAGTTCCAAGCTGAAAAACTGGGCGATCAAAGAGCCGGTCTTTCCTTTCGACAAATTTCCGGAAGTTAAGAAGGAGCTCGGCCCGGAGATGAAGTCGACCGGCGAAAGCATCTACTTTATGGAAGACTTTGACGACGAACGGTTCAAGAAACCCTATGAGTTCAAAAATCTCTACCTGAGCAAGTAGGACCTGAGGCGGAAAGATGGAAGTAGTTTGAAATCGAGGCAAAGAGAGCTTGATGTAGTATGAGTTCGAGGCTGGGGACCAGAGCCCGAGAAAAACTTAAAACGTCTTCTTCCGCACCATCTTCCCCCACTCCTTTTTACCGCGAATAAAGTCGATCAGCCCACGGAATCGCCACCAGACGTGCATCTGCCGGTAGCCGAAATTTTCCAGAAATGCGTAGAGTACGAGCACCATCACATCACGAACCCGGTCATACTTTTTCATTGTCAGCTCCTCCAGCAGCACAGAGAGAACCGACATGATTACACCGAGGAGCAGTGCGACCGTAAAAAAGAGCAGAAAAAAGGTAAAGTTGATCACCCCGAGCAACCAGGAGACGATAAATAGAACATATCCGGCCAGTTCAATAACCGGAGAGAGAAGCTCTACAAACAGAAAGAACGGCATGGCAAAAAGTCCGAGACGGCCATATTTCGGGTTCAGCAGCATTTTTCGATGTCGGAAAAGTGTATCGGCCAGGCCGCGGTGCCACCGGTTTCTCTGTCTGCCGAGTGTTTTACGGTTGTCCGGAACCTCCGTCCAGCAGACCGGATGAGGCAGAAATCGAATTCGGTAGGGAATCTTGTTGTCGATATAGTAACGATGCAGCCTCACCACCAGCTCCATATCCTCTCCAACGGTGTCTGTCAGGTATCCTCCGATTCGAATTACCGCTTCCCGGTCAAACACACCAAAAGCCCCGGAGATGATGAGCAAGCTGTCGAGGTAGTCCCAGCTCGACCGGCCGAACAGGAATGAACGCAGATATTCGACCGCCTGGGCCCGCTCAATATAGGAATCGGGCACCCGAACGCTGTCTACAACTCCATGACGAAACGTACAGCCGTTTGCCACCCGAACCACGCCGCCAACCGCAACCGTCTCCTGATCCAGAGTAAAGGCCGTGAGCATCCTTTTCAGAACATCCTCTTCGAGCAGGGAATCGGAATCGACAGAAAAGATCAGATCTTTGCGCGAGGCGTTAATCCCTGCATTGAGTGCGTCGGCCTTACCACCGTTCTCCTTGTCAATCACATACAGGTTCGGATGCTTCTTCGACCCGAAAACCCTTCGAACCAGCTCCGTTTCCAGACGCTTCGGTATGTAACGGTCAATTTCACGCAGATCAAAATTCTCAATCAATTTATCCAGTGTCCGGTCGGTGCTGCCATCATTAATTACGATCACCTCATAGTTGGAAAACTGAAGGTTGAGCAGCGTCCGGGTCGACTCCACAATAGAGATCTCTTCGTTATATGCCGGTGCAAGAATCGACGCCGAACGGTATAGGTCGGTATCGAATAGCCCGGAAAGATCGAAAAGGTTATCCTGCCTCCGGGACTCCCGTACCTGAAGCCAGGAGAGTAGAATGAGTGTGATATAAGATCCGTTCACAACAAGAAAATAAAGGAGTGCCAATATATTGGCGGCGATCAGCAGGTCAGTAATCCACGCCATAGTCAGCCTCCCCACCCTTTTTCCGCCAGAATTTCGCCCATCAGCTTATCCAACTCCTCAGGATCTGATACCTCATTTCGGAGACCCATCAGGTCAACCTGATCGTACCCGGCCAGGCCCGAGGCTGCTGCATAGCGCACCCGGTAGTCGGCATCGTTCAGCAGCCGTTTCAATACCGGTATCGACTCCTCCTTTTTGAAAAAGCCCATCGCATCGGCTGCCGCCTTGCGAATCTCCGGATCGTTCGAAACGCTGAAATTCTGATGAATATCCGGGAGAATCTCTTCTACTCCGAATTTGGCCAACAGGTTGATGAGCGCCTTCATTACAACCGGGGGATGGTCGGGCCGATAATACTCCAAAAGAAACTCCAGACTGTGATAGTACTCCAGCTCATCAAAAATCCGAATCAGAATCGCTTTCCGTTCGGGCACGACTTTCGGGTCCTCGATCATCGCACTGATCACCTCCATCTCACGGATATGGTACTCCTCGCCATACCTGGAAAATTTAACAAAGAGATCACCGATCGCCATCCGGGAGATCTCCCGATTGTAGAGAACGCTGCGCAGAGCTGTCGCCTTTTGCCCCATCGAGCCATGAGCTATCACCGCAGTCGCCGCCGCATACGCCAGGATCGGTTCTCGGCTTGCCGAAAGTTTGACCATCTCTCGCACACTCTCCTTTTGAATACTTTTTCTGCGGGACATATAAAGACACGCCTTGGCCTTCAGAATTACGTCATCCGACTTGAACCGCTTGAGAAAATGATCGCGTGTCGCTTCAACTTCCATCAGCTCCTGAAGCCGCTTCTCTTCAACACCTTCGAGCGATTTTTCCAGTTTGTAGACCAGTTTCAGCATCACCTGGTAATCGAGGCGGTTGTGCAAGGAGTTCTGCACCTCCTCAAGCGACAGATCTCCGCTCACATAACTGACAATCTTTTCTCCCAGCTCTTCTTCCAGAAGTTCGCGACGGTATGTCCGCCTTTCGGAATACCAGCGGCTGATCACGGTCGTCACGAGCACAAAAAGTGTGAGTGCAGCCATTACGAGCAGCACATAGTAGATGAACGAAAAAGCGTGATCGTTGATGAGTTCGATCAAAGGATTTAGTTTTGATCAAGTCGATTCATTTTCTGCCATTATGCGTTGAAGCCTTAGCAGAAATTCATCCATTTTAAACGGCTTGGGCAGGTATTCGACTGCTCCCAGTCCGAACCCTCTGGAAATATCTTCAGCCCGGCTCTTGGTCGACAGCATCAAAACACGGGTATTCGACAAATCAAACTCGTCATCGTCCCGCAAATTTTCCAGAATTTCGAAGCCCGACATCCCGGGAAGCATCACATCCAGTACAATGACATCCGGTGAGTTTTCTTTGATCCATTTCAGGGCGTCCACCCCATCCTCAATGTGGAGGACGTCATGACCGAGAGACTTGAGCCGATAGACAATCAGGCGTGCCGTCATTTTCTCATCTTCGACAACCAGTATGTTCTTTTTCTTGTCGGCCATGCAATATCGACCCTTTTTATATTATTCCGTCATTAAGGCAATCGATCCGCCAATATCACAGGATAGCAACCGAGCCTCCATTTTTCACAAGATATAAATCTGTCATATCGTAATGAAACAGTTTAGGTTTCAATACCTGCAGCTTCAAATTCACAGCGCTTCATCGTATCTTGATGGCCATTTAACCCGTTCCGGACGATGAATAATCCTAAGCTGGCAATTACACAGTCTATAGGGGCATCCGGAACATTCGCCGGATGCAGGGACTATATATCGAATCCGGCCTGTCATCACTAAATAACCTGTATTTCAGCTTATGGATAAAAAAACGATCGTCGTGGCTTTCGGTGGCGTCTCGCCGGAACATGAAGTGTCGGTTCTGACCGCCATGCAGGCGATCGACGTCCTCGACCGGAATCTTTTCCGGCCGCTGCCGCTCTACATCGCAAAATCGGGCGCCTGGTATACGGGTGACGAGCTGATGAAGCTCGAAACCTATAAACATCTCGATCAGGCTGAAGAGAAGGGAACCCCCTGCACCTTTTCCCACGACCACCTCGGCCGGGCGGTCCTGAGGGAACTGAACGGAGGATTCTTACGGAGAGCCGTTTCTCATCCGGTCGATGTTATATTACCTGCATTTCACGGTTCGGAGGGTGAAAACGGATCATTTCAGGGGCTCTGCGAAACATTCAATATACCCTACGCGGGCAGCGGTGTGCTCGCCTCCTCCGTCGGCATGGATAAAGTGACGGCCAAAGCTCTCTGCCGGGCTCACGGCATCCCGGTTGTCGCAGATACCTCGTTTCGGGAAATAGATTGGGAAAATGAGTCAGAAGAGATAATGAGCCGGATCCACAAATTGGGATACCCTGTTGCAGTCAAGCCGGTCCACCTGGGAAGCAGCATCGGTGTCGGTATTGCGGACACACCGGACCAACTGGTTCCGGCAATCGAAGACGCGTTCCGGTACGACGAGGAGCTTCTGGTCGAAAAAGCGATCCGGCCTCTCACCGAGATCAACTGCTCCGTCATCGGCATCGGCAGCGAAGCGAGGGCCAGTGTTTGCGAAAAACCACTCGGCAAAGAGAAACATCTGAGCTTTACCGACAAGTATCTGAATGAAGAGGGAGAAAGCAAGGGGATGGCTTCGGCCGACCGGGAGATACCGGCTGACATCCCTGATGAATTGGCAGAAAAGATCCGGTCAATCTCCCTGCAGGTGTTCGAAGTTTTCCGTGCCTCCGGAGTGGCGCGGCTGGATTTTCTGATCAACAGCGAAACTGAAGAGCTCTTTTTCAACGAAATCAACACCATTCCAGGCTCCTTCTCCTTCTATCTCTGGAAAGAATCTGGTACTTCATTCGGCGAGCTGCTCACGGAATTGGTCGATTTGGCAATGGAGCGCCACACAAAAAAGAACCGAAGAGTCCGGTCGTACGAAACAAACCTTCTGAGTCAAAAAGCTGTTAAAGGGTTAAAAGGCCTGAAAAGCAGCGACAAGAAGTAGAAAACCGGCCAGAATGAAACGAATCAACACTCCGATGGTGAAACGATTCAACACTCCGATGCAACAGAACCACACCACCAGGCAAATGTAAATCGAAACGGTCTCATGAAATTTGCCCTCATCGCCCATCCCGATAAATACAAAGTCGGCCCTCCACTTCAGGCCGTAATGCAATGGTGCCGGGAAAACAAGGCCACCTGCTTTGCCTCAAAAAATGTTGTTGATGCGGCCGGAATTAACAAGCCCGACTCTTCTCTTCTCCGGATTACCGGGGACGACAACGAAGCAGTCGGATCTGCAGATGTTCTTCTGGCAGTCGGCGGAGATGGTACCATGCTCTATTCGGCACAGCTAATCCGGGGACGCGAGATGCCCGTACTGGGTATCAACTGCGGAAGGCTTGGTTTTATGGCCAATATCCATCAGGACAGAATCGATGAGTCGCTGACTGCCGTCAAAAAGGGAGAATATCGAGTCGACAACCGCTCCATGCTCGAAGCATCCGTCAATAGCGGCGAAACCTGGTATGCACTCAATGAATTTCTCTTCACCAAAAAAGATACCACCTCCCTGCTGAACCTGACCGCTCGTTACGACGATCAGCTGATCAACCGGTACTGGGCCGACGGACTTCTGGTGGCAAGCCCGACCGGTTCAACCGCTTATAACCTGTCGACAGGCGGGCCGATCGTGATGCCCGGCACCCCGGTGATGGTTCTCACCCCCATCAACCCGCACACGCTGACAACCCGGCCGCTGGTACTCCCCTCCGGCAAATCGCTGACCATCCGGATCGATGAGAATCCCGAACACGTTCTCTGTTCGAATGATGGCAGGATTATGCAAATCGACGCCGATCCGATCGAAATCCGCGTTAAAAAATCGAAACACAGCGTTCAGCTCGTGCAGCTCAAGGAACAGAACTATTTTGACACCCTGCGAAACAAGCTGATGTGGGGCCGGGATACAAGAGAGACCTGATGGCGCCGTGGGTTCCAGCTGACTAAAACCGAGCCTCTCCCCATATAGAAGAACAGCTCTCGCAGAATATGGGCTCGCCCGTAGAAAAAATACCTTCGCGCAAAAAAAATGCCTTCGTACACATAATGCACCCTCGAAGCATAAATGCCTTTGCGCAGAAAAGGCTCCCTCGCGCACAAAAGATTGGCTGATCTGTGGAATTGGCCTTATTTTTCAGGAAGCTAAAAAACCGCCAAAATTCAACCGACTGACCTTATGAAAGTTACTGTAGTAGGAGCTGGAGGAAATGTAGGATCGACCGTGGCGCTGACACTCGCACAGCGGGACTTTGCCAAAGAGATCATCATGGTCGATATCGAAAAGAAAGAGGGAGACAAAACATTCTATCCCTCAAAAGGACGCGCGCTTGATCAATGGGAGGCCTCGCCGATTCACGGGTTCGACACCCGGCTGACCGGTACGGTAGACTATGAAGATACGGCCGGATCCGATGTCTGTGTAATCACCGCCGGCGTTCCCCGACGCCCCGGAATGAGCCGCGACGATCTGCTGGAGATCAACGCCAACATCGTCTCGGATGTTACCAAAAAGCTGGCAGCTCACTCGCCAGATACCATATTAATCGTCGTCTCCAACCCTCTCGATGTGATGACCTACGTTGCCTACGAAGCAAGCGGGTTCGACTCGAACAAGGTGATGGGGATGGCCGGAATCCTCGACACCGCCCGATACCGCGCTTTTCTGGCCGATGAACTCGACATTTCGCCCAAGGATATCCAGGCGCTTCTGCTGGGCGGGCACGGCGACACGATGGTTCCGCTGCCGCGATATACCACCGTCTCCGGAATCCCGGTCACACAGATGATCGACGACAATAAACTGGACGCTATCGTCGAACGAACCAAAAAAGGCGGAGGTGAAATTGTCGGCCTGATGGGGACTTCTGCCTGGTATGCTCCCGGTGCAGCCGCTGCTCAGATGGTCGAGTCGATCATGCTCGACCAGAACCGCATCTTCCCCTGCTGCGCCTGGCTGACCGGAGAGTATGGAATCGACGATCTCTATGTGGGTGTACCCGTTAAACTGGGGCACGGTGGAATCAAGGAGATCATCGAGGTTGACTTAAACAGCGAAGAACAACAACTTATGGATGAGTCAGCCACTCATGTACAATCCGTACTTGAGGATTTTAAAAAGCTGATGAGCAAGGAATCCGGCGGTTAAACGTTGGATATTCAGGAGCAGCAAATTAATCGCTGTTCTTAAATCGCAAATAACGAAGAGATCAAAATCTTCACTACTTGCCCCCGGCGGGTGTTTCATCCGCCGGGGTTATTTTTTGGGCGGCTGTTTTTTGACCACCTGCAGGCCGGTCTATTCGCTCTCTGCCGGAACTGTTTTCTACTCACCGTCCTGGGCGGCCGCATCCTCCCGAAGCAGCTTCCACCCGAGGCCTGCAAGCCCGATCGATCCGGCCCCCATCAGAATAACTTTTACCACCCATTCCTCGAGACCGCTCCATGCGGTTAGCGGATCCGCACTCCAGACCAGCCCCACCATCACCACCATCAGTCCGATCCCGAACCCGAGCCGGTAGGGAACGGCAAACGAGCGAGTGCTGAACCGGTAGAGCGTCAGTGCCATCACGCTGTAACTGGCAACGGTTGCCCAGGCGGCCCCCATCATGCCGAGAAGCGGAACCAGAATCAGGTTGGCAGCGATGGTGATGCCGCCACCCAGCAGCATGATGTTGGGCAGAACTCCTGTCCGTTCGCTGATAAAAATGCCGGCCGAAAAGTTGATGTACCAGCCGTGGAACCAGTAAGCGAGCAGCAGCAGCGGCACGATCTCCAGGCCGAGCCAGTAGCGGCTGTTGATCAGCGTAGCGTCGGTTCCGGGGATCGGTATGGCGACGATCTCGGCGGCAAAGAGACCGACACCGAGGTAGACTGCGGCGGCAAAGAGGTTAAAGTAAAGGAATGCGCGCGCGTAGAGTGCCGGAGCTTCCGGGTCGTCGGAATGGCGCATAAAGAAGGGCTGCCACGCCATCCGGAACATCTGGATGAGCAGCAGCATAAAGACCGCCACCTTGTAGCAGCCGGTGTAGATTCCGACGATATCTTCCGGTGTGTATCCGCTGCCGTAGAGCACCTCCACCCGGGAGGGATCCATCATATTGAGGAAAAAGCGGTCGAGTACTTCGTTTACCGCATAACCGAGGCCGGCGGGTATAAAAGGCCAGCCGAAGGAGAACGCTTTCAGCAGCCAGCTCCGGTTCCATTCGCCCCGCATCATCGGGAGGGTAAAGAGCCAGACGGCGAGTGTGACCACCACCGAGGCGAGCAGATTGCTGATGAAGACCGCCTCGATCCCAAAGCCGAGCGCCAGGATCAGGTAGAAGTTGAGAAACAGGTTGAGGATCACGTGGGCCGTCTTGAGAGCGGCGAAAAGCCAGGTTCGGCGCACCAGGCGCAGTTCGGCGAACGGAACGATCGAGAGTGTATCGAACCAGAGAATACCGAGCATCATCAGATAGATCGCCGAGGTCTCATCGTCCGGCGACAGGTTCAGAACCGGCAGGGCGAGCGGCTCCAGAAGCCAGAGCAGGCCGGCCAGCAGGGTGGCGATACCCAAAAGCGAGACCTGGAGAGTCTTGAAGATGTGCCGGGCCTGATCGCGATTTTTTGCATAGCGCAGGTAGGCAGACTCCATCCCCATCGTAAAGATAACGTTGAGGAAGATGATGGCGGCATAGACCAGGCCGACGATACTGTAGCGGGCCGTATCGAACACCTCGGTATGAAAGGGCACCAGCAGGTAGTTGACAAACCTGGCGAAGACGCTGCTGATTCCGTAGATCAGCGTATCGGAAAAAAGTTCGCGCAGTTTACGCAAAAGGTTCGCCTTTAGGGTTGATCAGCTGTTGTGAAGAATCAATGATCGTGTTTATCTGCTGGTGCAGCATATCAATCTTCGTGATTGATCAGCTTTACCGCCTGTATACCCAAAATATAGCTATTTGATCCGAAGCCAGTAATAATTCCATCCATAACAGCCCCGGTTATCGATTTTTCACGGAACTCTTCCCGGGCGTGAAGATTGGAAAGATGAACTTCCACTTTGGGCAGTGAAAGCGGCTCCAGGGCATCCCGAATCGCTACCGATGTGTGCGTAAAACCGCCCCAGTTGGCCACAAGAGCATCGAACCCCTCCTCTGCGGCGCTCTGAATCCGGTCGATCAGCTCTCCTTCGTGGTTGCTCTGATACCAGGTGAGTGTGTCGTCCGGGCACGCCTTTTCTACAGCCTGTTGCAGCTCTTCGAGCGTCTTGCTCCCATACTGTTCCTTGTCGCGCCGGCCGAGCAGGTTCAGATTGGGGCCGTTGAGAATAAGTATCTTCATGGGTTGTCTCCACCATTGTCCGCCCGGTTTGAACCAGGCTTTTCTGCGTCTCCATCAGCACCGCCCACGCCGGGGCGATCCTCGTTTGGCCGATCTGCATTCGACCGACCCTCGTTTGACTGATCTGCACCGGGTTTACCTGCATCGGGCTGATCAGTACCGGGTTTACCTGTATCGGGCTGATCAGTACCGGGCCCATCCACCTCTTTGGCGATCGCAGAAGCGATCTCTTGCATTCGTTCCTCCGGCACATTCACATTCTGGCCAAGTGCCATCGTCTGTGAATGGGTATAGAGTGGAACCAGGTGAACATGAGCGTGCGGAACCTCCAGCCCCTGCACAATGATCCCGGTACGAAGCGGTTTGAGCGAACGGTCGATCGCATGCGCCACTTTGGAGGCAAATGACATAGTGCTCTGCATCAACGGTTCGGGAAGGTCAAAAAAGTAGTCGATCTCTTTTTTTGGCACAACGAGGGTATGGCCTTCGGCAATCGGGTTGATATCGAGAAACGCATAGTGACGGTCATCTTCGGCCACTTTGTACGATGGAATCTCGCCCCGTATGATTTTGGTAAAGATCGTTGCCATTTTTTTCAGGTTTAAATTGATTGGGCTTGCCGGATCAATTGGGTTCAGCTGGCCAGGCTCAAATATAAGATAGCTGGCCGACAGAGCGAAACAACCTGCAATGATCCTGAATTTGAAGAAATTTGCGTTTGATTTTGAAGGGGGCTTACCTGTATCTTTGGGATTCTTTGGAAAGGCTGAATCGGTAGCTCAGCTGGTAGAGCAACGGCCTTTTAAGCCGTGGGTCGTGGGTTCGAATCCCACCCGATTCACGCAGTGCAGACGGGTGGAATTCTTGAAAAACCAAAAATTTTGTTCAAATTAAGGGTTGTACAAATGCCAGGTTTTATAGAGATTCCAACAGTCTGATTTTTTTTCTCTCTTTTATTATGACTCTCTCTTGATTAACCCTTATCGGCTGATACCCGGTAGGGGTTATTTTTTTCCGGGTTGTAAAACCATTCGATTTGGAGTAATTTGGCCTTGAAATCATCAGACGGCAATGAATCTCCAATATTTCAACCCTTTACGCTGGAAGAAGTCTTTTCTGGTGGGTCTGCTAGTGGCATTTCTCGCTATCTGGTTCCTCTTTCTGGACACCTATAGCCTCTACACGCGGTATGAGCTTCATCAGCGCAAGGTGGAACTCGAAAGAAAAACCGATGAGCTGAGAGAAGAGATCGACCTGCTGGAAGTAAAAATCGAAGAGATTGAAACTGATCCGAGTGTGCTGGAACGGATAGCAAGAGAGGAGTACGGTATGCGAAAGCCCGGTGAAACGGTATATCGGGTCGAAGAGGAGGATTAAATTGCTGTGTGCAATTCGAACGTCAGTAAGAATATCCAGATCCTGGTTAAAGAACTTGCTCCTGGTCAGTGAATCTCATCGGGTCGAAAAGGACTCGGTGATATCTGCAAGGCATCCGGCCATTGGGTTTAAAAACGGTTTTTGCCCTTCTTGCGGCCGTGCAGGCAGTCTCATTTTTCTTATCTTGAATTTGCTTGTCGCAGCGATCACCGGAAAGTACTTACCGTGGTTGTCAGCGGCATGTTCAGGCGGAACCGTACCCCGGGAGCCTCAATCTTACTAGTCGAACTTGAACTGCGTATTACGGATATGACTTCCATCGGCATCGATCTGGGCGGAACCAACATCAAAGCGGCTGTTGTCGATCAGAACAAAGGTATTCTGGAGAAGCTTTCGGTTACGACCGAAGCGGAAAAAGGCAAGGAGCATGTCTTCGACCGCATCAACAGTGTTGTCGAACGGCTGATGGAAAAAACAGATGCCGATCCGAAAGGAATCGGAATGGGAGTACCGGGGATGGTAGATCTTGCACGAAAAGTTGTTCGAAACTGCCCCAATCTTGGCTGGGAGATCGCTTATGCCGCCGACGAAGTGGAAAAACGAACCGGGCTGAGTTGCATCATCGACAACGACGCCAATCTCGCTGCATTGGGTTCATCCCGTTTCGGTGTAGGCAGAGAGTTCGACAGCCTTATCATGCTGACCCTGGGGACCGGCGTCGGCGGCGGCATTATCCTGAACCGAAAATTATACCGCGGAACGACCGGAGCAGCTTCCGAACTTGGTCATGTCATCATCAATTTTAACGGCCCATATTCCAACAGCAACACGCGCGGCAGCATCGAAGCCTATCTGGGTCAGAGATTTCTCAGCAGACTTGCGGCGGAGGTTATACGCCAGCACCCCGACAACCCGTTGTACAAGAAGTTTCAGAATGATTTTTCGAAACTCGAACCGGTGGATCTTTACGAAGAAGCTGAAGATGGAAATGAACTCGGCATTCATATTTTGCATGAGGCCGGTGAAAAACTGGGATACGCAATCGTCAATTACATCCATGTGCTGGATATCCGAAAAATCATCGTCAGCGGTGGAGTCGCACAGGCCGGAAGCTGGCTGGTCGAACCGGCCCGGGAAACTGTGCTCAAATATATGATGCCGCCGTTTCACGACGGTTTCGACATTCTCTATGAACCGCTGGGCAATGATGCCGCCCTGTATGGGGCTTCCAGTCTGGCACTTGAACATCTGTAGAAAACTCCTCAATGCCCTGCATTAAGACCGCACATGCACTCGCGGCTTTTTGTCTGCTGACCGCCGTTTATATTGTCGGAGAGGCGACACAGAAGACGCACGCGCAGGATCTGGCGTCCACCGATCTGTGTGCCTTCTGTTCGGTGCAATTTATTGCGGCGGCCGATACGATCCCGCCGCCGGAAGGCAGCCCGCCTGACACCCTCGAACCGATTGACATCCTGCAGCAGCCGGCTACTCCTCAAACCGAAAGACAGGCAGCCAGAGGAGCCGTCAATTTTCAGGCGCGTGATTCGATCGTTTTCCGTGCCGGAAGAGAGCGGGAAGGTGTACTCTACGGTTCAGCACGGGTGTCGCAGGAAGAAAACTCACTTCGGGCGGGTCAGATCATGTTGTTTCTCAATCTCAATGAGGTCCATGCCGAGTCGTATGACCATGCCGATACACTTACCTATCCGGTCCTCTCCCAGGGACAGCGGGAGCTTAAAAGCCGCCGCATCCTGTTCAATTACGAAACAGAGAGGGGGAAGTTTGATGCGGCCGAGGTTCAGGTGGATGATGGCTACCTGACAGGTGACAAGGTGAAAAACGTCTCCCGGCAGGATGTTTTTATTGAGGATGGCAGATACTCGACTTGTCCGCCCTCGCACATGTATTACTATATCAGGGCTCAGAGGATGAAAGTGGTTGACGAAGATGAAATCTTTTTTACCAACGCCCGGCTCTACATTCTCGATATCCCCTATCCGCTTGTCTTTCCTTTCGGTTATGTCCCTGCGGGTGTCGACCGGCGTCAGTCCGGCTTTATGGAACCTACTTATGTGTTTCAGAACAGTTCACAGCGCGGAATCGGGTTTCAGAACCTCGGATGGTTTCAATATTTCAACGACCACTTTGTCGGACAGACCTCGTTTGATCTCTATACATCCGGGTCATTTTTCAATGAAACCCGATTTCAATATCGGTTCACCGATCGGTTTAACGGGAATATCACACTCGGGTACTCATCCGAACGCGGACTTGAATCGACCGACATCGACTTTACCGAAACAGTGAATAGGCGAATCGGAATCCAGCACAGCCAACAACTTTCACCCTTTGCAAGCCTCAGTGCCAACATCAATCTCCGTTCAGCCGACTACTACCGAAGAAATTCTTACGATATCGATGAGCGGGCAGAAACGAGCAGCAGCTCCAGCATTACTTATCGATACCGGCATCCGGAAAACACCTTCAACTTCAATGTTTCGACCCGACTCAACCAGCAGTTTGCAACCAATACCACGCGGATGTCGGGGCCCCAGATGAATTTCAGCCTTCGTACGCTCACACCGTTTGAACGGGACGACCCGACGAGGACGGGAAGAAGCTGGTATGAATCGGTATCGATCTCCTATTCAAACCGGTTCGACTCCAATTACAACTTTTCACCGATCGACGGAGCCGACGCGAATATCGGGTGGCTGGATGCGCTCTTTAATCCCTCGCGATACCGCGAAGCAACCGGCGACGACCGGCATTTTCAGTATGGATTTCGGCAGCAGGGCCAGATCCAGGCGAGCAATTTGCTGCCGAGTGAACATCTGAACGTCAATACCGGATTTAATATCACTGAATATTGGTACCCTACGACCATTCGCAGGGAGTGGAATGAGGAGGAAGGGCAGGTTGAAACACGCAGAGAGCGCGGCTTTGAATCGGCCCGCGATTTTAATATGAATCTCGGTTTTTCAACCACTATATATGGCATCTCCCAGGCAACGATCGGCAGCCTGGAGGGATTTCGACACACATTGAGGCCCAACATCAGCTTCTCCTACAGCCCGGACTTTTCTGACGAACGGTGGGGATATTATCGTGAAGTTCAGGTCGATACTGCCGGAAATACCCAGAAATATTCCATTTTTGAGGATGAGATACTCGGCGGGCCGGCTCGCGGCGAACAGATGAACATTAATTTCGGAATCACCAATATTCTGGAAACCAAACGGGTTCGGAGAGATTCAACCGGAGAGGTACAGAGCCAAAATCTTCGGATCATCGACAATTTCAGTATCGACGGGAGTTACAACTTTGCCGCAGACAGCCTTCATTTCAGCCAGGTGAGAACTTCACTCTCAACCCGGGTTGTCGAAGGGGTCAATATTTCGATGTCGGCCAATTTTTCACTCTATTCTCGCGACGAATTCGGCCGCGAAATCGATCGCTTTATCTGGCAAGACAGCAACAAGTTCCTTCAACCGCTGAGTTACTCGGTCAGTGCCAGCTACTCTATACGCGGCGGAAGCAGTCCTCCCAGAATTCCCACCCCTATGTACGGGCCTTATGATCCACTAGACCAGGAGATGTTTGGCCCCGTAGATACTCGATTCAATCGGGAGCCGGTTCAAAACTTCACCTCACCCTGGTCGGCAAGTCTGAGTTTCAGCTATCGCTGGAATTACCGATTCGGCCAGGATGCCAGACAGTCTGCGACATTAAACGTAACCAACATACAGTTCAATCTCACACCCAAATGGAGCGTACGAACCCGGATAGGATATGATTTTATCGACCGGGATTTGACTCCTTCCGAGTTCGCCCTGACCCGAAGGATGGAGTGCTGGTCGCTCGACTTTCAATTCAATCCGTTCGGCGACTTCCAGTACTACTTCTTCCGGCTCCGGATCGACAGCAGCCAGGTGCAGTCGCTTTTCCAGAAACTGCCGCTGCTCAACAACCTGGAGAGAAGTTCATCGCCAACCGGCCGGTCACCGCGGTTTTGATTGAGATGAAAGCTCAAAGCTGATAGCTGAAAGTCTACTGAGGTAAATAGCTGAAAGCTCAAAGCTGAAAGACTGCTGAAGTATGTAGCTGAAAGTGCATTCGTTTCCTGTGGTTATTATTTCTTGCCTTTTGGGGCTCGCTCATCTGTGCCCGCACTTTCTGCTTAGAGCTTTGAGTTCTCCGCTTCTTTGCCCTGCTCCTCTGCCCGCTCCTTTGTCCTGCTCCGAAGGCCTGGATTGTTCGGTTCAGCCCCTGAAGCAGTTCGCGAAAGCAGGGAAAAAGAGTCGTTTGATTTGCCGGGCCGTTCATCAGCGAAGCGGAGTTACGGGATGGCACACATCAGACCCATACTTATTCTTGTCGACGTTTCCAGTACCCCGGTTTTCGCCGCAAATTCATCACAGCGTAAATTACAATTCGATCTGCTTCAACAGAATAAATTATCCCATAAGGAAAGCGAGAAACTAAAAACCTTCGTATGGTATATGTGATTTTAGTCCCGGAAGAAGGTTGTTGCTCAATGACATCCAGTACTTTTTCTACTTCATTAATAAAATCATCACCCAAACCAACCACTTGTTCTTCGTAAAATTCCGAAGCTTCAAAAAATTCTTTCCGAGCTTCTGAGTGAATTTTTATGGTCACTTTTGAATTCGATTTCTTGCTTCATTCAACACATCGGAAGGGGAGTGCAGTGAAGCTTCTCCTGATTTAAGGGCTTCCTTTCGTTTTTGGACTTCTTCGATCCATGCTTGTTCAATATCCGGATCAATTTTGCCATGAATGCTCTGTAACAATTTATCAGCCAGACGAGCTTTATCTTTGTTGTTAAGATTCAGAGCTGAATTTTCAATTTTTTTTAAATCGGTGCTCATAACACATGTATTTAGGTTACCTGCAATGTAATTATTAACGGTGAAAACCGGAAGAAATTCGATCCGGCCCACTACGGTCTATCGGCAAGCCCGGCCCGAAACCCTTTGCGCAAGCAGGGAAAAAGAGTCGTTTAATTTGCCGGGCCGTTCATCAGCGAATTCCTTCAACAGGGCGGTCAGGAAAGTAATCTTCTACCTCAAACAAACTCCCTTCTCGGCCGCGAACATCAGGAGAGCGGTAGACGCCCACAGCCAGCAAGGCTGCTGCCACGGCAGACAAGCAAAGCAGCTTCGCCCGCGTATATCCCTGATGGCGCTTTCTCATAGCCGGCTTGGTTAGGATTGGTCTGGCAATGTATGCAGAACATGCCAACGACTCAACTGCGGGCATTGAGCCATCCGTCGGCAGCAAGGGGGGGCTCACATAAATCAGTCTCTGAAAGCCCCGGGACGGTTCAAGCCGCTGATTACCTGAATAAGGCAAGACGTTACGGCCTCACTCCTTTGTCCTGCACGAGAAGCTTTGGAGTGTGAGGCGTCTCGCAGCTCCGGAGTGAGCCGCGTAAAAAAATATTCACGCCTGGTGACTCCCACAGAAAAATAACCGGTCGATTCCAGAAACAATAAACCCGGAAACGATCCTTCACCAGAAGGCCCTTTGAATATTTTAGCGGTGAACAAAGGGGCTGAGCCGAACAATCCAGGCCTTCGGAGCAGGACAAAGGAGCAGGCCGCGCTTTCAGCTTTCAGCTATCAGCTTTCAGCTTACTCATATACTTCACCACGTACTTCCCAAAGATGTCGAACTCCAGGTTGACACGCCCGCCCACCTTGCGGCTCTCGAAGATCGTGTTTTCCCAGGTGTAGGGAATAATGGCAATGGTGAACTTCTCCGGGCTGTCTTTGGCAATCGTCATGCTCACCCCGTCGACGGCGATACTGCCGCGGCCCACCACATAAGGCTCGTACTCAGCGGGATATCCGACAGTTATCAAACGATCGGCGCCGTCGGCCGTAATGTTTTCGATCGTTCCGACCGTATCCACATGGCCCTGTACAAAGTGGCCTTCGATCGCCTGGTCGGCCCTCAAAGAGCGCTCCAGGTTGACCGGATCTCCCTCACGAAGATCGCCAAATGTGGTTTTCCGAAGGGTCTCTTCGACACTCTGAAAGGAAAACGTCTTGTCGTTCTGTCCGGTTACGGTCATGCAGGCGCCGTTTACACTGATGCTTTCGTCGACACGTGTTTGGCCGGCAAATGAGCACTCAATATGGAACTCCCTGCCTCCCTGAAATGATTCTGCTTTTTTGACCGTCCCTACTTCTGTAACTATACCTGTAAACATCGATGTTATAGATCTGCGGTTAAAAGTAAATCTTCTCCCGAACGGGACCATTCCCAGTTTCGAAAACCAATAATTTCTTCCATTCGATCGATCCCCAGTCCGAGAACCGAGCGGGTTCCCCCGCCGAGCAGCTTGGGAGCGATAAACAGCTCCAGCCGATCGACAACTCCGGCTTTCAGCATCGCCGTTGAAAGCGCTTGCCCTCCTTCTACCAGAATCGATTGAATCCCCTCGCCGCCCACTATCTGAACCGCCGATTTCAGGTCGGTGTGTTCACCTCTCTTCTCCGCTATCAAAACCTTGCCCCGAAAGTAGTCGGGCTGCATCAGTTTGAGCATCGGGTCGTGTTCGCTCTTGGCCTTTTCGCTATTCCAGGTGACCACCATCGTCTTCTCCTCATAGGAATCGGATAGCAGGTTCAGCGATTTGGGCAGTGTCAACGGGCCGTCGATCACAACTCTCCAGGGCTGACGTCCCTCCACATGACGCACTGTCAAAGAGGGGTTATCCTGCTCAGCGGTATTTCGCCCCACCATCACCGCATCATACTCCGATCGCCACCGATGAACCCGTTCTCGAGACTTTTTACCAGTGATCCACTTGGAATTGCCGTCTGGTGCGGCAATATAGCCGTCGGCCGTCTGGGCGATTTTCAGGCAAACGTAAGGACGACCGAACTCCAAAGAGTGCAGATAAAATCTGTTCAGCACCCGCGCTTCCTCCCCGAGCAGTCCGCATTCCACCTCAATCTGCTTCTCTTTAAGCCGTTCCAGCCCCTTCCCTCCCACATCCGGGTTGGGATCCTTCATCGCTGCCACCACCCGCCGAATCGGCAGATCAGCCAGCATATCGGCACAGGGAGGCGTTTTGCCGTGATGGCTGCAGGGCTCCAGAGTAACGTAGACCGTTGCCCCATTCAGCTTTGTCTTATCCTCGACAGATTGTACAGCGTTCACTTCGGCGTGTTCTTTGCCATACCGCTCGTGATACCCCTCACCAATGATATCTCCTTCATCGGAAACAATTACACATCCGACCATCGGATTGGGAGAGACATAACCCCGGCCCTTACGAGCCAGAGCCAGGGCCCGCTGCATCCAGATACTATCTTGCTTACCGGACACCCAGCCGGTGACGGTTATCGCGAATTTCTGCTCTCTCTTTCAGTCGATCGATCCAGACATTACTGAACATCGAGTATTTTCGCTGCTCAAGCTGCATCTGAATTCTTTCCCGATCCTCGCGCGTCATCTGGCTCGGGTCTGCCATCGACAGGTCGTCGACCTGGAGAACAAAAGCAGCGCTGTTCCCCCCAATTACACCAGAAGTTTCACCTGCGTCCAGGCCAAAGATGGCTCCGATTACACCCGGTTCACGGCCTGCTCCCGGAATTGTTGTTCCGCCGTATCGGATGTTGTTTCCGACCTGCACTTCCAGTCCAAGATTTTCAGCCAGTTCTTCGAGAGAACCGTTCCGCTGCCAAGTCTCTCTCACCCGGTCTACGGCCGCTTCCCGTCTGAACTGGTTGCGAAGTGTATTTTCGATCTGGTTCCGAACTTCAGAAATCGGACGAGGCCCGGCACTGACGACTTCGGTCAGGTGGGCAACCACAAATATATCGCTCAATTCAATCGGCTCGGAAATTCGGCCTCGTCTCAATCGTTCCAACTCGCTGACCAATACTCTGGCTTCACCGATTTGAGGAACAACCGGAGTACCCTTGGTTGCAGTTGCGGTCCGGATCTCATAACCCGCACGGTCCGCTTCTGTTTGGAAACCGTCTTCTCGTGCAAAATAGCTGAATTCATCAGCTTCGTCGGCAACACGATCGATTGTAGCGATCGGATCTGCTTCCACCCGGTAAGCGAATACGGCAAACTTGATCTCGCCATTTCGCTCGTCAATCTTTTTGAAGATGTGAGGGGCACCGTCGATCATGTGCACGTTGCTCACCTCACCGACCGCCAATTCCCGAACCGGCTGATAATCCTCCCGAATATCGTCGGCCGCTACATAGGTGTCGCGGAACGTTGTAACGGACTGATACTGCTGCAAAAAATCCTCGTAGTTCTCAGTTTCAGCAAAGAGATCTCTAAGGTTTTCCACTTCCTGGCGGGTTCTTAGTGTATCCTCTGCTGTCGGAGTTTTGTCAAATGCCACATACTGAAACCGGTAGGTTTCTTCGCGGTGGAATCGATCCCGGTTTCTGTCGTAATAATCCCGGATATCCTGTTCGGTTACCTCGATTTCATCATCGGCCACCGCACTGTAGGGGAATCGGACATAACGAACATCGGCATAACTGTTCTCTTTCACGTAAGCCTGTTCGATTTCGCTGCTTGTTACCCGAAGTCCCGAAGTCAAAAAGTTGGAGAGTTTCTGCTGCTGACGATTCTGTCTCAGCTGCTGCTCGATCATCATCCAGATTTCACGATTTTCCGGAGCTTCGATAGCCGCCCGAAGTGCAATCCGGTCAATCTGCCCATTTTCATCGGCAAACTGTTGCCGGATAAACGGATCAGGATTCTCACCCAGAATCATGTTGGCTACCTCTTCATCCGAGACAGTAATTCCAAGCCTCTCCATCTGCTGCTTCATCAGCCGTTCGGCAATCAGATCTTCCCAGGCCTGATCTTCGAGATTCTCTCTCATATTTGCCGACAGGGGTTCGGAAGTCTGCTCATTATACTGGTTGATATAGTAGCTCACTCTATTGTTATACTCTTCCAGGGAAATCTCATCTCCATTAACTCTCCCCAGATAACCCGGTCCGGTGGCTACTGCATCGAATACCTGTGTATCCTGTAACACCCACAGCACACCGAACGAGAAAATCAGCACCCACAGTACAATCGGGGTACTGTTTCTCATTTTTGCCATTGCTCCCATAATACGTCTAAAAGTCTTTGTTCATTATTCAATTTACGGCAGATACGTAGCCTGTTAATATACGGTGAGATGCCACGAAGAGCAACGAACCACTGTTCAAAAGCTCTCATCCCTCATTTAAAGCCAGATTCGGCATCGCACATAAAACGTATATAATATTAACGGATTGAAGGGAGATTTCTTTTTCAATCAGAAGATCTCTATCAACCTCATGTGACGCAGGTATCTGCCAGGATTTTCATTGATCTGCTCGATCAGATTTCTCAGTTCAACCGTCAAACTGTCCACATTCTGATAGAGCGAAGGGTCGTTCATCATCCGGCCAACCGACCCTTCACCCTCATTGATCTTCATCAGTAGCTCATCCAGACGGCCGGCCGTCTGGTCAAATTGCCGGGTCAGGTTTTCAAAATCGGCCATCGACCGTTCGATACTCGCCATCGTGCTATCGATGCGAGGCCGATTGGAGGCCGCCAGCGTATCGAGCTGGGCCATCACCCGATTTGCCGAACTGATCGTCTCTTCCAGCTCCTGTTGCCGGTTTTCCAGCATTTCGGAAACCGAACGGCTCGTCGTCTCAATATGCCCGATCGATCGCCCGATCGACTCGCGATTTTCCGGATTGAACGTTTCGTTCAGCTGGACCAGAAATCGATTGAGCTCGGCAATAGACTCCGAAAGCTCCTCCCCAAGCTCTTCACCCCTTCGTTCCAGCGATTCGGTGATCGTCTCTACATATGTGCCGCGAATTTCACCGCCATGTTCCACTGCACGGCTGGAGCTGCCGGGCTCAATGACAATCGCCTTTCCATCGATAATTCCAAGCGATGTTAGAAGAGCCTGTGAATCTTCCGGTATTTCGATCCCCCGTTCAATATTCATGTTCACTCGTACAGTTCGGTCCGCATCAAGCCGGATCTGCCGGACTGTACCGATCTGAACCCCTTTCATATAGACCATACTCCCGGAAGCGATTCCGTCAACACGGTCGAATGTGACCACAACTTCTTGCGTCTGCCGAAAAAGCGGCATGTCGCTCATGTAGCGAAAACCGATCCAGCCTGCAATAACAGCCAGAATGACGGTTAGTCCCACTTTCAATTCGTTACTCATTGCTGATTGTCGCTTTGTACATTACGGTTTAGGTGCGCGATTTGATGTCAAGTATCTCTTCGGAGCGGATCTGATATTCGCTGGCTGTAATAAATCGAATCAGATCTTCGTGACTGCTGCTTCTCATCTCCACAAGGCTCCCGTACCAACTTAATTTCGCCTTATCTAAAAAAGCAACTTTATCGGCCACGTTTAGTACGCTATGCATGTCGTGCGTAACAACGACCGATGTGATATTTAAAACATCCGACATCTCGATAATCAACTTGTTGATCTCGTCGGAAGTTTGAGGGTCCAGCCCGGAGGTCGGTTCGTCATACATCAGATAATCCGGCTTCAAAATCATTGCCCGGGCGATCGCCACACGTTTTCTCATCCCTCCGGAGAGCTCGGCGGTATCCTTCTCTATCGCCTCTTTCAAACCTACCAGTTCGAGCACTTCCTCCACGTTTCGGCGGATTTCGGACTCACTCTGCGATGTAAAATAGCGGAGCGGAAAGGCGACGTTTTCGAATGTGTTGATGGAGTCAAATAGCGCCGATCCCTGGAAGAGTACTCCGAACCGCTGCCTCATCTTGCGAAGTTTCACATAGTCGAGCTTGTGAATATTCTCTCCGTCGACTATCACTTCGCCTGTGTCCGGGTAGAGGAGAGCGTTGATATGTTTCATCAGCACCGACTTGCCGCACCCCGACCGGCCGATGATCGCCAGCGTCTCTCCATCCTCGATCGTCAGGGAGACATCCTCCCAGACAAGGAGTTTGCCGAAGCTTTTTTTCAGATTTCTGAT
>SLKI01000072.1 GCA_007134695.1 Balneolaceae bacterium
CCTGTTCCGGTTCTGGATCCGGTTCCTGTTTCGGTTCTGGATCCGGTTCCTGTTCCGGTTCTGGATCCGGTTCAAACAATTTGCCAATCCGCTTGCGAACCGGCTTGCCCGCTTCCTCGAGATACTCCAGCTCCTGAAGTGTTCGCCGAAGTACAAAATCATTTTCCCACTCCACCTCCACCTCAGTGATTTCCGGCCCGATATACTCTGGAAACCGCAGAATCAGTTCCCCGTTATCATACGATACCAGGCTGACCTCCCACTCCTGCTCACCATCTCGCGCTACAATCTTTTCGGCAAATCGGATCGAGGGCCGGATGGATTCGAATCTGTAGTGCGACTCCCGCTTCCCGGAAACCCGGGATCCTCTGCTGCCCTGCATCTCGCCGGAACCCTCCTTTGCTTCTGATTCCTGCACCGGATTCTGGTTTCCACCTCCCTGTTTGTCCAGGAGTTTACCCGCTTTTAGCAGTTCCGATGAGGGGAATTCGCGAACCGCTTCGATCTCCGCTTCAAGAGCGGAGATCGCATCTTCAAAAAGCTTGTCTGTATTCATGCGTACTCTCTCTTAGTTGACGGCTTATTACTTTCTATTGGTTGCTTCTTCCATTGACCGAAAATAGACGCTGGCCAACTGAAAGTCATCTTTTTTGACAAACCCATTCCCCTTCGGCTGCCCGACACTTTACTGATCCCAGAGTTCGGCCCGAATTGTCTCAGCGCTTTTTTCAGAGATTTCATATTGAAGCTTGAGCCTCCGTTTTTCCGGGATTTTCTGTTCGACGAGCAGGCCGCTTGCTGGCGTATAGAGAATCAGATCGATGGAACGGACGAACAGCGGGAGTGATTTGCCGTATGTAGCGCCGGCCACAAAGGATCCTTCGTAACGAATCGCAGTTTTCAGATCATTGATCAGTTTCGGGATTGTCTTTTCTTCGGCCGTCACCAGTCCGATCGTTTCGATCGCCGCCCGGTCGATAATCGACAGAAGAAGGTCGGGGTCAAAACTGTAGATCACCGGCATAATCCGGTGGGTTTCGGCCCGGTTTCGATAACTGCCAAACAGGTGGAGAGGAATAAACAGGGCGTCGTGCTTGACCGCCTCACCAAAATCTTCGTGGATCATGATGTTACTCTTTACTCCGACCTGCTCGCGAATTGCTTCCGAGAGCATCTGCCCAAGTTCTTTTGTCTCGCCGACTGCGGCACAGCTTTGGATCCGGTCGGGCCACTCCATATAGTTGATCTGTTCTTCGAAAAGGGATTCGATCTCCGCTTCATCCAGCCCGTAGCCAACCAACTCCTCCAGAAGCTCACGCATCTTTTCAGCACCTGTTTCGAGACGCTGAGATTTGTCGAGGGTCGTATTTTGCCGAGTCACCAGAAAACCTCTGCCTTTCTCGCTGCGGATCAGCCCCTCTTCGGCCAGCATGTGGTACGCTTTTCTAACCGTATGAAAACTGGTTTCAAGTTGACGCCCCAAATCTCGAGTGGAGGGCAGCAGTTCGCCAACCTGAAACTGTTTGGTTGCGATCATCAGCCGAATTCGGTCGGCAATATGTTTTGCGGAATGTTTCAAGACCTACCGGAAAGCCGTTTCAATTCGTTGAGAAGTGCCAGTGCGTCGATCGGTGTGATGCGGTCCGGATCAACCGCTTCGAGTTTGTCGAGCACCTGTTCCAGACCAGGATCAATATCTGCCTGAAACAGCGACATCTGGGGAATTGGGTCCTGCCGGCCGGCTTCACGAACGGCCCGACGCGAAGCACCCTTCTCCTTATCGGTCGATGGCAGATTCCGACTCGTCCCTTCTTTGCCCGCTTCTGTTACTCCGTCCGGAGAGTCCGCTCCGGTTTCCTGATTTGCCGATTCTTTATTTTCCCCGTTCTCGTTGGTGACATCCAGGCTGTGTCTTTCCAGGTTCGATAATATTTCCTTCGCTCTCTCGATCACTTCAGCAGGCAGACCGGCCATATCGGCAACCTGAATACCGTAACTGTGGTCAGCCCCGCCACGAACCAGTTTTCGCATAAATATAACTTTACCTTCGTGCTCTTTGACCTTCACATTGTAATTTTTCACCCTCTCATAAAGCCGTTCCAGCTCGTTCATCTCGTGATAATGCGTGGCAAAAAGAGTTTTTGCCGCAACTTTCGGGTTGTTGTGAAGATATTCGGCCAGCGACCAGGCGATACTCAAACCATCAAATGTGCTGGTGCCGCGCCCCACCTCGTCGAGAAGAATGAGAGATCTGGCCGTAGCGTTATTCAAGATATTGGCCGCCTCATTCATTTCGACCAGGAAAGTGCTTTCTCCGGCAGCAAGATTATCGGAAGCCCCAACGCGCGTAAAGATCTTGTCGACCAGCCCGATGCGGGCTGTTTTTGCAGGCACGAAACTTCCAATCTGGGCCATAAGAGTAATCAGGCCGATCTGCCGGAGTATGACACTCTTCCCGGCCATATTGGGACCGGTAATGATCAGAATCTGATGATCGCTGTTATCGAGTCGGATATCATTCGGTATAAAGGGTTCATCGGCCGGCAGTGTCTGTTCAACTACCGGGTGACGCCCTTTTTCAATGACCAGTTCATCCGAATCGTCGACCTCCGGCATCACGTAATTATGGCGGTAAGCAGCTTCGGCGAACCCCTGAATGCAATCGATTTCCGCGATCGCCGCTGCCAATTGCTGAATCCGATCTGCAAATCCCGCTGCAAAGACCCGCAACTCTTCAAAAAGTTCCGCTTCGAGATTTCTGATCCGGTCCTCAGCAGTGAGTATTTTCTCTTCTACCTCCTTCAGCTCGGGTGTGATATAACGCTCGGAATTGACCAGTGTCTGCTTGCGAATAAACTCTTCGGGCACTTTCTCCTTGTGGGTATTGGTCACCTCGATATAATAACCGAACACTTTGTTGTACCCGATCTTCAGAGAGGGGATCCCAGTTTTTCGACTCAGCTCCTCTTTGATCCCGGCAATATAGGTTTTGCCGTCGCGGGCGATCGACCGAAACTGATCGAGCTCTTCACTGAAACCGTCCTGAAAGATTCCGCCGTCGTGAAGCGTAGCCGGTGGCTCGTCGACGAGTGCCCAGGCAATTCGCTCCCTGAGCTCATCAGGCGGATCGAGTTTCTCCGCAATCTCCTGTATACGATCGGCCTTTACTTCTGCGATAACCTGTGAGAGCTCCGGGATTCGTGCAAGAGACAATTCAAGCTGCTTCAAATCCCTCGCGTTGGTCCTGCCTACACTGATTCTCGAGATAAGCCGCTCGAGATCTCCCACCTCTTTAAGCACCCTGCGGAGCTCCTCCCGAGTATCACGCTCATTAACAAGGTCCGAAACCGCCCCAAGCCGATTTCGAATCGATTCAAGCTGTTTGAGCGGGCGGGTAATCCATTTTCGAAGCAGACGCCCTCCCATAGCTGTCCGCGTATGATCCAGAATCGATACCAGCGTCCCGTCTGCACCCTCTTCATGAATATTCCGGGTCAGTTCAAGATTGCGGCGAGTGGAGCTGTCGAGCTCCATATAATCGTGATTGACATACGCATAGAGTGATCGGATATGGCCGAGTGATGACTTCTGGGCCTGCTGCATGTAATGAAGCAGTGCGCCTCCCGCAACATGAGCCGCTGATAGCTCCTCTACACCGAACCCTTTCAGAGAGTGCGTCTCAAGCTGCTCGGTCAATTGTCGATAGCCATAATCCCCCTCAAAAACCCACTCCTCGATCTCGGTGATATTATAAGAGAGCAGCTCTTCGTTAAACTTTTTTTTCTGCGATTTGGCTGCCAAAAGTTCTGATGGAGCCAAGCTCTGCATTAATGGGCCCAGTTCACTCTCCTCGACCTGGCTGAGTGCAAACTCTCCGGTGGAGATATCACAAAATGCCACTCCCCAGACATCCCGGTCTCGATGAAGTGCAACAATATAGTTATTTCGGTTATGGTCGAGCAGATTTTCGGAGAGGATGACGCCCGGAGTGGTGATTTCGGTCACTTCGCGCGAGACAACCTTTTTACCCGCTTTCTTTGCGCTTTCAGGGTCTTCGGTCTGTTCACAGATCGCCACTCGGTATCCCTTCTTAACCAGTTTTGGCAAATAGGTTTCCAGCGCGTGGTAGGGGAAACCTGCCAGAGGAGTCATATCTCCGCCATTGTTTCTCTTGGTCAGTGTAATACCCAGTTCCCGGCTCACCCGTTCGGCATCGTCGGCAAACGTCTCATAGAAATCTCCCACACGAAAAAGAAGAATCGTTCCGGGATACTGATCCTTGATTTCGAAATACTGCCGCATTAGCGGCGTCTGCTTTTTACTCATCCAATCCGATCTGTTTCTTGTATCAAACGGTGCTGTCGGAACCAACCCCCTCCGTCGGCCCCGGCCCCGTCAGGTTATGCCAAATCTTGGTTCAAGGAAAGTATACAATCTATTTATGGGTTTAGAAAAATTGGATTGTTAAATTGTAGACTATGCAGCCGACATCGCATAAGGAGAAATTCAAGCGGTTCTGGAAACGAATCGCCGAACTGATGCTTGAGAAAAACCTCTTTTTCAATGCATCCGCCCTTACTTTCAATCTCTTCATTTGTGCTGTACCCTTCTCACTGATCCTGGTCTCCATACTCGGCTATATACTCTCGATCGATGCGGCGTTCGAAGAGATGTTGCGTTATGGACGGGAACTCTTTCCCAGCTTTACATTTGAAACCCGGCAGGGAGATGTTATCGAAGGAGTGGTCACCCTGGAGCGACTGATCATGCCGCTTGTCACCGGACGGCGGATCTTCGGTATCGTTGGCCTGATCATTCTGGTAGTCTTTGCCCAGGGCCTTTTCCATGCTATGAAGCATGTTCTTTTTGACGTTCTCGATATCAAAGAGCGGCACCATCCGGTCGTCGAGTTTATCTACAACTTTTTTGCATTCGGCATCGTCGGAGGAGTCTTCATCTTTTTCACTATATCGATCTGGACCATTTCGCTCTTCACCTTTGATGAGATCGTCATACCCTACACCGATGTGGTCATCGAACTCGGCTGGGCATATGAAACCCTAACTACCACGATCCCGGTCGTATTCACTTTTCTGCTTTTTTATATTATCTACCGGTATATCAGTGAACGGAGAATGTCGCGCCTGACTTCGCTGATTGGTGCCACGATCTATACACTACTCTTTGAGGCGGCCCGTATCCTGGTCAGTATCTACCTTGAATACGCACTCGCCGCCTATCAATACTTTTACCAGGGGTATACCGCCCTGATCATACTTGGCCTTTGGGTCTTCTATTCGGCCATGCTTTTCATCGTTGCGGCGATCTTTGCCAGGGCGGTGGACGAAATCTATCTCGGAAGTTCAATCAGTGATGAAAACCCCTATACTTCCATCTCCTGATCTCGCAATCGATTAAAAATGCAGCACCATTTAAATACAATGAATCAGATCCGGTTCCAAAGCGGTACAATCCTCCCGAGAGAGTTCTACGCCGGAAATGATGTAACCCGCATTGCCCGGGATATGCTCGGCAAAGTGTTATGCAGCTCGATCGAAGATCACCAGACTTCCGGTGTGATTGTCGAAACAGAAGCTTATTGTGGCCGTAACGACAAAGCGTGCCATGCTAACAACGGTCTCAGAACCGAGCGGACAGAGGTGATGTATGGCCCGCCGGGACACTCGTATGTTTACCTCTGTTATGGAATTCATCATCTGTTCAACGTTGTCACCAACCGGAAAGACATTGCTGATGCCGTATTGATCCGGGCAATTGAGCCAATTGAGGGGATCGGACAGATGATCGAACGCAGAGGCCGGGGCAGCGCCGGTGATCCGGTGTTGACAAACGGACCCGGGAAGCTGACCCAGGCACTCGGAATTACCGTCGCCGACAACCGAACAGATCTTTGCGGAGAGAGGATCTGGATCGAGGATCGATCTTTTGAGATCCCGGAAACCGAAATCGGGACAGGCCTGAGAATCGGTGTTGACTATGCCGGCAAAGATGCCGACCGGCCCTGGAGGTACTATATGAAGAGATCATCCTGGGTCAGCTGCTAAAAAAAACAGATGTGCATTCACCGACGACATTCATTATTTTTTAGCGAATTTTGAGCCCGAAGAACAGTTCTGTCTTCAGACAGCACGGCCCAATAATCGACTAATCGAATCAGATCCATGAAAAACAGACATTTTGTCATCATATCCGGTTTCATTTTTCTGGCAGCCATCTCCAGGCTTCTGCCCCATCCACCCAATTTTACTGCCGTCGGAGCGATCGCACTATTCGGGGCCGCCTATTTTGCCAGCAAAAAGTGGGCGATCCTGATACCACTTCTCGCACTGTGGCTGAGCGATCTGGTTCTAAACAATCTCATCTATGCAGAATTTTATGCCGGTATGACGTTCTTGAGCTGGAATATGCTCTGGGTCTACGGCAGTATTCTTCTGATTGTGTTTGCCGGGTTTAAACTGCTGAAGAAGGTGACCCTTCCCCGGGTTCTGACGGGTGCTTTTGGAGCTGCTCTCATCTTCTTCATCGTCTCAAATTTTGGAGTCTGGCTCACTTCACCTATGTATCCCATGAGCCTCGAAGGGCTGATAGCCTGCTATACTGCGGCCATACCGTTTTTTCACTACACCCTGGCCGGCAATCTTGTCTACTGTACCGCACTCTTCGGAGCCTACGAATTTTTGAAGCTGAAGACTCCTCAGCTGGTTGGCGCAGAAGCCTGACCGATCGATGGACCGGCTGGAAAAATCGATTATCATCACCGGAGCCACATCCGGAATCGGACGGGAGCTTGCAGCACAATGTATCGAAAAAGGGTACAGGGTAGGCGGCACGGGACGTAGAGTCGAAAACCTCCGGGAGATGAAGGAGCAGTTTGGAGACCGGTTCTACTACCGGCAGATGGATGTAACCCGGTTTGATGAAGCCAGAAACAGGCTGATAGAGCTGGCTGAAGAGATGGATGGGGTCGATATCATCGTGCTCAACGCCGGTATCATCCGATTTCAGAGTGCGACAGCTGTCGAGTCCGACCAGAAGGTGATCGATGTCAACGTCTCCGGTTTTGTACAGCTTGCCAATGCAGCTCTCGACTATTTTGTCTCGAGAGGGAGGGGCCAGATCGTCGGTATCTCTTCCATCGCCGCTCTTCTCGGCTACGGCAAATCATCTGCCTACAACGCCTCCAAAGCGTTTATCTCGAACTATATGCAGGGGCTGAGACAAAAAGTACGCCGTACAGACGCCGACATCACCATCACCGACGTGAAGCCTGGTTTTGTGGAGAGTGCCATGACGGCCGGACGCGAAAAGGATATATTCTGGGTCGCGCCCGCCGATGTAGCAACACGCCAGATTTTGCGCTCGATTGAAAAAAGAAAAAACTACGCCTATATCACCCGTCGATGGCGCCTGATCGCCTGGGTCGTCTACCTTGTCCCCAACTGGATCCTGGACCGCCTTTGAGCGAACTGAAGCTTTCGATTCCACCAGGAATTGAAGTATTGCAGCAGTGCGACACGAATTTTTCAGAGTCCATTCCCGGCCAGCCTTACTCGTCGCAGCCAACCATCCCGGTCAGCCCCAATCAGCGCAGCCAACCCTCCCGGTCAAGTGCACGATACTGAATCGCTTCGGCAATATGAGACGGTTTTAGTGCTTCCGAACGGTCCAGATCGGCGATTGTTCTCGATACCTTCAGGATCCTGTCGTAAGCCCTTGCCGACAACCCGAGCGAACTCATTGCCTTTTTTAGAAGTGAAGAACCCGCCGCATCGGTACGACACACCTTGCGCAGCATCCTGGTACTCATCTGTGCATTACAGTAGACGCCTTTCAAACCGAAAAAACGCTTCTGCTGAACGGTACGAGCTTCAATCACTCTTTCACGGATCACTTGAGACGTTTCTCCCTTTGAATGTCGGGAGAGCTCATCGAAACTCACTTTTTCCACTTCGATATGAAGGTCGATCCGGTCGAGCAGCGGGCCACTCAAACGCCCGAGATAATTTTGCATCTCCCGTTCAGAGATCCCGTTCGGATCCAGCGGGTCGTACCAGACACCTGCCGGGGATGGATTCATGGAGGCAACCAGCATGATTCTTCCGGGATAGTCGACACTTACGCGGGACCGGGAGATCGTCACAAACCCATCTTCGAGCGGCTGACGAAGGACCTCGAGTGCACTGCGGCGAAACTCCGGAAGCTCATCCAGAAACAGAACTCCATTATGGGCTTTTGAAATTTCGCCGGGCATGGGAAACGAACCGCCTCCGATCAGCGCCGTATCACTCGACGTATGATGCGGAGATCGAAAAGGCCTCCGGGTAACCAGTGCTTCACGATGTGTTAGCATCCCCGCCACCGAGTGAATTTTGGTCGTTTCAATCGCCTCTTCCAGGGTGAGAGGCGGCAGTATGGTGGGAATCCGCCTTGCCATCATGGTCTTGCCGGATCCAGGCGGCCCAACAAGAATCAAATTGTGACTTCCCGCTGCCGCTACCTCAAGAGCTCTTTTCACATTCTCCTGCCCTCGCACATCACTAAAATCTAGTGGTTCATCCCGGTCGTTACGACCGAGAAGCTCTCCGATGTCGATCCGGGTCGGTTCCGTTTCCCGCAGGCCGTCAGCCCACTCGATCACCTGCTTCAGTGTATCGAAACCGAGTACTTCAATACCTTCGACGACAGAAGCCTCAGGTGCATTCTCACTTGGCAGAACAAGGTAGTCGAGCTTCTGTTCCCGTGCTTCCATGGCAATCGGTAACACTCCTTTGACAGGCCTCAGTTTGCCATCCAGCGCCAGCTCGCCAACAATCAGAGTGCGATCCAGCTTCTTTGAGCTGATCTGACCGGAGCCTAAAAGCAAACCGACGGCTATAGGCAGGTCAAACGCACTTCCCTCTTTCGGAAGGTTAGCCGGAGCCAGATTAACTGTAATTCTTCCTCTTGGGAAATCGGCACCTGCATTCTTCAAAGCGGCCTCTACGCGATCCCGGGACTCGCTTACCGCCCGGTCGGGCAGGCCGACAAGAAAATATCTTGGCAGGCCGCCCCCGATATTGACTTCCACCTCGATCAGGCGCGCGCTCACACCAATTACCGATGCACAGTAAACTCTCGAGACCATATGGACTGAATCTTTAACCCTCTCTTTCCGTACTATGATCTGTAAGGGACCGGATCCTTACAAAATTCAGTTAAATAACGGAGACCGACATGACGCAAACCAGACAACAGACCATTGTTGAAGAGCTTCAGGGAACGGCCGGCGAAATTATTCGTCAGCTGAAAAAACTAATACGGGAAGGGAGTGCCCGGCGGCTTATTGTAAAAAATCGGGATGGAAAAATACTTCTACAATCCAATCTTGCGCTTGGGGTTGCAGGGACAGCGTTTGTAACGGCAACAGCCCCAATTCTGTCGGCCGTCTCGATGTTTTTGCTCTTTATGAATGACGTTTCTGTCATTGTTGAGAAAGAGTCCGGGTCCGGTGATGAATACGAAATCGAAGCTGATGTTATTGAGATAGAGGATGAAGAGGATGAAGTAGATGAATCACGGAGTGATCCGTCCGATGAGTCCGGAGCTTCTGCTTCCGGCCAACCTGACCCGTCTGATGGATCCGACAGATCGACCTCCGATAAGTCCGCATCAGAAGATGAAAAATAAAGAGGAATGAGACGCGGGTAAGCGCCTTCAGAACTCCACGTTAAGTTTCACACTCAGACACCTTTCGCCAAAACTTTTCGATGCTACTCCTCTTCGGCCAGAAATCTCTCGGCGTCAATAGCCGCCATACAGCCTGTTCCAGCTGCTGTCACGGCCTGGCGATAATCGGGGTCCATGGCGTCTCCGCTTGCAAAGATTCCCGGCATGTCGGTATGCGTTGAGCCATTTTTTGTAATAATATAGCCGACGTCGTCCATTTTAAGCACATCCGTGAAAAGTTCGGTATTGGGTTTGTGGCCGATTGCAATAAACACACCGGTCACATCTTCTAACACCGTCTCATCGTCTGTCTTGTTGTTGATCACTTTCACGCCCTCGACCAGATTTTCTCCCAGGACCTCCTTCAATTCTGTGTTCCAAATGAACTCAATCTTTTCATTCTCAAACGCACGTTTCTGCATCACTTTACTCGCACGCAGCTCCTCTCTCCGGTGAATCACCGTCACCTTTTCGGCAAATTTGGTCAAAAAGAGTGCTTCCTCCATCGCCGTATCTCCACCACCTACAACCAGCACATGCTGATCCCGGAAAAATGCTCCGTCGCATGTGGCACAAGCACTTACTCCCTTGCCTCGCAATTTCTGTTCACTATCCAGATGCAGCCACTTGGCTTCGGCTCCCGTCGAAATGATGATCGTTCTGGCGTAGAGAGAAAAATCATCATCTACCGTCAACTTATAAGGCCTGCCGCTAAAATCGATATCCGTAACATAACCGTATCGGCAATCCGCACCGAATCGCTGAGCCTGATTTCTGAAATCCTCCATCATTTTCGGCCCAAGCACTCCATCCGGATAGCCGGGGTAGTTTTCAACGTCGGTCGTTTGCATCAGCTGCCCGCCAGGCTCGGGCCCTTCAAATACAATGGGTTCAAGATCCGCCCTCGCTGCATAAAGCGCTGCTGTTAACCCGGCCGGCCCGCTGCCGATGATTACCACATTAAACGTTTTGCCTTCAATTTCGCTCATCGTCTGTCCTCTGTTTCGGTTTTTATTTTTTAAAAGTTACAAAATAATGTCCGTTTACGCCTTTCCTATTCCCTATCAAGCTCATTGCCGAAATTGATCAGGGAAAAAGTTGATGCGGCCTGAACGCACAAACCTGCATGATCTGTTTGATTGATAAGTCAGCCTGATCCGTTTGATTGAAAAGTCTGCCTGATCCGTTTGATTGAAAAGTCTGCCTGATCCGTTAGACGGATGTACTCTAAGTAAAAGTTCTTACATCTTTTTTTGTGGAGTTGATATTACTTTTTCTATATGTTTCTATGAACCAATCAGATAGAGGAGGGAGAAGTGATTATAGGAATCTCCAGAGAAATAGCTGACGGGGAAAAACGCGTTGCGATAAACCCGGAGTCTGCAGCAAAACTGATCGAGCTTTTTGATGCCGAAGTGAGGATCGAGCCCAATGCCGGAGTGCTATCCGGGTACGATGACTCGCTCTATCGGGAGATCGGTGCACGGATTGCCGATGGGCGTGAGGAGATATTTCGCGATTCCGACCTGATCCTATCCGTCGATGCACCACCGGACGATAATCTCAGGCAAATGAAGAGAGGGAGTGTTCTGATCTGTTTTCTCTGGGCCCTCCAGAACCCCGAGCGAGTGGAGCTTCTCAAAGAGTTAGAAATTACGGCTCTCGGGCTAGACACCGTGCCGCGCATCAGCCGGGCACAAACCATGGACGCCCTCTCTTCGATGAGTAACATTGCCGGTTACAAATCGGTACTGATCGGTGCGGGTGAATTGGACCGGTATCTGCCCATGATGATGACCGCTGCCGGCACGATCCCTCCTGCCAAAGTGCTTGTACTGGGTGCCGGAGTTGCGGGCCTTCAGGCGATAGCAACTGCCAGGCGTCTTGGGGCTGTTGTCGAGGCGTACGACATCCGGCCGGCCGTAAAAGAGCAAGTGGAAAGCCTTGGGGCCAGATTTGTCGAAGTCCCCGCTGTGGATCAAGACACCGAAACCGAGGGCGGGTATGCCAAAGAGATTTCCGAGCTGCAGAAGGAGAAACAGCTGGAAGTGATGCACAAACACGTCAGGAAGTCGGATATCGTGATTACAACTGCACTCATCCCCGGGAAAAAAGCTCCGCTTCTGGTACCGGCATCGATGGTTGAAGTGATGAAGGCTGGATCTGTCATTGTAGATCTGGCGGCCGAACAAGGCGGAAACTGCGAATTGACACGTGCAGGTGAAACGGTCGTTCACAATGGCGTGAAGATCATCGGCCCGCTCAATCTGCCAAGCAGCCTTGCTCATCACGCCAGCCAGCTCTACTCAAAAAATCTGCTTTCTCTTCTCACACTACTTGAAGAGGAGAAACAGCTCAATTTCAATTTTGAAGATGAAATCATCCTGAAAACTACCGTAACGCATCGAGGCGAAATTATCTCGCCGATGCTGAAAGAGAATGATGCCGGGCTGGCATAGTTCCGGCCGAATCGGCAAACCATCATAACAATAACCGAACCGGCTGGAGACCTTTTTAACTGGATCTCTGTAAAAACACCAAAGCTACTAAAATCTATCTCATTCAGCTATGGAAGACCTGATTTTCAACCTTTTTATCTTTGTCCTGGCCTCATTTGTCGGTTTTGAGCTGATTTCCAAAGTACCGCCAACACTTCACACTCCGCTAATGTCCGGAGCCAACGCTATTTCGGGTATAACTCTGATCGGTGCTGTTGTCGTGGCCGGAAGTCTCGATGCCGGTGTTGCCCGCTGGATCGGACTGGCCGCGATCATTTTCGCTACCATCAATGTAGTGGGCGGCTTTATGGTAACCGACCGAATGCTGGAGATGTTCAAAAAGAAGGGGGATGAACGATGAGCCATCTGCTGCCCGAAGCGGTGCAATCGATGATCCCGGTTTTCATCCAGATCTCCTATCTGGTTGCCATGGCTCTGTTTATTATTGGCATTAAACGACTGAGCTCTCCGGCCACAGCTCGCCGGGGAAATCAACTTGCTGCAACCGGTATGCTGATCGGACTTGTCGTGACGCTATTCGACCGGCAGATCATCTCCTTCGAATTGATCATCGCCGGGTTGATCATCGGAGGGACGATAGGTGCCGTTGCAGCACGAACGGTTGCCATGACATCCATGCCACAGATGGTGGCGATCTATAACGGTTTTGGCGGGGGTGCTTCGGCTCTTGTGGCCTGGGGAGAGTTTGCTCGGGCCGGTGATGGAGTTGTTACCTGGGCGGGCCAGGATCTGACAACTGCCGGGCTTGGTATTTTAATCGGTTCCCTCACATTTACAGGAAGTTTCGTCGCCTACGGCAAACTTCAGGGCATCGTCAGCGGCCGACCGATCACTTTCCCACTTCAGAACTACTTTAACTTGCTGATAACCCTGGCAATCCTGGTATTGATCGGCCTTTTTGTCATCGACCCGTTAAACAGTCATCTCTTCTGGCTGATATTCGGGCTCTCGCTTTTTCTCGGGCTGCTGACAGTCCTGCCGATCGGCGGTGCCGACATGCCGGTTGTCATATCGCTGCTCAACTCCTACTCGGGTATCGCCGCTTCTATGGCCGGATTCGTAATCAACAATAATCTGCTCATCATCAGTGGGGCCCTGGTCGGCGCAGCAGGGCTGATTCTTACCAATATTATGTGTCAGGCGATGGATCGTACACTCGGCAATGTACTGTTTGGTGCATTCGGCGGCGGTGACGAAACTCAGGCGGCCGAAGAAACCACCGACAAGAGTCTCCGGAAAACCTTTGCCGAAGATGTTGCGATCCAGTGTGCATACGCAAAAAAAGTGGTTATCGTCCCGGGCTACGGCCTGGCGGTGGCCCAGGCACAACATACCCTCAAAGAGGTGGCCGACAGCCTCGAAGAACGTGGTGTGACGATCAAATATGGAATCCATCCGGTCGCCGGTAGGATGCCAGGGCATATGAATGTGCTGCTGGCAGAAGCCGATGTTCCATACGATCAACTCCTGGATATGGAAGAGATCAATCCCGAATTCAAAACAACGGACGTCGTTTTGATCATCGGTGCCAATGATGTCGTCAACCCGGCAGCCAAATCCAACCCCGGCAGTCCCATTTACGGCATGCCGATACTCAACGTGGATGAAGCCAAACAGACCATTTTCTTCAAACGCAGTTTGAGCCCCGGTTTTTCCGGTATCGACAATGAGCTCTTCTACGCCGAAACAAACCAGATGTTCTTTGGCGATGCAAAAGAATCACTTCAAAAGCTGGCCCGGGCGATCAAAGAACTCGAGGATTAATACGAGCACAGTTAGCGACCTCCATACCTATTCACTCGACATCCTTTGCATAGGATTTCATGGCCGGGATAAAGGCAAGGGTACTCACCAGGCCGCATCCTGAAATCACCGTCATAAGTGCCCAGGAGATAGCATATTCACCACTAAACACCGTATCCATCAACCAGCCGGCCAGTGGTGGCCCCAATCCGAACCCGGCAATACTGATGACGAAAAGATAGAGACCGCCGGCCAGGGCCCTCATCTCCGTACGAACGAAATACTGAATCAGTGCTGCGGCTACTCCGTTGTAGGAAGAGGAGATCAGTACGGCACCTCCCATCAGAACCAGTGCAGTTTTCCCGTCGGATGCGAACAGGCCCAGTGCATAGAGCGGAATCCCCCCCAGTGCTGCGACGATTCCCATCCAGAAGCGACGGGCTGGATTCCTTCGGGCCAGCAGGTCGGCCGCTTTTCCGGAAAGAATCACTGTTCCTCCCACGCCAAACATGAACCAGCCATAGTGCGGTACCAGATCAGGTCGTCCAAACTGATCGGCCAAAACAGTGCTCATAAACGCCAGAACAGTATATCCGGTACAGGCAAGTGCCGAAAAACCGATCAAATGAAGCTGAATCGTTCGCTTTTTCAACATAAATGAAAGATGGTCGAACGTCTCCTGCAACCAGCCAGGTTGCTCACCCGCATCAGAACTACGCAGGTCGCGAATGAACCACCAGGCAAAGGGTGCGAGGATGACGCCCGGCAAACCGACCGCCACCATTGCCGTTCTCCAGTCGGTCTGCAGGGCGATGCTCCCGCCAACCAGAAACGAAAGACCGAGACCGAGAAATATCCCGGAAGCATAGATGGAGAAGACCAATGCCCTGCGCCCCGGAGAGAAATATTCGGCCAGTAGTGCGTAAGCAGCCGGACTCAGCATCGATTGGCTGATTCCGATCAAGAGGCGGTAGATCAGTAAAAATGTAAATGAAGCAGTCAGCCCGCTCAGCACCGTCATCAGGCTCCAGATAAAGAGGCCGATGGAGATCATGGCACTTTTTGACCAGCGATCAGCCAGCCGTCCCATTGGTATTCCGCTCACAGCGTAAATCAGGGAGAAGGCCGTACCATACAGCAATCCAATCTGGAGATTGGTGAGCTGGAGATCGGCCCGAATCTGGGTTGCGACGACGGCCACGATCTGACGGTCAACAAAACTGAGAATATAAATACCGACCAGAAGTGCCAGAATAGCCCACGCATAACGGGTAGAAACAGGTTTTTTGAAACTCATGAGGCAAAAGTAACAGAAAATCGAGTGAATTGATTATTTTGTTTTTTTGTTTGGGATAATTCAACACCCTTATAACAAAAAATGGTGATCAGCCATGTATAATGACCTTGCAGATGCTGTTGAACAGCTCGAAGAGGAGGGCGTACGGAACCTCTCTCACAACAAGCATCAAAATGATTTTCTGGCATTGATGAATAATCCCGACATGGTCAGCCAAACCTCGATACTTGGGACCTATACCTTTGACGAGGGTACCGACCCGGGAGATGAAGCGACACTTTATATCCTTCAGCTTCCCGAGCAAAAAAAAGGGTATCTGATCCTCGGTTTTGGCAAGTATCAGGATCCGGAAAAAGCGGACCTGATAGATATGCTTAAAGAGCTGGAGAAGTGAATAGCCGGCCCGGCCATCTCCGGTTCTATAGCCAGACAGGATTTATAGTATTAACTAACCGTAACCACTCTAACTGCAGATGGCTTCGACAACTAAGAAAAACAAACTTCCAAAACTACCCGAAAAAACTGACCAGGAAAAGAAGCGAGCGCTTGAAATACTGGAGGCGTTATATGAACACTATCCGGAACCAAAATGTGCACTCGATCACAAAAATGCTTTTGAGCTGCTCATTGCAACAATACTGAGCGCTCAAACGACGGATGAACGTGTTAATATGGTGACACCGGAACTTTTTGAACGGTGGCCAACCCCCGATGCAATGGCTGCTGCTTCCGCTGAAGAGCTCCAGGAAGTGGTTCGATCTACAGGTTTTTACCGGCAAAAAGCGAAATCGATTCAGCAGGCATCGCAAACTCTGGTCAACGAGTTTGACTCAGAAGTGCCCGATACGATGGAAGATTTACTGAAACTGAGGGGGGCAGCCAGAAAAACCGCAAATGTGGTGCTGGGTAATGCCTTCAATATCAATGTGGGTGTTGTCGTCGACACACACGTAAGGCGGCTTTCCAATCGTTTTGGATTAACAAAAGAGAAAAAGAATACCAATAAAATTGAGAAAGATCTGATGGCACTCTTTCCCCGGGAACACTGGACCAATCTGGCGCATTTGATGATCCATCACGGGCGGAATGCTTGTAAAGCACGTCTGTCCGAGCCACCGGAGCATCCGGTCTGCATCAAATATGGCGTCAACTGTGTATGCAGGAAAATGAGGGGACAGTCAACAGACGGGAACTGATCAACCGAATGAAATCTCTCTTCAATTCAACGGAAAAACCGATACCTCCCGTCCGCAGGGACTTGCAATTGATTCCGATACAAAACAACGGAGAAGAGGTTCTCTATGTCTATGATCAGCTTGGGTATGTACCTCAGGATTTTGGATTGAATCGGCAAATCGAGCCTATTCTCTCGTTGATCAATGGACGAACCACGGTTCAGGGCATCACCCGGGCCCTCGACAACCAGGTGAGCGGAGAGGACCTTCTCCAGTTCATTCAGTTACTCGACCAAAACTGCCTGCTCCATTCCAGGTTTTACAAAATCCGATCCCGGCATATTGAAGAGTCGTTTGAGAAGAGTGACAGGCGACCAGCTGCCCTTGCTGGTACCTCCTACCCGGATGAGTCCGAAGATCTGTCTCAATATCTGACCGAATTATTTGCCGCATCAAAACTCTCTTCCTCTCTGCCAAAACCGGCCAAAGCACTATTTGCCCCTCACATCGATTTACGAGTCGGAAGTGAAATGTATGGCAGAGTCTTTCGTACTCTGAAAGACCTCAAACCTGCCCGGCTTGTGATTTTGGCAACGGCTCACTATACCGGGTACTACCCGGACCTTTATGATAACAAGCCCTTTATCGGCAGTCGTAAAGTCTTTGAGATGCCTCATGGCTCACTTCTGCCCGATCGCAATTATTTGGACCGACTCTTGGAACATCAGCAGATGATCGGTTATACCGAACAGGACCGAGCCCATCGGATTGAGCACAGTATCGAACTCCACCTTCTCTTTATACAGCAGATCTGGAATCATGATTTTGAGATCGTTCCTCTACTGGTCAACTCCTTCGAAGAACTTCTGCTCATGCCAGACGGGCATCTGGGCGGGTTGATTGGAAATTTTAGCAAACTTCTACGGGAACTTGATGATGAAAATACGTTCTATTTGATCAGCGGCGACTTGTCGCATGTCGGTAAAAAGTTCGGTGATGTCGACCCGGCCGATAAAATGAAAGATCGGGTTTCGCAATTTGATGAACTGTTTTTAAGTGCCTCTGCCGATAATGACAGTAAAAAAATCTTCCGGTCGATTCGTGATATTTCAGATCAATACAGAGTATGTGGTTTTCCGCCTCTCTATACGTTTTTAGAAACGTTTCCAGACCTGAAGGGCCATCAGCTCGATTACCACTGGTGGGACGAACAGGAACGGCAGAGTGCCGTCTCATTTGGTGCAATCGCCTACTGATCTGCTCTCCCTCGCAATCCGCACCGTACCCGGGCTCTTCGACCGCTTACAGCACATTATTGTGCGTTTGCAATAAACTGAAGAATACTTCCGGGTTTCACTACCGGCTGCAAAGGCTCTTTATCAAAGCCTGCCAAAGAGACTCTGAACCCTCAGCCACCAGACCCGCCAAACCGCTTCGCGAACAATCGATTTGGACATTTTGGACTCACCTTCTTCTCGCTCTTTGAAAATGATGGAGACCTCTTTCAAACTGAATCCGGCCTGATAAGCCCGGAAATGGATCTCGATCTGAAATGCATACCCGTTAGACCGGATTCGATCGATATTTATATTCTCCAAGACCTTGCGGTGGATACACTTGAAGCCGGCTGTCATATCCCGGATCGGCACACCGGTGATCACTCTTGCATAGATATTTGCCATAAAGGAGAGAATCAATCGACGAAGAGGCCAGTTAACGATGCTGATACCGTGATAATAACGGGATCCGATTGCCAGATCTGTTTGGCCGCTACGAACCAGTTCGATCAGTTTCGGCAAATCATCCGGATTGTGTGAAAAATCGGCATCCATCTCACATATGTATTGATAGTCGTGCTGGAGTGCATAACGAAAGCCCTGAACATATGCAGTGCCCAACCCCAGTTTCTTTTCACGATTGATCAGGTGGACTCGTCCGGGGTACTTTTCCTGCTTCTCGCGAACCACATCTGCCGTTCCGTCGGGCGAACCGTCGTCGATGATCAATAGATCACACTCCACCTCGAGTCCAACCACTTTATCGATGATCGGTGCAATATTGTGCGCTTCGTTATATGTGGGTATGATTACAAGTGCCTGCCCGGCCATTATTTTCTCCCGAATATTAGATCTTCAGCGTACCAATACTCATATCTCGGACGCCTGATTCGAATCCGTGCCCTTCATTTTTTCTATATACTGGTTGTTTGCCTGCCTGCTGCGTAATGTTTCTCTGACAGGTAGTTGTTATTTTAGCTTCTTTGCCGGCGCAGCATCCGTCACCTTAAATCCATCTGCATCAACAAAATAGATTTATCATTGTTCAAACTTATTAAAAAAAGTCCAAAAACTAAGGCACGACTGGGGCGATTTTCAACTGATCACGGTGAGATTCAAACACCCGTCTTTATGCCTGTGGGAACACAGGCTACGGTGAAAGCGGTCAAACGGGATCAACTAAAGGATCAAATAGGTGCCGAAATTATTCTTGGTAACACGTACCATCTTTACCTGAGGCCGGGAATGGAGGTGATCCGGGGTGTGGGCGGATTGCACAAATTTATGAGCTGGGATCGCCCTATTCTAACCGATTCGGGGGGATATCAGATCTTTTCGCTATCTGATATTCGAAAACTCGAGGAAGAAGGTGCTCGCTTTAAAAGTCATCTGGATGGCTCAGAACACCTGTTTACCCCCGAAAATGTAGTTGAAATCCAGCGCATACTCGGGTCAGATGTTATGATGATTCTTGATGAATGCCCTCCCTATCCCTGTGATCATCAATATGTGGAAGAGTCGATGAATCTGACACACCGCTGGGCAAAGCGGGGGAGAGATGCATTCCGTCAGACCGAACCGCTCTACGGTCACCGTCAGGCCCAATTCGGGATTGTCCAGGGCGGTACTTATAAGGATCTCCGGGAAATTTCTTCCCGCCAGATGAATGAGCTCGGTTTTGAGGGCCTTGCGATCGGCGGGCTCAGTGTCGGCGAGCCTGCTGAATTGATGTACGAGATCACTGACTTCAATACAGATCTTTTGCCCAAGGATAAACCGCGATATCTGATGGGGGTCGGCACACCCGCCAATCTGCTCCAATGCATCGCTTTTGGAATCGACATGTTTGATTGCGTGATGCCGACCCGTAATGCACGTAACGGCATGATCTTTACACGAAATGGCACGGTAAATATCCGGAATGCTAAATGGAAAGAACATCATAAACCGCTGGATCCCGATTTTCCAAGTGAGCTCAGCAGAGATTATCCATTCTCCTACATCCATCATCTATTCCGGTCTGATGAAATCCTGGGGCTGATCCTCGCTTCCATCCACAATCTGACTTTCTATCACTGGCTGATTCGAAAGGTGAGGCAGAAGATCGAAGATGAAACGTTTGCCGACTGGTATCCCGGTATGATGGCAACGTTAGAAAAACGGGTTTGAGGGGCATCCCGGCCGATGAATGGCCGTGTTGGTTTGTTTCGTGCGGTGTTTCTTTTTGATGTAGCCGGCCGTGTTGGTTTGTGTCGTTCGGGCGGTGTCGTCTGCCTGGTGTGATGCGGGCTGGGAATCTTCGGGTAGAGTGGCAGCAAGCTCCA
>SLKI01000116.1 GCA_007134695.1 Balneolaceae bacterium
AACCTGCAGAAGAGGAGGTGATGGATACCTATCCGAATGCGGATCTGCTGGTTGAAGCGGAGTGGCTTCTCGAAAATCTGGGTTCTGAAAATCTTGTTGTCGTCGATATGAGAGAAGAGCGAATTGAAGACTTTATTCCCGGCGCTGTAGATATCGGCGGCGGAGATGCTCTGGTCGACGGCGATCACGATATTGAATCCTTTCTCCTCGGCCCGGACCAGTTTGCGGCCCTGATGAGCGAAGCCGGTATTAGCAATAGGACGGACATTGTAATCTATGATGACGGCAACGGTCTCTGGGCAGCCCGTCTCTTTTTCGCCCTGGAACTTTACGGCCATGACAATGTGAGAATTCTCAACGGCGGGTTGGCCGCCTGGGAGAGAGCTGGAGGAGCACTGGCCGAGGCAGCTGCTGAACCGGTTCCGGCTGTTTATACAATTGAAGCTCAGCGTGAAATTGCGTGCGACCTGAACGATATTCTGGCAGCTATTGAGGATGAGAATACCATGATTGTGGATACCAGAAGTTATGAGGAGTATAGCGGTGAGGATGTGCGGACAGAAAGAGGAGGCCATATACCGGGTGCTGTACACCTGGAGTGGGTCAATTTTGTTCAGGATGAAGAAGTTCCTTATTTCCGTCCTGTCGAAGAGATTCGGTCACTGCTGGCTGATCATGGCATAGATCGCGAAAAACGGATTTTGACACATTGTCAGAGCAATGTACGAGGGTCCCACGTCTATTTTATTTTGAGGCTGATGGGATATGATGATATACAGGCCTATGAAGGATCCTGGTATGAGTATGGAAATCTGGAGGATGTGCCGATTGAAATGTAAGTCCATGCATCCCCGAAGGTCTACTCCGGCTCTTCGGTTTTCCAGCCACTCTCTCCAACAAGGGGTACAAATTTGAAATTGCTTAGATGCTCCTCCTCATAGGCATCCTCCGAGATGCGTGTGATGCGGATCATCTTCTGGCGATCTCTGCCTCCAACCGGAATAACAAGCCGTCCCGAAATCTTTAACTGACTGATCAGTTCCCTGGGTACAACCGGTGCGCCGGCTGTTACAACGATCGCATCATAAGGTGCGTAAGCCGACCAGCCTTTGGTCCCGTCACCAAGCTTGAGCTGGACCCGATACCCCAGCTTTCGAAGTGTTTCACGCGCCCGCAGATAGAGCTCATCGTGCCGTTCGATACTGTAGAGTTCGGCTCCCATCTCACACAGGATAGCTGCCTGATAACCGGAGCCGGTTCCGATTTCCAATACTTTTTCCCCCTCCTTGACTTCCAGTAATTCGGTCTGGGCTGCAACAGTATAGGGTTGAGAGATCGTTTGCCCTTTCCCAATCGGCAGTGCTGAATCTTCGTAAGCGCGGTGTTCCAATGCCGTATCGACAAATAGGTGGCGGGGTACCTTGCTCATCGCTTCTAAAAGAACTTCATCCTTGATACCCCTCGAACGAAGGTGTTCGATCAGCTTATTTCTTCGGTAGATATATTTCCGGTTCGCTTCACTGCTATCCGTCAACGTACCATCCTTTTTTAAAGATCGCTCCGACTGGTTGTATATGTTTGATGAACAAACAGGCTGCCGGCCTGAATGGAAAACCGGGTCGATTTATCAGCCGCTACACCGATTATATCAAAAAACTGGTTTAAAAGACATTCGCTATTCCCGTTCCCGAAAGAGTAGTAAGAAAGGGGGTTCAGAGATGCTGCTACTTCAATGCCAGTCAGGTAAGGCTGATGAAGCTCGGATTCGTATTGCATTAACCTGGATTCGTGTTGCATTAATTTGAAATCCTCCTATTTTCCTGTCGACTGAAATCTGGCAAACCGGATTCAATGAAAAAAATCGGCTACACGTTCTTATTCCTGCTCTTGATCGCCGCCCTCACCGGAATGGCCGACCTGTTCGGATTCTCCGGAGAGGAGGGGGTTACAAATGGTCCGTATGGAACCTGGCTCAGCATCGTGCCGCCGCTGGTTGCAATCGGTTTTGCACTTGCCACCAGAGAGGTCCTGCTCTCACTCTATGCCGGTGTCTGGATCGGGGCGCTCTTCATTTCTGGATACAACCCCATTTCCGGGTCTGTAGAATCACTCGACATACTGATTTTGGCGCTTTTGGATGCCGATCACATGGCTATCATCGTCTTTAGTCTTCTGCTGGGCGGTATGGTCGGTGTCATGTCCAGGGGCGGAGGCACCAAAGGTGTGGTAGATGCCCTTGGAGCATTGGCCAGAGACCGTTTCAAAGGCCAGCTTTTTTCTTGGTTTTCCGCGTTTTTCATCTTTTTTGACGATTATGCCAACACGCTGATTCGGGGTAATGCGCTAAGGCCGATGACCGACCGTTTAAGAATTTCCCGGGAGAAACTTGCTTATATCGTCGACTCGACAGCGGCTCCGCTGGCAGTCAGTGCCGTTATCACCACCTGGATCGGATTCGAAATCACACAAATTCAGGGAGCGATGTCGAGCCTCGCGGCACAGACGGCCGATCCAGCCCTTGCCGCGCAACTTGAGGCGGGTGCTGAAAATGCATTTATGATCTTTCTTCACTCGATCCCCTACCTGTTCTATCCGCTGCTTGCACTGGCATTTGTTTTGATGGTGATTGTGATGCGAAGGGATTTCGGACCGATGCTCAAAGCTGAACGAAGAGCATTTTCCGGAGGAGGTGTACTTCGGCCGGGGTCGATGCCCGCTGCCGACACGAGTCTCGAATCTCTTCAGCCAGACGATGATATTCCGCGCCGCTGGTATAATGCGGCAATACCGGTTGTCACCGTGATCCTCGTCGCCCTTTTCGGACTCTATATCACTGGAGTAGAAGGGCTCGCTCCGGGAGAGCGAAGCATTACCAACATCATCGGCGGAGCAGATCCGTTTGCCGCCCTTTTGTGGGCTTCGTTTACAGGTACTGCAGTGGCAATCGGCCTGGTTGTTTTTCAGAGAGTTCTGTCGGTGACTGAAGCTTTACAAGCGATGGTCGGCGGGATGCAGTCGATGTTGATGGCCGTTATTATCCTTGTTCTTGCCTGGGGATTAGGCGGAGTCACGCAAGAGATCGGTACGGGAACGTTCCTCGCCTCTCTGCTCCAGGATACGTTACCGCTGATGTTGCTGCCGGGACTTGTTTTTGTGATCGCAGCGGCAACGGCTTTTTCTACCGGGACATCCTGGGGGACAATGGCGATTCTCTTTCCTGTAGTGATTCCACTTGCTGTAGCAATGGGAGCCGGTGTGGGCTTTGCAGGCGGTGAACACTATGCGATACTGCTCGGCTCGGTCAGTTCGGTCATGGCGGGTGCGGTCTTTGGCGATCACTGCTCGCCCATCTCCGACACCACGGTTCTCAGCTCAATGTCGTCTGCCTGTGATTTGATGGATCACGTCAATACACAGCTTCCCTATGCACTGGTTGTAGCTGTAGTTGCGCTCTTTGTCGGTGAATTGCCTGCTGCATTTGACTGGATCCATCCAGTCTGGGGAATCCTTCTCGGGTTAGTTATACTCTATGGAATTCTCAGATATTGGGGAGAGGATCCCGAAGCCGTACCCAAATCGAATGCCGACTCCGGACAGAGCGGTTCTGCCGAACAGACAAGCAGTCTCTAACCGGCAAATCCGTACCGAGCCGAAACCCGGGTTCTGAAAACAGTATAAAACTCCCGACAATTCCTATTTGTCAGGTATCACAGTCCAACTCCTTGACAATGAAGCTGGCGCTTCTGCAACCAACACTCGGAATCAATCTGTACGATCTGGCCGTTATTCTTCAGGCAGATCTGATCGTACTGCAGGACTGCGAAATCTGGTCGAGGAAAGGGAGAGTCCATCGTGCCCTGATCCGTACACCTGACGGTACTCAATACATTCGGCTGCCGGTTCGAACCGAAGATCGGGATCAGCCGATCAACCGCGTTCGGATCGATACAAACCGGGACTGGCTTACCCCCATGATACGTTCTCTTCGCTACAACTATCGTAACAGCCGCTACTTTGACTTTTATGAACCGGAAATCTTATCAGATCTGGAGAGTGGGCAAAGTTATACGAAACTGCTGCCGTTTGTGACTCACATTCGGAGCAGGCTGTTTCGATACCTGGAATTCGAATCGGATGCCGGCATTCAGCTCGCCTCGGGGATGGAGAATTACTGTTCCGATCCGGATCAACTGGCCCGGGATCTTGGGGCCGAAACGGTTTACCAGGAACACGATTCCCGCCACTATCAACGTCAGTCAACGATGAGAAGGGAACCTCAATTTGAGCACCCTGTTTATAAACAACAGTTTGACGGTTTCGAGCCCTGGTGTTCACTCTTTGATCTGTTATTTATGTACGGGCCGGAAAGCTTCAAGATTATTGACTCTCTTCGCTCAAGTTGAACGTTATTTCCTGGCCAAACTGGTGTAATACAAAAGTACGGTAACGACCTGATTCAGGTGCTTCAAATTTGAGAACGACACCTGCCTGATCAAACGTCAATGTGGTCTCATCGACAATTGTCAAGGGAAAGGAGGGTTGACCGGCCAGCTGCCCCATCATTCTATCACCTTCTACAAAGAGATCCATCGGAAACGGGATCTGGTCTGAGGTATAGGTTCCGGCATAGGCCAGCATCTCTTTGGTGCTCAGCACCAGCTCTTCTGCTTTCTCCAGATCGGGAATTTCAAACTCTCTTCCGAAAAGGATGGAGAGAATTCCGATGTAGATATCATTGGCGTTATAATTCAGGCCGTTCATTGTTACGGAAAACGTATAATCCTCTTCAGGAAAGTGGGCGGCGATCGAATGAAACCCGTCAATTCCTCCAGTATGGCCGAATGCAACTGAATTATAAAATGGGATCTGTATGAGCCCGATTCCAAAATTATGGTCCATCCGTGCCATCTCCTCAAGCCGGTGTTCCGGTAGCAGTTCTCCCTGCATCAGTTCTCTCATAAAACGAGCACTTTCCAGCGATGTAGAAACAAGTGCTCCTGCACCGTGCGGGATAAACAGGTTGGTTTCCGTAGCCGGATTCCAGCCGGAACGATAGCTGTAGGATTGCGCCTCTCCAAGGGAGAGATCAATTGCATCTCCCATATATGTGTTATTGAGTCCCATCGGCTGCAGAATATAATGTTCGAGCGCACTACCGTACTCCAAGCCAGTAATCTTCTCGATGATATAGCCAAGAAGTACATACCCGGTATTGCTGTACTCACCCCGTTCACCCGGTTCAAATGAAACTCCATATTCGATAAACATCTCAAGAAGCTCCTCACGCGAGATCTCTTCTGTATGGTATTCAAGATATTCCGGCTTGTTGGTAAAGTTCACAAGCCCCGATTGATGACGGAGAAGATGCTCAATTGTAATTTTGTCTGCATTTGGCATTTCGGGAAAGTAATTCTCCAGCGTCTCATCAAGAGATACTTTTCCCTCCTCTGCAAGTGCCAGCAACGTTGTAGCTGTAAATGTTTTGGTAATGGAACCGATGCGGTAGCGGGTATCGGTGGTCGCCCGGTTCCCCTCCTCATCCACAATACCATAGGCTTGATGAAATGCGGCCTCATCCCCGATAAGAATGGCGACAGAACCCATAAAACGGTCTGCCTCTTCCAGTGCCGTCAAGTAGTTATCCAGTTTGACAATATCGAGGGTATCGGTCTGGCCTACAAGCGGGGACGTGATTAAAAAGATCAAAAAAGCGGCAAGATTGATAAACCTCCCGGCAGAACTCAGTCGACAACAAAATAGTGCTCCATTCCTGCTACGTTTGCTCGTGGAAAAGATCTTGCCAATGTTGCTTGTGAACAAATCGTTGTATTTGGTACTGCCGGAAGTTCTGCTCGGTTTCATACTGTCTGGATTCGTTAAGTAAC
>SLKI01000096.1 GCA_007134695.1 Balneolaceae bacterium
GAAAAATATCCGGCAGCGCGGCCGCGATTATGAAAAGCATATCACAGTAGAGTATCTTTCGGAACTGAACAAAGCGTACAACCATTTCTTTTACCACTACAATAAATCACCCTTGATCATCATTAATGCTACGGAGATCGATTTCGTGCGAAACCCGCAGCATCTGTCATACATCGAACAACAGATATTCGAAGAACCGATCCGAGGCAACACCCATATTCATATTATCCCCGATTGATGTTTTTACGATGGCTTCTTATTGCACTGATCATCTATATGATCTACAGATTGATCGCCGGCCCGCGAAATCGCAAAAGCCGGAAAACCCCTCTATTCAGGTTCTACGTGGGCGGAAGCCGGCCAGACCAAAAAGGTTGGGATCAATCTCAATCAGCTACGGATAAAAGGAAACTGAAGCAAGACTTTGACAACATCGAAGACGCCGAATTTGAAGATATCACCGAAAAAGACTCGAATAGATGAATTTTGAAGAGACATTTAAGAAAGGGTACGAACTGCTGCATGAAAAAGATCTGGACAAGAGTCTGGATACTGCCAGAAAACTCCAGAAGATGAATCCGGAGGCTGCTGAGGGATACCTTCTCGAAGCTGAGGTGATGCAGAAACTCAATCAATGGGATCCCAGTATCGAGTCGCTAAATGAAGCGATCGAACGGGATGAAAAGAACGGGCGGCTTTATAATCTCCGCGGATACGCTTTTCTCAATAAAAATGATCTGGAACAGGCCCGGGAAAATTTTGAGAAAGCGATCGACCTGGAAGATCTTCCCGCTGCACATCGACATCTGGTTCTCTACAAACTGATGAGCGGAGATGGAAGCGAAGCGATTAGCTATCTGCTGGAACGGATCAAATCAGATCCTCGGGATATCGAGAACTGGATCATGATGGGCGACTTGATGAAGAAGGGAGGCCATGAAGAAAAGGCCCGCTCTTATTACGAGCAGGCCCTTAAAATGGATCCGGAAAATAACTACGTCAAAAATCAGCTGGAAGGGTAACAAAACCCGACACGAACCACCGGAACCGGTGACACAAGCTGCACGATACCGGTTGATCCGGCAACCCGAGCCATAAACCGTTGACGTTTAACTTCAGGTTTATGACCTCATATCACTCCGGGATATTGAAGTTGACGTTGGTTCGATAGTCTCCCAATAGGTGCTCAGCGAAATAGTACCAGAGCATCCGCTCAAAGTAGTCGTTATACCTGCTGCCGAACCCATGCCGCATCCCCGGGAAGATCATCATATCGAATCGTTTGCCGGCATTAACAAGCGCCTCGACCAGGCGATAGGTGTTGGCCGGGTGGACGTTATTGTCCATCTCTCCGTGAATCAGCAGCAGATGGCCTTCCAGATTTTCGGCCAGGTCCGCGTTGCTGGGGATATGAGATTCAAAGGAAACCTCTTCGACCTCTTCCTCTTCACCATCCTCATTCTCCTTTGTTACTGTGCGAGTGACTTTATCTACGCCGTGATGCACTTCACTCCACCAGATATTATAGACGTTGTTATCGTGATTACCGGCTGACGAAACGGCCACGTCATAAAACTCCGGATAGGTCAGAAGTGCTGCCGTCGACATGAATGCACCCCCGGAATGACCGTAGATCCCAACCCGGTTTTGATCGATAAAGTCATGCTGTGCAGCCAATTGCTCGATGCCATACCGATTATCGGCCAAAGCATAATCACGAAGATTTCCGTGGCCATAGTTGTGATAATACTTGTCTCTTAACGGAGTTCCGCCCCGCTGGCCGAATGCGACTACAACAAACCCGACTTGTGCCAGAGATTGTGCACGGCCCGCGGTACCTGTAACCGTAAACCGTGTGGGAAACGGTTCCACCTGCGGGCCCGGATAGACATAAGAGATGATCGGGTACTTCTTCTCAGGGTCGAAATCAAACGGTTTCCACATCACCCCGTAAAGGTCGGTTTTTCCATCGGCAGCCTTGACCTTGAAGTCTTGCGGCGGCTGCCAGCCGATCTCTTCTATCGGTGAGATGTTGGCATGCTCAAGTTCCAGTACGATTTCGCCATCGTTATCTCGAACCACTGCACGGGGAGGCATGTCGACCCGGGAGAAGTTGTCGGTAAAATAGTTGTCGGTATCGGACATACTGAATGTGTGATTAGCGTTCTCCGGAGTGAGATGCGCAAACCCGCCGCCATCAAAATTGACCTTGTAGTAGTTGGCGTAATATGGACTCTCTCCCTCTTCCCGGCCATATCCCTGATAGTAGACGGTTTGTGCAGTGGTGTCGATCCTCATAATGTCTCCCACCATATAATCTCCATCCGTAATCCGGTTCATCAGGTTTCCTTCACTGTCGTACCGATACAGCTGTCCCCAGCCGGTTCGCTCACTCCACCAGAGGTACTCCTCACCCTCATTGATAATGGCAAGCTGTGCATATCGGGTATTGAAATAGGGATAGCTCTCTTCCGTCCAGAGCACCTCCACCTCCCCGGTCTCCGTATTGGCTTTACAGACATCGATGGTATCCCAGGTACGGGTTCTTCTCAAAAAATAGAGATAGTCCGATTCATCCGTTGTGAAGATTCCGCTTCCCCGGAAGTAGACTCCGCCGATCGACTGGTCGGGCCACTTTTCCAGATCGATATCAACACCCTGCATCGTTTCGGTATCAAAGACAATCAGTTCATCCTGATAGTGATTATCCTCACCCGGCATATTATACTTGTAGGTTTCAAGTTCCGGACGTTCAGCAAGTGTGTTGATGACCCAGAGTTCGTCGACATCTCTCCAGTCCTGCCTTTTCACGTAGAGTTTTTGAGAATCTTCAAACCAGACTGCTCTCGATCGGAGCCGCTCATTTGAGGTCGTATCTCCGTGACTGGCCTGGAAACTGTACCAGCGCTCTCCGTCATCCGTCAGCCGGTACTCGGTACTGTCCGGGTCCTCGGCCCTCATCAGATAAAGATCATGTTCGCGCGCAAAAGCGATCCAGCTGCTGTCGGGCGAGTAGGTTGCCCAGGGTTCGCGCTCTTCCGGTTCCAGTGAGTCGCCTCGGACCAGTTCTCGCCGATCGACATGATAGGTAAATTCAATACTGTCGACATGAAACGTGAAAAGTTCCCTGTCGTTGTCGTAATCGAACCCTCTCAAGTCCAGTTCGCGCCGGTTAAAACCTCTGCTGAACTCTTCTGAAAGCCTGGCGGCCATATCGTCATGGTCGAACAGCGGGCGGATTTCGCGTTCACCTACATCGGCAAACATCCATCGTTTTCCGTCTCCGTCTTCCCATTCATACCAAAACCGGTCTTCATCTTCCAGCCAGTTGGTTGAAAAGAAGGTGGACCCGATCATATTGGACATCTTGCTCGATGTAAACCGTTCGGCCAGCTCAAAGTTGCCCTTTTCGTTGTCTTGTGCAGAAATGTTGCCAGTCGATACCCCGAAAAGCAAAATCGCACATAGTAAGGTGGATAGAATTCTGGTAACGTATTTCATTCAATTGTGATTAGATTGACACTTGAAGGGGTCTAATATGGTAAATGACAGCCACTGTTTCACCCTGAGTTTACATTATTTTGCTCCATTCAGAGAAAAATCGTTGTCTGACCCCTAAAAATTCACCTCCCGATCAATTTGGTTTGCTCCTCATCATTCGGATCGATATCCTTGCTATCGTTGTTTTAACTAATCGGATCCATCCGACAAACAGACGACCTTAAACGATAACAGAATTTGAATTACGAATCACAGAACCATGAGTATAGTCGATCCAAGCGGCAAGGAAGTAACCAGCAAGGAGAATAAAGAGGCAAATGAACTTGAAAAAGAACTGGCAAAAAAAGCTGAAAAGCTGATCGAGCCGACTTTAAACAAGATCAAGCTCTCCGGAGCCCAGATTCCCCGTGAACAACTGATTCAACTTTCATCGATGGCGCATCAGATGCTTTTCTACCGAATGGTTTATAATCTGGCAGTTAAAGCGGGAGTAAAGAATCTCGATGAGCTTGTCAATGAAGACGATGTGGAAGAGCTTCAGACGTCACTTAAAAATCAGCTGCAGGTGGTGGACCCCTCCGAGATGCAGTCTCAGAATCCCGGCAACAAGAAGGATCCCGGTAACAAGAAGGAGTAAGTCCCGGTTGCCTGCCGGTCATCTGATGCGGTCAGAAAATTGGATTTTTCCGGTTCCGGAATAATCTTCATATTCAGAAAGCGATAACTCCCTGTGGCCCATCCGGCCCGGTTAACGACGAACGATTAACGAATGAACCCTTCAACATCGGAGAAGCACTCTTTCGAGTTACACTACAGCCTGGATGCTGACAGAGTTCAATCATTTGAAGAGATGCTCGGCAGAGAAGGGTATTCGATTGAGCCCGGAGACAAACTGGCTCCCTGCCGTCACTGGCTGATCCGACCTGAATCGGAAGAGCTTAAAAAAATATTTTCAAACCTGAAGGCGCCGGGCACCCTTTACTGGAGTTCCGGCAGCATCAGTTTCGAAAACCCGGTTTACCTTGGAGACAGCTGCAAGGAGTCCGTATCTTTGAATATTTCGAGCGAGGATGGGAGAAAGGATGGAACGCAAGTGATCCAGGTCGAACGACTGATAACATGCCGCGGCAAACCGGCAATCAGAGAATCCCAAACAATTCTCAGGAGTGAAAATGCTGCGGATCTTGAAAAACCGCGAAAAATCGAATTCTCTCCCGACTGGGAGCAGAAGGTTGAGTCCGACCAGCTGAAAACCTTTCGACAGCTCCGGGGATCTATGGCAGGTGCAGACGTATTCGATTTCCTTTCCCAGGAGAATATTTCGAATGATGCACTGACTGTCTACGGGTCACCGGCACTTCTTTTACTCCTGGAATCGTTCGACTACCACTTCTCCTCAAGAATTGTAGATCGGGTTCACTATCAGGCACACAGTTTTTCGCCCGATACAGAGATATCCATTGCAGGAGAGGATTCCGATGCATTTGTCACATCGTTGCGAATTGTAAACTCCCGGCGAAAAGTGCTGTTTGGTGCTGATATCCGATGGAGTTACAACTGGTGAGATGAGTTATTGAGACAATAACAGATTGCCAGGCGTAACATCCAGATTGCCAAGCGTAACATCAGGAGTACCGGCAATCCGGCTTCTTCATTGAAATTCAATCTGGTCCGGTGAACGGACCCTGATCTGAGGTGTCCCTTCATGCATCCCGATGCGGCCTGTAACACAGATCTCCCGGGTTAAATAATACTCCTCCGGCGGGAAATTCCACCGACCGCGATCCTCTCCCCAGATGACCGCTGTAAAGAGCTGTTCAGGATAGGCCCTGCCCAAATTGAGAAATGTGGGTTGCCCGTTAATATCCGGCAGATAATCGGCCGATTCAACCCGGTCGCATACCCGGACTGTTTTTCCTTCAAACTCTATCGCCTCAAATGCTGATACGGTTACTTCGGGTTCCAGATCGGGTTCAGGCTGATAGACACGGGAGAGGATAAGGCCGACCAGGAGCAGAACGACCAGCAGTGGAAAGAGATAGCCGGCCCATTTTCTCAATTTTTTCATCTTACTATTTGTCGGGGCGACTGGATTTGAACCGCGCGAGCACCGCTCGCGCAATCGAAACGCAGACTATGCCCGCAAAACTCCACGTCACAACAACGATACACCTCCACATTCACGAGAAAAGTGGAAATAAACGTTACTAATCAGTCGGGGCGACTGGATTTGAACCAGCGACCCCTTGCACCCCATGCAAGTGCGCTACCGGACTGCGCCACGCCCCGAACATTTAAATACCTATGAGTTTCCGTCGGACAACA
>SLKI01000011.1 GCA_007134695.1 Balneolaceae bacterium
GAACAACACAACCAGCCAGCCACACCACATCAACCAGCCCCTTTCAGCTTTCAGCCTTGAGCCTTGAGCTTTGAGCTTTGAGCTATCAGCTATCAGCTAATCTCCCGATCGCCTCATCCAGTTGTTCATCGCTCACCTGAAAGTGAAAAGTTGCACGAACTGTCTGCGGGCCGAACGGCACCATCCCCACCCCTTTGGCGGCCAGCTCCTCGACAACTGTTGCGGCAGAGCGCCCGGGAGTGTCGAACAGTACGATGTTGGTTTCGATCGTGGACGGGTCCACTTCGAAGCTCTCCATTCCGGCCAGTGCCTCGGCCAGCTTTTTTGCCCGGCGGTGATCATCGGCCAACAGCTTCCGGTGCTGATCCACAGCATATTCAGCGGCAGCTGCCAGCAGCCCGACTTGCCGCATCCCGCCGCCCCACATCTTCCGATAGCGGCGAGCTCTCTTCACAAGTTGACCAGGGCCGAGAATCATCGACCCGACAGGAGCGCCCAACCCTTTCGAAAAACAGACCGAAATCGTGTCGGCGATCGTACTGAAAAACTCCGGCTCAATCCCGGTCGCCTCCATCGCATTCCAGATACGGGCTCCGTCGAGATGAATCGGAATTTCATACTTATCCGCCAGGCTGCGGATCGCCGTCAGCTCCTCTCTGCGGTAGCAGGCTCCGCCGCCTTTATTCGTACTGTTCTCCAGGCTGATGAGGGCGCTCCTCGGATCCCATTCATTTCCCGGACGAATCGCCGGCTCGATCAATTCGGGGGTGAGCTTCCCCTTCTCCCCCACTAACGCACGAAGCTGAACCGATGAGAGGTGCGCCGCCGCCCCGGTCTCGTAGTTGAAGATATGGCCGGTCTCGTCGATGATCACCTCATCTCCAGGCCCGGTCTGAACCTTCACACAGAGCTGATTGCCCATCGTACCGCTAGGCACAAAGAGCCCTGCCTCCATGCCGAACATCGAAGCAATTTTCTCCTCCAGTCGTTTGACCGTCGGATCCTCGCCAAACACATCGTCCCCCACATCGGCGGTTTTCATCGCATCGAGCATACCGGGGGTCGGCCGGGTAACGGTGTCGCTTCGCAGATCAATCGTAATCATAAAATCCGGATCCGGTTTTATCGCCCAGTTTGCCCGCATCAACCATCTGAACCAGCAGAGGGCAGGGTCGGTATTTCGAGTCGCGGAACCCGTCGTAGAGAACATTCAGGATGTCGAGGCAGACATCCAGACCTATAAAATCAGCAAGTCGAAGTGGCCCCATCGGGTGCGCCATACCGAGCTTCATCACCTCATCGACCTGTTCCGGTGAACCGACACCCTCATACACACAGAAAATCGCCTCATTGATCATCGGCATCAACACCCGGTTGGAGACAAAGCCCGGGGAATCTTGTACCGGAACGGGGACTTTGCCAAGTTTTTTGGCCGTCTCCTCCACAGAACGGGTAACTTCACTCTCCGTCTCCAGGCCGTTGACCACTTCCACCAGCTTCATCACCGGAACAGGGTTGAAAAAGTGCATCCCGATAAACCGTTCGGGACGGTTGGTAATTGCAGCAAGGCGGGTGATGGAGATTGAAGAAGTGTTGGATGCCAAAATCGCATCTTTCGGGGCCGCTTCGTCCACACTCCGGAAAATTTTCTTTTTCAGTTCAAAGTTTTCGGGAACCGCTTCGACAATCAGGTCCGAATCTTTCGAGGCCTCGGCCGGATCAAGGCTGGTGTTGATCCGCTCCAGGCTCTCGACCTTATCCTTCTCTGTGATCTTCTCCTTGTTGACCATTCGGCTGAGGTTCTTGTCGATCTTGTTTATTGCATTTTCAGCCAGCTCTTGTGTTGTCTCCACCAGGGTGACGTCAAATCCGCTCAGAGCAAAAACATGAGCGATGCCGTTCCCCATGGTGCCGCCTCCGATTACTGTTACCTTGTCGATTGATTTCATCAGGTCTGTTCCTCTTTTTAATTTTGCGATTTGCGACTTGAGAGTATCTATTTTGGACGGAATTTTCAATCTTCCACACTTGTTTCTGCAGGCCGTTTGCACAAGAGGTTCATCATTTTGTGCACGAAGGCCTTGTCAAAAATACGACATGTGAGCATTAGTTGTCATCATGAAGATTACAGTTCGAATCTCGATCTTTATACTGATTCTATTGACCGGCCTGGCAGCAGTGGCCATCTACTGGACCTTCTACAGACCGCTGCCAAACTACTCGGCAACCCATGAGCTTCCGGGGCTTCATCAGCCGGTTGACATTCACTGGGATTCGTTTGGTGTGCCACACATTTACGGCTCCAGCCCCGAAGATCTTTATTACGCTGTGGGGTATGTCCACGCACAGGATCGTCTTTGGCAAATGACCCTGAATCAGCTTCTGGCCGAGGGTCGGTTTGCCGAATACCTGGGCGAGGAGTTTGTGGAGTTCGACATTCATCAGCGTACACTCGGTTTTTGGGAAACAGCCCGGCGGATCGAGGAGTCGGCTCCCCGGGAACTGATCGAACTGCTTGAGGCGTACGCCCGGGGAGTGAATGACTATGTGGAACAGAATCGCCGCAATCTGCCCATCGAATTTACACTTCTTGATGTGGACCCTCCCGAGTGGTCTCCGGCCCATTCCTTTGCCATGTCGCGCCTGATGTCGTGGGAGATGAATGTGAGCTGGTGGAGCAAGCCGATTTTTGCCTGGTTTGGGGACCGGTATAGCGATATCCAGCTCAGAGAGATTACGCCTACTTACGAAGACCACTTCCCGGTCATGATGAATGAGGCACTTTCACGACAGGCGGCTGGTTCACTTTTTGAAACCATGATGACCGATGAGGCGGTACGGTCGCTTGCAGGCCGCGCAGGAGTACGCGTAGGCAGCAATGCATGGGCTGTAAGTGGTGACCGAACCGACACAGGCGACCCTATCCTGGCTGGAGATCCCCACCTGGCACTGTCGATACCCGGCCATTGGTATGAACTCCACCTTTCTCTTGATGAGGAGAACCTTGCCGGAGCCACCATCCCGGGAGCTCCAATCATCGTTCTGGGGCAAAATAACCACTATGTGTGGTCGATGACCAACATGATGATCGACGACACCGATTTTTTTATTGAAAAACCTCATCCGGACGATCCGAACCTCTATGTCGCCGACTCGCTGGACGGGGAGCCGATCTATGAAAGCTATCAGTGGCGGGATGAACTGATCCGTATCAATGGAAGTGACGACAGGATTGTGCAGATCAAAGAGACCCGAAATGGACCGGTTATCTCCTCGATACACCCGGATTCATCGTTTTTCGGCGACTATGAGGTCTCGATGCGATGGACAGGACACGATGCCAGCCAGGAGCTCTGGGCCCTCTATCAGATCAACTGGGGCCAAGATATGGAGCAGTTTACCAGCGCACTCGAATCGTTTCGGTCCCCGGGGCAGAACTTCATCTATGCCGACCGGGATGGTAATATCGCCATCTTCAGTGCCGGAGCTGTTCCGATTCGACAAGGCAATCCTCTTCAGTTTCGACCGGGCTGGGATCCTGACGCCGGCTGGCAGGGAACCATACCGTTTAGGCAATTACCCAGAGTTGTCAATCCGGAAAGCGGATATGTAGCCAACGCCAATAACAAACTCGCAACCGACGATTATCCCTGGTATATCTCCTCATTCTGGGAATCGCCATCTCGAATTCAGAGAATTGAAGAGTATTTTCTGAACCACGATACGCTTCATGTCGAACTGATCCGTCAGATGCAGAATGATGTGGTATCGGTTCATGCCCGTGAATTTGTCGAGGAGATACTTCCAGTACTGAGAAGGAACGCGTCTGACTATCAGTTCGCTGAAGCAATTCCCTATCTGGAAGCATGGGATTACAGCTATGAGCCCGGTTCGGCGGCGGCTTCCATCCTGGATCTGTTTATGATTCGCCTGGCCGATAATACCCTTCGCGGTTTGATCGGCGATGAAGGGTATGAAGCGTTTATACGAGTAGAAAATGTTCCGGTTCGAGTAATGACAAGACTTTTCGCTGAAAATAGTCGACTGCTCGACAATCCGATTCATCCGGAATTTTCAAATCGCGACGAACTGATTGCCGGCAGCATGGATGAAACCATCCAATGGCTGAGAGACACGCAAGGCAGGGACCCGATCGACTGGCAGTGGGAAAATCTGCATACAGTCACCTTAGAGCCGCCCCTGCTCGGGGAAGCGGCCGGGTCGGATGAAGCGCCGGCGATTTTCCGAATGATTGTGCGAAACCTTCTGAGCAAAGGCCCTTACCCGGTCAGCGGAAACGGTTTAACGGTCAACAAGGGAGAGTATCACTGGTTCGACCCTTTTGAGATCTTCATTGGCCCGTCGATCCGCAGAATTATCGATTTCTCAGAACCCGGGCGGTCACTAAGCGTTTTACCGACCGGCCAGTCCGGGAACCCGCTGTCCGATTTTTACGGAGATCAAACCGACTTGTGGTTGAACGGCCAATATCGATACTTTTATCGGGACAGTACCTTTTTTAGAGATATCAGCTATCAAACAACAAGATTAACACCTCGACCCGATTGAGAAGATGAAAAGACTCATTCCCCGGCCAGAAGTTTCCAACCTGTTACTGGCTCTGGCCCTCTTCTCGCTGCTGGCGACGGGGCTTTGGGGTTGCAGCACGACCGAGCCGCCCGATCTGCAGACTCCGCAACCGGCCGAAGTGGCGGAGCCGCTTCCCTATCCGGAGGAGAGGGATCTTACCCTTGGCCGGAAACTGGAAGATCGGACCGACCTGGATGTCGACTCCCTCCTGGAGCAGATGAGCCTGAGAGAAAAGATTGGCCAGCTTTTCTACATCCGCGTCCATGGTACATTTACCAACCGAAGCGACGAACGCTTTTTACGTTGGAGAGAGCTGATCGAGGAGTACCATATCGGGGGGCTGATTTTTATGCAGGGCGATATTTACGGCCAGGCTTTGATGACTCAAAAATTGCAGGAACTGTCCCAATTACCGCTCTGGATCATTCAGGATATGGAGTACGGGGCGGCGATGCGGGTTTCCGGAACGACCCGATTTACTCCGGCTATGGGTGTGGCGGCAACCGGACGAGCCGAAAATGCCTATCGTAAAGGCGAGATCACCGCACGAGAGGCGAAAGCGCTGGGAGTGCACCAGATACTGGCTCCGGTGCTCGATGTGAATAACAATCCGGAAAACCCCGTCATCAATGTTCGTTCCTTTTCATCGAACCCTGAAGTTGTAGCTCGATTTGCTGAATCTTTTATCCAGGGAGTTCAAAGCGAAGGTTTGCTGGCCACACCTAAACATTTTCCGGGGCACGGCGATACCGATGTCGACTCTCATCTCGCCCTGCCGACGATACCGCATGACTATGCGCGAATGGACACGCTTGAACTCTACCCATTTCGGCATGTGATTGGCCGGGGCGTCCGAAGTATCATGTCGGCTCACATTTCTTTCCCGGCTCTTAGCAGATTTCCCGACCGTCCAGCCACGCTCGACCCCGATATCCTGACCGGCTTGCTGGCCGATACACTCGGGTTTGACGGTCTGGTGGTTACCGACGGCCTCGAGATGAGGGGAATTACCGAATTCTACTCTCCCGGAGAGGCTGCAGTTCTTGCACTGGAGGCCGGTTCCGATGCGCTGATTTTAAGTACCGACGAAAAGACGGCTATCCATGAACTGGAGCTGGCTGTAAGAAACGGCCGGATTACGGAAGATCGAATAAACCGGTCGGTTCGGAAAATTCTGGAGCTGAAAAAAGAGTTTGGGCTTTTCGGAAAAGCC
>SLKI01000121.1 GCA_007134695.1 Balneolaceae bacterium
CTGCAAGATCGACGGTTATAACTGCAGCATCATTAACGGTAACCGTTCCGTTTTCATTCACCACAGTGATCGTTTCACCCAACAATGTCTCGATCTCCGTTGAACCTTCCGGGATATCTCCAGATAAAATCAGATCGCCGACTACATGATAGGTTAACACATCTCTCACTTCATCATCCGACAACCCTGCTAAAACATCGGAAATCTCGTCAAAAGCGGAGTTAATCGGCGCGAACACCGTAAAAGGTCCATCCCCGCTCAATGTTTCAGCAAGATCCTGGTCCACAACCAGATCAACCAAAGTTGTAAGATCATAATTTTTTTGAGCAATCTGGACAATATGGAGAAACTCATTTGGGATGAGGACCTCATCAATAACATGAATCACACCGTTGGTAGCAGTGATATCTGCGGCAACAACAGAAGCTGAACCGTTAACAATCACACTTCCATTCGTCAATGTAATGTAAAGTTCCTCACCGTTCGACGATGGAGCTGTTTGTTGCGGTTCCAGATCCGTAGACTCGACAACAGCTCCAATACTATGATAGAGCAAGATGTTGCGTAACTGGTCGGTTGTGAAATCCTCGATCGTTCCAGGTGGAAGAGCCCCAAATGCATCGTCATTTGGCGCAAATACCGTAAAGGGTCCGAGGAATTGGAGGGTAGTCCTCAATTCTGTGGCATCCACTGCGCCCAGTAAAGTCTCAAACGCTCCGGCCTCTTCAGCTACATCGACGAGATTGGTCAGCCCCAATGCTTTGCGAAGATCAGACGGAAGTAACACTTCGTTTATTCCGTGAATCACACCATTAACTGCCACCAGGTCCGCATCAACAACATTGGCACTGCCGTTAATCACAACTCCATTCGATGCTTGTACCAGGATCAACTCACCCTGAACCGTTTCAAGATCTGTCTGTTCCGGCAAATTTGCAGACAAAAAAGTTCCGGATGCAAGATGAAAGGTGATAATCTCAACAACCTGCTCTTCTGTCAAAGCGTTTAATACATCTGAAGGTATCGCTTCAAATGCAGAATTGGTTGGCGCAAATACAGTAAGCTCTGCCGTTTCCAGTTGACCGATCAGTTCATCTGTTAACAGAGATGCAAGAGTACTGTAGTTGGTTTCTCCTTCGAGAAGTTCAAAAAGTGTTGGATCCTGATCTGGTGTTGTCGAGTTATCATTACACGATACGACCAGAAACAGGAGTAATAAGGAAATGGAAAACAGATTCAGTGATCTGCGTAATTTTATAGCAATCATGATTACCTCTTGATTGGATTTGTGTTTTTATTCTCCCTTGTAACAATCCGTCTCAGAGCGATGAGGAAAGTTCAATGCAACCCTAATAATTCGATTTTTTCAAAAATCGTTCGCCCGAAATAATGAATTTTGTGTTTTTTTTAATCTCCCCTGAAAAAAGATCTGCTTACTCCTTTCCCTACCCCTGCTCGTGCTTGAGCTTCGCTACTCCGAGTGCTTCGTCGGCGGCCAGAATGGTGTCGTCGAGCATCTTTTCGCTGTGAGTCGTCGCCAGGAACCAGCTCTCGAATGGGGAGGGAGGCAGGTAAACACCCCGCTTGAGCATTTCGTGGAAGAAAAGCCTATAGAAACCCTGGTCGGTCGTGTTAGCCGTATTGAAACCGGTAACCCTGCTGCCGGTAAAAAAGATACTGATCATCGAACCGGCCTGATTGATATGGTGGTCGATGCCGTGCTGATTAAGAAGAGCGGTAAGCTGTCGTTTCAGGTAGTCTCCTTTCTGTTCGAGCTCCACATAGAATTCGGGGTGCCGGTCGAGAACCTGTAGCTGCGCAAAACCGGCGTGCATCGCTACCGGATTACCCGAAAGCGTCCCCGCCTGATATACCGGGCCTTCGGGGGCAACAACCGCCATCACCTCTTTTCGGCCGCCGAATGCACCCACCGGCATGCCGGCGCCAATCACTTTTCCGAAGGTCACCAGGTCGGCCCATACGTCATACCGCTCCTGGGCTCCGCCGCGGGAGAGCCGAAAACCGGTCATCACCTCGTCGAAAATCAACACCACCTCATGCTCGTCGCAGAGCGTACGCAGCCCCTCCAGAAACCCCTCTTCGGGCGGGATGCAGCCCATATTCCCGGCCACCGGCTCCAGAATAACGGCGGCGACTTCACCCTCGTTCTCCTTCAGCAGCTTCTCCACACTCTCCAGATCGTTATAGTCGGCTACCAGCGTATCTTTGGCTGTGCCTTCGGTCACGCCCGGACTGCTGGGTGACCCCAGTGTCAGCGCACCGCTTCCCGCCTTGATCAGAAATGTATCGGCGTGGCCGTGGTAATTGCCCTCGAACTTGATCACCTTCTCCTTTCCGGTGTATCCCCGCGCTACGCGAACCGCACTCATACACGCTTCGGTTCCGGAATTGACCATCCTCACCTTTTCGATGTTGGGCACCATCGCCTGAACCAGTTCGGCGACCCGGGTCTCGATCTCTGTCGGCGCACCGAACGAAGTTGAACGGAAGGAGGCATCCTGAATCGCCTTAATCACCGCCGGATAGGCGTGGCCGAGAATCATCGGCCCCCAGGAGCCGACAAAATCGATATACTTGTTCTCATCCTCATCGACCAGAATGGAACCTTTCGCTTCGCGGAAGAAGATGGGAGTCCCGCCCACCGACTTGAATGCTCGTGCCGGTGAGTTTACACCCCCCGGAATAAATGATTGCGCCCGTTCAAACAGTTCCTCGCTTCGTGAGAACATAAAAACCTCTTCTTTAATCCGACATATTTTGCAGGGCGGCGATCCGCTCATCCAGAGGCGGATGGGTCATAAAAAACTTCTTCCAGCCCGACTTCTTGCCGCCGGTAATTCCAAACGCCTGCATCGACTCCGGCAGCGGGCTCGGCATCTGGGACTCCCGCTTCAATCGTTCCAGAGCTCCGATCATGCCCTGGCGGCTCCCCAGCCTCGCTCCGGCTTCATCAGCCCGAAACTCCCTGCGCCGGGAGAACCAGAAAACGATGGTCGAGGCAAGAATCGCCAGAAAAATTTCGGCGATGATCGTTGTAATGAAGTAACCGATTCCCAGTCCGCGTTCGTTCCTGAAGACGACTTTATCGACGGTAAAACCGATTATTCTGGCAAAAAACATTACAAAGGTGTTAACGACGCCCTGAATCAGCGCCAGGGTGATCATGTCGCCGTTGGCCACGTGCCCTACCTCGTGTGCCATCACCGCTTCCACTTCGCTTCGGTCGAACCGCTGCAGCATCCCGTCGCTGACGGCCACAAGCGCCTTGTTTCGGTTCCAGCCGGTGGCAAATGCATTGGCCTGCTGCGCCGGAAAGATGCCGACCTCCGGCATCCCGATTCCCGCCTCTCTGGCCTGGCTCTCTACGGTTCTGACCAGCCACTCTTCGGTGCTGTTACGCGGCTTGTCAATGATTCGCGGTTTCATGGTCCACTGCACGATCTTCTTCGAGAGCAGCAGCGAGATAAACGAGCCGGCCATTCCGAATATAAAACAGAACACCAGCAGAGCCTGGAGGTTGAGCTGCGTCCCGGACTCATCCAGGAACGAGCCGACTCCCAGCAGGTTCATCACAATACCGGCAACCACGATGATCGCCAGGTTGGTAGCCAAAAACAGGATAACTCTTGTCATAGCTTCTCAGTCACTTTTAAATTTGAATAAATCGTTCTTGTTTGAATGCTTGTTTGCCTACTTGACCTTTAAACTCATCCGTTGGAATACTGCAACATATTGCAGAGTTCAGATGAGCGAACAACCCGAATCACTTCTTGCTGACAGGGGCTGAAAATACAAAATTTTTCCATCTTGATTGGCCTCTCATCCTGATTGGTTGCACGCACTGATTGATTGCACACCCTGATTGCTGCACACCATGATCGGCCTCTCATTTTGACTGCCGCACATCTTGATTGGCCACTCTCCGGGCAAAACTGCCCGACAGATAAAACGTTCGAGTCAACAAGTTCTTGTATAAGGCAGGTCGGGCTGATGAGGGCCGGCTTCCGTAACCGTTAACCCTTCAGCAGCCTCGCCGCTTCCTTGGCAAAGTAGGTGGCGATCAGATCCGCACCGGCGCGTTTGAACCCGATCAGCGCCTCCATCATCGCCTGCTCACCGTCGAGCCAGCCGTTGGCCGCAGCCGCCTTGATCATCGCATATTCGCCCGAAACGTTGTACACCGAAACCGGAACCGAAACCGCCTCCTTAACCGCCCGCACCACATCCAGGTAGGGAAGGCCGGGCTTGACCATCACAATGTCGGCGCCCTCCTCCTCGTCGAGTTTCGCCTCCCGGACCGCCTCTCGCACATTGGCCGGATTCATCTGATAGGTTTTTTTGTCGCCAAATCCCGGAGCCGAGTCGAGTGCGTCGCGAAACGGGCCGTAGTAACCCGATGCGTATTTGGCACTGTATGCCATAATTCCCGTTTCGGGATAACCCGCTTCCTCAAGCTCCTTCCGCATCACCCCGATCCGTCCATCCATCATGTCGGACGGCGCCACAAAGTCGGCCCCCGCCTCGGCATGGCTCAGCGCCATCCTGCCCAGCAGTTCCACCGAATCGTCGTTCACAATTTTCCCATCGCGAACGATCCCGTCGTGGCCATAGCTCGAATAGGGATCGAGGGCCACATCGGTCATCACCACCAGTTCCGGATGCTCCTCCTTGAGACGGCGAACCGCCTGCTGCATCAATCCGTCGGGGTTGAGCGCTTCGGTTCCCTCGTTGTCTTTCTTCTCATCCGGCACCTTGGTAAAGAGCAGCACGGCCGGAATCTCCAGCGACCGGATCTCTTCGGCCTCCCGCATCAGCCGGTCGAGTGTATAGCGGTAATAGCCCGGCATCGAGGGGATCTCTTCCTTTCCGTCGCTTCCCTCCATCACAAACAGGGGCGCGATCAGGTCCTCGATGTGCAGATGGTGTTCGGCCGCCATCCGGCGGATATTCTCGCTATTTCTTACTCGTCTCGGTCTTATATAGGGGTACGAACCTCCATTTATCATGATGCACCTGTATCTATGTCTGTTTCATTTCGGTTCATCAACAGTTTCAGGTTGCGGTCTCCGCTGCTGTACCGGCTCACAGCTTCCTGCCGCATTACGCTGCCTTGCCGGACCACGTGTCCCAAAAACCGTTTCTTTCTTGCCGGCAACGATCAATAGGTTGTCGTCATGCTGGATGGGACCACCAGTGTGATGTCGGCCGTGTCAAGCTCTTCCGGGCCAACATCCAGCGGATCCTCCGCCGTAATGGTGTGAATCGTCAATATATCCAGTTCCGACTCCTCCTCCCGAACATACCAGACGATCCCTTCGCGATCCCTGGAGTGGTAGGAACCATTTATGTGCAACATTCGCTTGCCCTCCTCCAGGTGTTTCAAGATAAAGTGAGCCATCGTCGCATCTTTAACCGCTTGCGAATCGATCAGGTTGTCGCCGCCCTGTACATGGGCAACTTCCGCCATCCCCTGGTAGCTTTCGAGCTCCCTGTCCACCTCGATCGGCAGTGGAGCGATCCATCGTTGAGCTTCTTCACTCAAACGATCGAGCACCGACAGGCTGTCGTGAAACACGGCCGAAGCATATCGCCGGGGAATATTTGTAGCGATCAGGGAGTGGCCATGTTCACGTGCAAATTCAACCACCGGTTTGTAATCTGTCTCGTAGTTCCGCCAAAGCCTCGCTTCATCCTCAAAGCTGCTTTGGCTGATGAGTCCCTGAAAATACTCATCGATCAAAATTTGCTGATCCGCTTCGAACATCTCCATCCCGATGATCAGTTCCCGGGTCGTGTCGGCCGACAGGTCAGCCGTTAATTCATACTGCAGCCAGTGTGCGATAGCGCTGTTGTGCTGCTCGCCGAAAAAAATCAAGGAGTGCTCTCTGGCTTCATCCAGCAGCTCTTCATATGAAATCTTATCCCCGGATGAATTGTAAAGCTGATAAGCCGGCTTTTCCTGGGCTGTAACCTGAATAGCAGCTGTTAACAGGAACAAAAAACAGAAAGCGAAACACTTAATCGCTGAATTGATCATGGTTTAGCAGAATTCAGAAGTTGAAAGCCAAAGTTTGAAATTTTCCACAATATAATCATTCCTGCACTTCTTCAGTTTTCACTTCGACTGTTCACAAACTATGCGCCGGCGACTGTTCACTTATCTATGCGCCGGCGACTCGATTCGCACTCTGCGGATCATCTTCCAGACCGGCCATGAGATGAGCAGGGCGATCACCAGGGAACTCCACAAAATCAGGTTTTCATCAGCCAGGTCTACACCGAACGCATTGGTCAGCGCCCTGGCTACATTGCTGATCCCGATAATCACCGTAATGAATACCACGAGGCCCATCAGCAAGTTGAAACGGAGACTGTTGACGGTTTCGGCGCTCATCAGGCGGATATTGTTGACCATGATCAGCAGAAATACCGCTACGAGCGGAAGAATCACACCGTTGAGTGCCTGGGCCAGGATGATAGCCGGAACCGGTTGCACCTGCGCCAGCCCGAAGCCGATGCCGATCAACAGGATACCCATCCAGACAGCACGAAATCCGCGCCCCTCTTCGTCCCAGGCGGTTGATTGGCGGTCAGGGTCGAGTGTGCTGCGGGCCGTGATAGCTGCAGCAAGCGGAGCAGTGACGGCTGATGTGAATCCTGCGGCGAACAGGCCCAGTCCAAGCATCGCCGCCGCCCAGGCGCCGAGGCTCGCCGCCAGCTCATCGGCCAACGCCTCGAAGGTGAATGTTCCTGCGATCGACGCCCCAACAATCAGAACAGCGATGGAGATGATCCCGCCGAGGCCGATCGCAATCGACAAGCTGAGCCGCATCTCGCGGAGAGATTGGGTGTGAGCCAGGCCCGATCCAAGAAAGAGATTGTAGGGAACCACGGTCGTACCGATCAGCGCCAGAATGAGCATCTCCGAACCGGCGGGAAAGGAGGGGATCAAAGCTCCTTGAGCCATCTCCGTCAGGGGCGGCCGGATCACCAGTGCCGTCGTCAGAAAACAGACCCCCATGAATGCTACAACCAGGCCCATCACCCTGGCGATCTGGTGAATCGTCCCGAACCAGAAAAGAGTGAAAGCAGAGGCCCCGATTGCGAGGGTCACCTGCCAGCCGGGCAGGTCGAAGATGAGGGAGACGCCTGCTACGGCACCCAGAATATTGCCGGTTTCGTAGGCGGCGCAGCCGAGAAGAATGGCGGTGAGCACCAGGTAGACCGTCGCCCTGCCGAGCCGGGTATCAAAGAGGTAGATTCTGAGCGCTTCCCCGAGATTCCTTCCGGATACTGCCGTGATTCGGGCGCTTGCCTCCTGCAACACCATACATGCGATGGTGGAGAAGACCAGGGCCCACATCAGCAGATAACCGAAACCGGTGCCGGCCGACGCAGCTGTGGTGATGGTTCCCGGGCCGATGAATGCGGCTGCGATCACCGACCAGAAGAGGATATGGAGCAGGCGTTGTTTCATGATGAACCGAAGCCCCCTCCGCCGGGCGTCTTGAGCAGAAACCGGTCGCCGGGGTTCAGATCCCTGCCGTCGATCGGTTTCAATTTTTCACGAGATCCGTTGGCTCGGATGACCCACTGCTCACCCCGTTCGCCGGGCAGCCCTCCTTTCAGGCCGTAGGGTGCTTCGACGCGGTGCTGGGTCAGAACGGTCAATCGGACAGGTTGCAGAAAGGTCATTTCCCGGATGATCCCCGATCCGCCTCTGCAAGCACCCCGGCCCCCCGATCCTCTGCGAATCAGGTAGCGTTCGAGGCGAACCGGATAGCGATGCTCCAGAATTTCCGGATCGGTACCTCGCGTATTGGTCATATGATGATGGACCGCATCAGCGCCGTCAAATCCCGGCCCGGCGCCCGTGCCGCCTCCCACCGTTTCGTAATAGCCGAACCGGTCGTCACCGAACAGCACATTGTTCATGGTTCCCTGGCTGCAGGCGATCCGGTTAAACGGTTTAAGCAGCGTATCGGTCAACCGCTGGCTTACTTCCACATTTCCGCCGACCACGGCTGGAGAGTTTGCCGGATCCTCATCAAACAGCGGATTGAGCAGGCAGGTGGGCAGTGTGATCCGGACCGGGTCGAGCAGCCCCTCATTCAGCGGCATCGGTTCGCCGATCAGCAGCCGAAGCACGTAGATGATCACACTGTTGACAATTGCCGGAGTGGCGTTAAGGTTCCCGGGATGGGTGTGTCCGGTGCCGGTCAGATCTATATGGATCGACTCCTTTTCGACGTGAAAGGTTGCCTTGATCGGGGTTCCGTCGTCCAGATGCTCCTGGCTGACGTAGACCCCGTCCGGGATCTGCCCGAGAACGGAGCGCATTTTGGACGCCGAATGCTCCTTGAGAACTTTCATATAGTAGTGAACCTCCTCCGCACCATACGTTTCTGCCATCGTTCGAAGGGATCGGACGCCGCGGTGATTGGCCGCCACAGCAGCCCGAAGGTCGGCGATATTTTCCTCCACATCCCGCGAAGGCCAGGGGGCTTCCGTCAGATAGCGGCGGATACGTTTCCACCGCTCTTCGCCCTCCTCGATCAGTTTCATCGGCGGAATCACAACCCCCTCCTGCTCGAGGCTGGTCGCATCGGCGGGCATGGACCCGGGAGCAGTTCCCCCGATTTCGGCGTGGTGTGCCCGGCTGGCAGCATAGCCGATCAGCTTCCCGCCCGAAGTGAATACAGGTGTTACAACCGTGATATCCGGCAGGTGTGACCCGCCGAATGCCGGGTGGTTGGTAACAATCACATCACCGGGATTCATCTCGATCGAATCGCGCAGCCGGCGCACACAGAGCCCCAATGCACCGAGGTGAACCGGAATATGGGGAGCGTTGACTACCAGCTCTCCCTTCGGGTTGAGGAGCGCACAAGAGAAGTCGAGTCGATCTTTCACATTGACCGACAGGGCGGTACGCTGCAGCATCTCGCCCATCTCTTCGGCGATCGATGTAAACCGGTTGGTAAAAAGTTCCAGTCGGACCGCTCTTCTCCCGGAAGGTGAACTCTCTGCCTGCTTCTCGGTTTGACGATATTGCAGTTTGAGCGAGCCCCCGGATCTACGTACAGCCTCCCAGCCGGGCTCCAGCACAACGGTACTGTATGGGTCGAGAATCAGGGCCGGGCCGCTGATGCGGGCGCCGGCAGCAAGAGAGCTGCGTTCGTAGATCGGAGTCGGCAGCAACTCTCCCTCAAACCAGGCCTGTTTGGTGTCGACCGGCCGGGGTTTGATGGGGGCCTGCTTTTTTGCTTTTTCAGCCACGGGTTCTGGCTCCGGTTCCGGCCGGGCCGGGCGGGCTGATGCGATCGCCCGAATCGACTCAAGCTCAATCGGCCTGCCCTCTACCCAATGGCCATACCGGGTGGTATAGGCTTCTCGAAACTGTTCAGCAGGATCAGCTTTCCGATCATAATCCAGCTCCAGCGTACTTTCCTGCCCCTCCAGCCGCATCGAGAGGATCACCCGCCGGATGGTGACTGCAGTATCTTCATCGACAAGCGACTCCTGCAGCTTCTCTTTCGCCTGCCAGGCAAGCCGATCCACCATCCCGGCAAGTTCAGATCTGGCCTTTTCGAGCGGCCGGAGCACCTGCTTTGTTTCAAACTCTTCCAACTCTGCCTGGCCGAGGCCCCAGGCGCTCAACACCCCGGCATGCTCGGAGATCAATAGATCACCGATTCGAAGCTGCCTTGCCAGCGAACAAGCGTGCTGAGCTCCCGCCCCGCCAAATGCAACAAGAAGATAGTCGCCCGTATCATATCCTTTACGGATGGAAATTTTTCGTATAGCATCTGCCATATGCTCATTGGCGATCTGCAGAAACCCGGAGAGAATCTCCATAGAACCCACCTCTTCCCCGCGGGCTTCGCGTACCTGCCTAACCAGTTCATCAAGCCTCCGGCGTGCCGCTTCGATCTGTAACGGAATATGAAAATTGCGTTCATCCAGCCGGCCGAGCAAAAGATTAACGTCGGTCATCGTCAGGGGCCCTCCGGCACCGTAGCAGGCCGGGCCGGGATCTGCCCCGGCACTTTCCGGGCCGACCGTCAGCCTGAATCCGTCAAACGCACAGATGGACCCTCCTCCGGCCGCTACCGTCTCGATCGAAAGCGCCGGAGCGGCCAGGCGAGCACTGCCGACGCGATGTTCAAACAGGTATTCATAATTGCGGTCGAAACGGGCTACATCGGTGCTCGTTCCACCCATATCAAAAGAGATCACCCGGTCGAACCCTTCCCGTTTTCCGGCCGTTGCCGCACCGACCACCCCTCCGGCAGGCCCGCTGAGCAGGCTCTCCATCGGACGGAAATCCTCCTTTTTCATCAATCCGCCGGCACTAGTCATCACATAGATTTTGCCGTCGGAGATCGAGTCCTCAACCGAATCGAGATAGTGTTCGATCACAGGCGCCAGCGTTGCGTTCACCAGCGCCGACTCGGCCCGAGGCAAGATCCCGATCAGGCGGTTCAGGTCGGAGGAGAGGGAGACATGCTCAAATCCCGCATCAAAAAGCCATTTCTTCAGCTGCTGTTCGTGAATCGGGTTCCGGTAGCTGTGCATCAGGGCTACGGCCGCCGTCCGAATCCCTTCTTCGAGCGCCTCTTCGGCAACCTCCCGTATCGAATCGAAATCCAGCTCCATCAACACATTTCCACCCGCATCAACCCGCTCCGGAACTTCGGCTACCCGCTTGTAGACCGGATCCGGTTTATCCACCTGAAGTGCAAATAGATCCGGCCGCTGCTGATCGCCGATATCAAGAAGATCCCGAAAGCCACGGGTGACCAGCAGCAGGGTAGGAGCCCCTTTCCCTTCAAGCAGGGCATTGGTCCCTTTTGTGGTTGCAAGCCTCATCCGAAGCGGCGGGAGCGGCTGGCCCGGCGGAGTTGATGTGGCCAATCGGGCGGCAAGCGTCGGTGCTTCCTCCCCGGAGATCACTTCGAAGGATGGATGCGGGCCTTCCGGCAGATTAAAAGCCCGATTCAGGTGAAGGATCGACCGGGCTGCATCAAAACCTGTTACTTCTGCAATCTCATCCGGCTTTTCCAGCAGGCGGAATTGGAATCCACTGACAAAATCGTCCGGAGCATCCCACTCCTGATCGATTCGAATGCTCTTTTCTCCGGCACTTTCCGCCACCTCTCCTCGCAGCGAACTGCTGCTAAGCACCTTGAGTCGTTTTTGAACTCCGGCGGGACTGACAGCGATACAGTCGGTAAAGGTGCCGCCGGTATCGACTCGTATCTGCCACATAGGTTGAGATTCCATCGGGCTTAAATCCAGTCCACCGGATTGCGAAGCCGCTCCAGGAGCTCCTCTTCCCGGCTTCCCGGCTCCGGCCGGTAATCGTAATCCCATCGAACGCGGGGCGGCAGACTCATAAAAATCGACTCGATCCGCCCTTTTGTTTTAAGGCCGAAAAGCGTTCCCCGGTCGTGGATCAGGTTGAACTCCACATATCGCCCCCGGCGGACCTCCTGCCAGTAACGCTCCTTCTCCCCGTAAGGCTCCTCCACTCTCCGCCGAGCGATCGGACGCCAGGCATCCAGAAAAGCTTCGCCGTTCTCTGTGGTGAAATCGAACCAATCCTCATCGGTATGATCAGAGTCTCCCCTCAGGTAATCGAAAAATAGACCTCCGATCCCCCGGGCTTCACCGCGGTGATGGTTGTAGAAATAGTCGTCGCACTCCCTCTTGAACCGCGGGTAGAGCTCTTTGCCGTGGCGGTCACACGCTTGCTTGAAGGTTCGGTGAAAATGGACCGCATCCTCTTCCCAAAGGTAGTAGGGCGTTAAATCGGCGCCCCCTCCGAACCAACGGTCGGCTACCCGGGACTGCTCCGCATCTTCATAAAGTTCAAAAAAACGATAGTTGGCGTGAACCGTCGGGATCATCGGGCTTCGCGGATGGAGGACCAGCGACAGCCCGGTTGCATAGAACCAGCCCTGGTCTACTTGAAAGTGTTGTTTGATCGGGTCGGGCAGCTCCCCGTGCACCGCCGAAACATTCACACCTCCCTTCTCGATCACCTCTCCCTTCTCGATCACCCGCGTGCGGCCGCCGCCACCCCCTTCCCGCTGCCAGTTGTCCTCCCGAAAAGCCTCCTTACCGTCCAGCTCCTCCAGCTCCCGGCAGATGCGGTCCTGAAGTTGGTGAACGTAATCGGTAAAACGGTCCTTTAAAGAGCTCATGAACGATCTTTTTATCTGTTTGTGAAGGAGCTGCAAGAAGACAGGGAGCCCAATCACCAAGAATAACAATAATTCCCGATAATTTTTCCGATGCCGTTCACCCGTACTCCTTCACAGTATTGACAAACGCCCTCGCATGATCCACCGGAACATGCGGTAAAATCCCGTGCCCCAAATTGGCGATATACCGCCTCGTCCCAAACCGGTCGATCATCCGTCGAGTCTGCCGCCGGATCTCGTCGACGGGTGCCAGCAGCCGGCTCGGGTCGAAGTTCCCCTGAAGGGTAATCTCATCCCGGGTCTTTTCCCGGGCAAATTCCGGAGAGATGGTCCAGTCGAGACCCAGCCCGGCCGCACCGCTCTTGAACCCAAGCCGCTCCAGGGCGTACCAGGCGCCTTTGGCAAAAAGGATTACCGGAACGTCACGAATCGCCGCGGTGATCTCCATCAGGGAGGGTAGCGCCCACTCATTAAAATCCTCCGGACTGAGCAAACCGGCCCAGGAATCAAAAATCTGAACCACCTGGGCGCCGGCCTCGATTTGCGCCTGCAGATAATCGATGGTCGCCCGCGTCAGCTCCCGCATCAGATGTCGCGAAGCTTCCGGCTCCTGGTAGAGAAAGGATTTTGCCATATTGAAATCTTTCGACCCCTCTCCCTGAACCATATAGCAGAACAGAGTCCACGGCGCACCGGCAAACCCGATCAGCGGCACTCGCCCGGACAGCTCATGCCGGGTCAGTGTGATCGCCTCCATCACATGGTTCAACTTCTGAGGCACATTTTCGGCGAGAATGGCGAACGCCTCTTCGGCACTGCGTATCGGGTTGCCCATCACCGGCCCTTTGCCGGGCACCATCTGTACATCGATGCCAAGCGCCTGGGGAACCGTCAGGATATCGGAAAAGATGATCGCCGCATCCGGTTCCAGTTCGTCGATCGGCTGCAGTGTAATTTCGCAAGCCAGCTCCGGCGTCTCGACCCGCTCAAAAAAGGTATATTTTTCGCGCAACTCCATGTATTGAGGCAGGTACCGCCCCGCCTGCCGCATCATCCAGACGGGCGGCCGGGAGACCTCTTCACCGCGCAGCGCTTTAAGCAATAGGTCGTTTTTAAGCTCCGGAAATTGGTTCTTCTGTCCCATATTCAACTGAATTTGTGGTCAACGGTGTAGATCATTTCGGCCTGATGCGGATTGATGATTGTCTGTTGCTGCTTCACTCGACCCGGCCTGTATTGTCTACAGCCGGATGCGGCCTGATGCGGTTTCAACTCAAAATTCGAGATCAATTCTGTCATTGCTTCGGGACGCTCTGCAGCACCCGGGCCGCCAGTTTCAGCAGCTCCTCGGTCGACGGTACGGCCGGGATGTGAACGTCTCCTCCCGACTCCAGGCTGAGTGCTTCACCCGTGGTTTCACCGATCGCAAACAAAGGCGGCAACTGTTTTTTAAATCCTCCGCTTTGGCGAAACGCCTCGACAGCGCTCGGGCTGTAGAAGAGGATCGCATCAAACTTCCGGTCGGGCAGCTCCATCGTTTCCAGTTCGGTCCGATAGACTTCCATGCCGATATAGCCGATCCCCGATACTTCGAGATGCTGCTTCAGCTCCGGGCGGCTCAAATTACCACACCAGTGGATTACGGAGGGTTTTCGGGCAGATTCCTCCTTCTTTCCTTCAGGATTATCGCCTTCTTCCTGTCGGGTGGCGTCATTCTGCAGGGAGCCGGCTTCATCAACCTCATAATCCCGCGCGATCAGGCCTGCAAGGCCAACTGCATCCTGACGCTCCGGTACCCGTACATTTATCACACCGGAATCATTCAGAAATTCGGCTGTCTTCTCGCCAACTGCATACACCTGCTGGGGTGCAGGAAGTGTCACGAACTCCTTCACCCGGATCCAGCCTTCCACCCCGTTTCGGCTTGTAAATGCCCATACGGTATTTTCACGATCTTCAAGTTTTTTTAATCGGGACGTATCCGCGGGAGGGAAACCGATTCGAAGAGCCGGAACCACCACCGGTTCCAGCTCCAGCGAGCGAGCCAGGTTTATCTGGTCGTCGCTCAGTGGGCGCGTAACCAGAATCGTGCGAAGGGTATTTCCAACATTTTCTGCGGTCATTCCGGAACCCTGTTCAGTTTCCCGCTATTTTCTGTTCAATTAACTGTTTCATTGCATGCATCAGTAACTGTTTTATTGCGCGCAGCTGCCTGTCCCTGTCCGGTTTGAATCACCTCTCCGATTCGCTCCCGACCAACTCGCCGGCCCCTCGGTCGAGCAGTTCATCGGCGGCCTGCCGCCCAAGCTCCTCTGCCAGAGATTCAAGCGATTTCGCCTGGCCAGCAGAACCTCTCCGCCGTGTCTCAATCCGAACCGATCCGTCGAGAGAGAGTGCCACAGCGTGCAGCTCTATCTCGGCGCCATCCATACGGGCGTATGCACCCACCGGGGCGCTGCAACCCGCCTCCATCCGATTCAGCAATCTGCGTTCGGCTCCGGTACAGGCGGTTGTCTCTTCGTCACCGAGCGGACCGATCCGTTCCTGCAGTTTTCGATCCTCTTCCCGAACCATCACGGCTACCGCTCCCTGTGCCGGTGCCGGAACCATCCAGTCGAGCCGCAAACTGATCTCCTCTTCCAGCCCGAGCCGGATCAGGCCGGCGGCAGCAAAAATGGCACCCTGCCACCCTTCGCTTGTCACCTTGTCGATTCGGGTCGGAACGTTGCCTCTCAGGCCCACAACCCGATGTTTCGGGTAGCGGTTCAGCCATTGAGCTTTTCGCCTCGGACTGCCGGTAGCGATCACGGCTTCATTATTATCTTCATCAAGAAAATGAGTTCCCTTCGGTGCCACCAGCACATCCCGCGGATCCTCTCTTTCCAGTACGGCAGCCACCTTCAGCGGCAGAGGGTTTTCGGTCGGCAGATCCTTGAATGAATGTACCGCCAGGTCGATTTTATCTTCGAGAAGTGCATCGTCGAGCGCTTTGGTGAAGACCCCCTTGCCTCCCATCTCGGCCAGCGGCGTTGTCCGGTCCTGGTCGCCTTCCGATTTGATGTAGATCAGTTCCGAAACGATTCCATGCTTGTCGAGCAGGGATGCTACATGCCGAGCCTGCCAGACGGCGAGCCGGCTCTCCCGTGTACCGATCCGGAGAGGATTACTCATTCTCCCGTCCGCCGTTCAGCTTGAACATCTCCTCCACAACCCGGGGTACATCTTCAGATTCGTGATGGTCGCGCAGATGCTCAATACTGTAAGCGGCGATCTTGTTGACGATCCGGCGGGTCAGCTTCTCCACTTTTTCCTGATCCTCATCAGAAATCTTGTTCCGGAAAAAATCCAGCTCCTCATCGCGGATCCCCTCCAGCTTGTCGATGAGTGCCTTGATAGTAGGCACAACTCTTTGCTCGCGCAACCACCTCTCATATTCGTCGAGTTCCTCGCCGATGATCGCTTTCACCTTCGGAACCTCTTTTTCACGTTTCCGATATGCCTCGTCGGTTACATCGCTCAGAGTATCCATATTGGCCACATCAACAAAATCCAGCTCTCCAACGGCTGGATCGATGTTTCGCGGTACCGACAAGTCGAGCATCACTTTGAAATGGGGGTTCTTCCGTGCCGGCCCCATATGCTCCATCCGGATCACCGGCTCACTTGCTCCGGTCGCTACAATCACCAGATCCGACTCGACAATCTTTTCCGGCAGCCGGCTCATATCGGCGACATCCAGATCGTAGTGGCCGGCCACAAATTCAGCACGCTCACGCGTCCGGTTGATCAGTGTCAGGCGGCTTGCCCCCATATTGACCAGATTCTTGCAAGTCACCTTGCCGATCTTGCCGGTACCTACCAGTAAAATATTTTTGTTTTTCAGGTGGTCGAACGTGCGGTTGGCAAATTTGACAGCCGCATAGGCAACGGTTGCAGCACCATGTCCGAGTGACGTTTCGTTCCGGGAACGCTTGTGGGCCCGGAAAACATGCTGCATCAAGCGGTGAAGATATCCATCGACAGCATCTTCCCGGGAGGAAAACTCATAACCTTCCTTGACCTGCTTGATGATCTGCAGATCTCCAAGAATCTGAGAATCGAGGCCGACAGCCACTTTAAAGAGGTGCTCTGCAGCGCGCCGGCCCTCCTGTTCAAACCCATATTTGTGAAACTCATCGAGGGAGCCGTCCGAATAGGTTGTCAGAAGACGGATCAATTCGTGCGGTGTGGCGTTGCGAGCGATTATTTCGGTCCGGTTGCAGGTCGAGATCACAATCAGGCTCTCGATTCCTTCCCGCCCAGCTCCTTCGATCAGGGAACGTTTCTTCTCCCCGCATACACTGAACTTCTCCCGTATCTCTACCGGGGCGTCCCAGTGATTGATGCCGATAACCGTAAATGTATCGAACGTAGAGTTCACCATCCGCTGTCAGACTGTTGCAGCATTTTCTCTGATATCACCGTCTTGTTCACCCGCATCGTCACCGATCACATCACTCAACCGCTTCAGGGCTTCATCAGCCAGTGCCTTGATGTAAGAGGGGTGGTCGTTGATTCCGGCCATCACTTTGTAGTTTTCAAACTGGAAACCCTCTTCTTCCATCTCCTCGACCAGCTCTACCTCCAATTCGTACAGCGTTTCGATATGATCGGTTACAAATGCTATAGGAATCATTAAAAAGTTACGAATTCCGTAATCAAGATGCCGACGGACCAGCTCTTCGGTATTTGGCTGGGTCCACTTCTGCGGCCCTACCCGGGATTGATAGCTGAGCCAGTAGGAGTTTTTCACCTCCCTCCGCGCCATTACCGCCTCCATCGTCTCTTTGATCTCCTGGGTATAGGGGTCCCCGCTTCGAACCTCGAGAAGCGGTGTTCCGTGCGCACTGAAGATGAAATGGGTCTTGTTTCTCGTCTCCTCATCCATCTCCTCCAACGACTCGTCGATCCGGTCGTTCAACGACTTCAGATAATCTTCATTCAGATGATAGTTCTTTACATGGTACTCTTTCCAGGGGGCTTCATCTCCATATTTCTCTTTACGCACTGTCTCCCAGTCTCGAAAACTGCTGCCGGTCGTTGTCCAGGAGAATTGCGGGTAGAGCGGCATCAAAACGGCGTGGGTAACACCATCTTCTGCCATATCTTCCATCGTCTGATCGGCAAACGGAAGCCAGTACCTCATGCAGGTGTAAACGTTGATATTTGCATCCGGGAGCCTGTTTTTAAAATGTTTTTCAAGAGCCCGACGCTGCCGTTCGGTCAATCCGTTGATCGGAGAGCAGCAGCTGGACACCACCTTGTTCTGACGGTTCAAACAGTGGCGGTTTCCGGTACATCCTTTCGGGCAGCCGTTAATCTCCTTGTAGTCCTCTGCCACGTTGGGAGCCCTGTACTTGGCAATGATTTTGGCGAACAGATTCTGCATCCGGCCGCCTCCCATCTTGATGATATCCTCGTCACTGAACAAGTTGTAGAGAAAATCCCGGACATTATCTTCGTGCGTCGGGCCTCCCAGATTCATCAATACAATTCCGATTTTCATAGATAGACTCTTTTATCGAGGTTTTTCACAATCTTAAAAAACTCCTTTTTATGTGAAGAGTTCGTGAAGATACCCTATCTGCGATTCTATTTAGATTCTGTATGGATAACAAAAAAAATGATTTGAACTATGTCTCAGCAAAAAGTAGATTCAGCCTATTAACCTGTTGACTCAAACCCTGGCTGCATCATCCGTAACCCGATAGCCGGTAACATCGTATATGGCAGTATTAATACCGGCAAACGGCAAATCACAAATAATGACCTGAATACAGCATTAAGACGGCTAAAATTAATAAACTAATGAAGGACACCTGCTTTTGTGCTGATATGGTTTGAAAACAGGTCCATAATGACTTCGTTCTTTGTATGAAACGATACATTACCGAGTTGATCGGTAGTTTTTTCCTGGTTCTTGCATTAGGTTTAACGGGAAATCTGCTCGCATCCGGGCTGATGATTGTATCAATCATCTACTTCGGGGGTCAGCTCTCGGGAGCACATTACAATCCGGCTGTTTCACTGGCATTCTGGGCAACCCGGAAAATGCCTGCGGGTGAATTCTGGGCATACCTGTCGAGCCAGGTGGCGGGAACTTTGGTCGGTTGCCTTTTTCTATTCTACCTGGCTGGAACCACGTTGCAATTTTCCCCGGCGGACGATTCCTCGCCTGCACTTTACGCTTCCGTCGAACTGCTCTTTGCGGTTATCCTGGCTATGGTCTACCTCATCGTTTTTCTCACTCGCGACAGCAGCAAGGATCGTCTGTTCGGCCTGGTGGCCGGTCTCTCCTATGCCGGGCTTCTAATGGTTGGCCAGCCGGTCTCGGGGGGCGTCTTTAATCCCGCACTTGCCGCAACCTCCTCGATCATCGACCTGTTCAGCCAGGGAGATTCCTGGGTCTACCTTCCCGCTTATCTTCTCGGCCCTCTTGCCGGAGGTGTGATTGCCGGGCTTCTCTTTAACTCTCTTTACCAGAAGGCGGAGCCTCTGCTCTGGGAAGAGTGAATGCAAAACGGCTTCCTTCTCCCGGCCGGCTTTTCACTTCGATCGTAGTCCCGTGGGCATCGAGGATACTCTTGACGACTGCCAGGCCGAGTCCGGTTCCTCCTTTATCTCGTGACCGCGCCTTGTCGGTCCGGTAAAACCGGTCGAACAGCCGGGCCAGGTGATTTTCAGAAATACCGATCCCGGTATCTTCTACCTCGACCCTGATCGATCCGTTTTCCGGACGGCACCGGATGGTTATCTCACCCTCGTTGGTATACTTGACGGCGTTGGAGATCAGGTTGTCCATCACCTGCTCAATTTTATCCGGATCTCCCAGTACCGTCCAGGAATCGACGTCCATCTCCATATCGACTCCTTTCGCCCTGGCGCTCGGATAGTAAACCTCAAATAGTTCCATCAGGACAGAGGCGATGTTAAACTCTTTTTTTTCGATAAAGTGCTCATCCGAATCGTATCGCTGCAGAGTCTTCAGGTCGAGAAAAAGACGATGAATCCGATCGGTCTGGCGGCTTGCCGTCATCAGATAGTTTTTTTTCTGTTCATCCGGCAGATCATCCATCTGCAACATCTCCAAAGCTCCAGAGATGGTATGGAGAGGGTTCCTCAACTCATGGGTGATGTCGGCAAAAAACTGGCTTTGGCGCTCGTAGATCTCCTGCAGTCTTCGATTATCTTCCTGTAGTCGGGATGCCATCCGATTCAGAGAATCAGCGAGGGTTCCAAATTCATCGGATCGGTTCAGATGGAGCGATGCATCGACATTTCCTTCGGCGATTGAACGGGCGGTTTGTTCCAGCTGGACGATCGGCCGCGACATATACC
>SLKI01000104.1 GCA_007134695.1 Balneolaceae bacterium
CCCTCAATCGTGAATCATGTTGAACATCCTGCCAAACCTCGGAATCCATCTCTCCCCGTCCCATGAAAAGTAGATGATACTCGCCTTGCCGACCAGGTGATTTTCCGGCACAAACCCCCAGTAGCGGCTGTCTTCACTGTCATCCCGGTTGTCACCCATGGTAAAAAAGTAATCCATCTGAATCGTATAGCGGTTGGTCACTTCACCGTTGATAACAAACCGGTTTCCCTCTTTCTGTACGCTATTACCTTCGTGCCGCTCGACAATATCCTGATAGAGATGCCAGTTATCGTCGCTCAACACCACCTCTTGACCTGCATAAGGAACTGTAAACGCCTCCATATTGTCATGATTCAGAAAACCTCTGGCAAAATTGAAGTTTCTGCGGCTGAACTGATCATGATCGCGTGGAATGATAAAAGGCTCGATCAGTTCAATCTCTCCCCAGTTCTCCATCTCCTCAGCAGTTGCGTGAGTCATGTTGATCAGATAGACATTGTTATTTCCCGAATGAACAATCCTTGCTCCAGCTTCACGAACTTTCGAAGGACTCAAACGGATTCGGTCTCTCACCTCGACCCTGAAATGCTGCATCAGAGTTTGATGGATCGGTTCCTGCTCACCGTTTACATATACCCTCTTGTCACGTATTTCAAGCTCATCTCCCGGCATTCCTACTGCTCGTTTGATATAATTGGTTCTGGCCGAAACCGGCCCGGTATCTACCGGGTAATTGAAAACGATGATGTCGTTGCGTTCAACCTCTGAGAAGCCGGGCAGCCGGGTATAGGGAAGGTCGAAACCGGGAATATAAATATCGGTAAAAGGAACGGTTACAGTCATCGGTGTCCGGGCCCCGTAAGACATTTTGGAAACCAGTAAAAAATCACCCGTTAAAAGGGTCTGTTCCATGGAGGGAGTGGGGATACGATAGGCCCCGAAAAAAAACATTCTCAGTATAATGGCTGCGATTGCCGCAAATATCAGGGCATCCAGCCATTCGCGAGCCCAGTGTTTGGCCTGCTGCTGCTCGTCACTCAGTTTTTTTGCACGTTTCTTCTGTTTTCTGGTCACGTTTTATCATCTGTTGAGTGAATCGGTCGAAACTGCTTGCCGAAGTTCGATTTTTGAGACCGGAACATGGAACCCATTGATACTTCTGCCGATCAGAATTCAGGCCTGTCTATCGGCCTGCGACTGAACTCCCCATCTTTGTACTGCACCTTGTACCACTGCTCCCGTTCAGGAGAATAGAAATAGTCGCAATAAGCGGCCAATTCCAGTTCACTGTTCATCAATTTTCTGGTTAATGTTCTCTTGACCTGCGGCATCAGATCCACGTAACGGCTCGCACCTACATAAACCAGTCCATTTTCAAATGGACCATCAAGATCCAGAATCATTAAAGGTATTTCATCATCAATAATAAACCAATACTCAAATTGAACGGCTTTGCCGGGTCGGAAGTTCTCTTTGATTAAATCCCCGATGGTTTGAGTTGGGTCCCCAAAAACCGCCTGAAGACGGGACCTTAACTCTACTGTGGGGAGGCGGTCGATAACCGTCGGGTTATAGAGACCCTGGCCTGTCCAGGCAATACCTCTGAATTTGTCTTGAAATTCACTCCGTTCACTATTGGATATCGCCCGTATTTCCGGGTCGTCAAACTGAGCTTCTGCGTCTGAAAAGTTCAGCAGCAGGATCAGGGGGATTATAAGTAAGCTTGTAATGGATTGCTTCTTCATAGGTTGTTGCCTCAACGGTCATCTTCGTCCATGGATAATACGGCAAGAAACGCTTCCTGGGGGATATCGACCGATCCAACCTGTTTCATACGTTTCTTGCCCTCTTTTTGTTTTTCAATCAACTTTCGTTTTCGGGTAACATCACCGCCATAACACTTGGCCGTCACATCTTTTTTCAATGCACGAACCGTATCCCGGGCAATGACCCGTGACCCGATGGCTGCTTGTACCGCCACCTCGAACTGCTGACGGGGAATCAACTCCTTGAGCTTGGCACAGATCTTCCTGCCCTGCTCGTAAGCCTTGTCCCGGTGTGTAATACTCGAAAGAGCGTCAACCGGTTCACCGTTCAACAGTATATCCAAACGTACCAGATCCCCCAATCGGTATTCCAAAAATTCATAATCAAGTGATGCATAACCCCGCGTACCACTTTTAAGCCGATCATAGAAGTCGAACACCACTTCGGCCATGGGCAGTTCATAGGTGATTTCAACCCGGTTGTTTTGCATGAACATCTGGTTGACATAAACCCCCCTGCGATCCTGACAGAGTTTCATGATCGGCCCGATATAATCTGCAGGCGTAAGGATGGTCGCTTTGATGTAGGGTTCGTAGACCTCCTGCACTTTGCCGATATCCGGCATTTCACTCGGGTTTTCGACAACTTTTCTTTCCACTTCTCCCCGATCCTCGAAGACCACTTCGTACTGAACGTTCGGTACCGTGGTGATGATGTCGATATTGAACTCCCGGTCAAGACGTTCCTGGATAATTTCCATATGGAGCAAACCCAGGAAACCGGCCCGAAAACCGAAGCCGAGTGCCTTGGAAGTTTCCGGCTGATACTGCAGTGAAGCATCGTTCAGCTGCAGTTTTTCCAGTGCACTTCTCAAATCTTCAAAATCGTCCGAATTGGTAGGATAAATGCCACTGAACACCATCGGTTTGACTTCCTGGTAACCTGGAATCGGTTCGGATGCCCGTTTTTTCGAATGAGTTATTGTATCACCTACCCTTGCGTCCTGGAGCGTCTTTACACTTCCGACCACATAACCGACCTCGCCTGCTTCCAGAGAATCGGTCGGTTCCATCTTCATCTTCAGGTACCCGATCTCTTCTGCATCGTAATCGTCAATTTCCGTCTGCATAAAGTAGATGTCATCCCCTTTCCGCAACACCCCCTCCATCACACGAACATAGGCGATTGAACCACGGTATGTATTGAATACAGAATCAAAAATGAGAGCACGAAGTGGTTTGTCCACTTCTCTGGAGGGGGCTGGAATCCGCTCGACGATCGCCTCCAGCAACGCTTCCACCCCTTTCCCGGTTTTTCCCGAAACATGAAGAATCTCATCTGAATCACATCCGATCAGATCGACTATTTGCTGTGAAACCGCATCGATGTCTGCCCCCGGCAGATCGATTTTATTCAGCACCGGAATGATTTCCAGGTTTTGATCGATGGCATGATAGAGGTTGGAAATAGTCTGCGCTTCAATCCCCTGGGATGCATCTACAACCAGCAAAGCTCCTTCGCACGCTTTGAGAGCCCGGGACACTTCGTATGCAAAGTCTACGTGGCCGGGTGTATCGATCAGATTGAATATGACAGTATCACCGCCGGGCCGCTGGTAATCCATACGAATCGCATGGCTCTTGATGGTAATACCTCTCTCCCGCTCCAGATCCATATCATCAAGGATCTGAGCCTGCATCTCCCGTTCACTGATCGTTCCCGTTCGTTCAAGAAGACGGTCCGCCAGCGTAGATTTGCCGTGATCGATGTGTGCTATAATGCAAAAGTTGCGTATTTCCTTCATTCGATGACTCTGAAGCTGGATTTTTCAAACGGCAAATATACAAAGATGCAACGCCCGTTGCAGTGAAATGTTACCTCCAGGCGGTTCCTCTTTTCCTCTCTTTTCTGCATATTCCACAAGTTGTTCAAATTTCAAACCACGATTTTCGAAGCTATGAATCCACTCCGACCCAATCGAATTGTCATTGCTGTACTCATATTTACAGTCATTTCACTACTTCCTGCTGCTCTCACCGGGCAGGTTAAATCTTTTCAGGAAGTGGTTGGCCACGAAGTTGGCGACCGCGTTGTGAAAAGTCACCAGATTGTTCAATATCTCAACTACCTGGATGAAGCGTCCGACCGCGTTACCGTTGAGAAGATTGGAGTCACCTATAATCATAAACTGCAACTGGCTGCCATTGTTACACATCCGGACAACCACGCCCGGATGGACGAAATCCGGGGAAATGTCAAACTTCTCGATGATCCCCGTGAGATCTCCAGACAACAAGCAGAGGAGATGATAGAAAATCAGCCGGTTGTCCTCTATCTGGGTGGTTCCATCCACGGATTTGAACTTTCGGGTGCCGAAGGGCTGGCCAAAATTCTCGACCACTACACCACAGCAAACGATGCACGAACCCTGGAAGAACTTAGAAATACGGTCCTCGTGATCGATCCGATCATCAATGCTGACGGAAGGGATGCCTTTGCGCAATATAACCATCAGCATAAAGCGCGCGAAGCCCACTCCGACCTTGCCGATTGGAGCAACGATTTTACCAGCTGGGACGGCTTGCGATTTCGAACAACTCACTACTATTTCGATCTGAACCGCGACTGGTTTGCTCATACCCATCCGGAATCTCGCAACCGGGCTGCTCTTCTGCAGAGATGGCGTCCCCAGGCTGGCGTGGATGCCCATGAAATGGGCTCGGAAGTGGAATTCCATCTCGACCCGCCGACCGACCCGATCTCCCCTCTATTTCCTCCCTATACGACCCAATGGTTTGAAGAGTATGGGCGGGCACATGCCGAAGGGTTCGACCGGGAGAATATCGAATATACGATGCGGGAGGTTTTCAACTTTTTCTACCCGGCCTATTTGACCTCCTATCTGACCTATCAGGGAGCTGTAGGTATGCTCTATGAGCAAGGGTCGAGCCGCGGTTTCGCGTGGGAGCTCTCAGACGGAACCATCCGGACACTGGCCGATGCAGCGTTCAACCAGTATACTGCATTCCGATCGATGATCGGACTGTCGAGCGACCGGCGCCAGGAGATATTGACCGACTATTACCGAGCCAACCTGGAGTCGATTGAACTGGGGAATGAGGGTGTGGTCCGCTATCTCATCGAGCCGAAAGGTGATCCGCATCTGGTTAGCGAAGCGGTTAACCTTCTGATGCGGAGTGGAGTGGAGGTACATCAGCTCAACTCATCCGCCGACTTGCGAAACGTTCGGGACCGTTACGGAAACAGTATCGGAAGTCACTCATTTACAGAAGGAACTTATCTGATAGAAGCCTCTCAGCCCAGGATGCGATTTATCCGAAATCTGATGGAGCCGCATGTTCAGGTTCCGGAGGAGTTTCTGGAAGAGGCCCGCAAAAGGGTCGACAGAGGTGAGAACCCGAGATTTTATGACATCACCTCCTGGTCCCTGCCGCTACTCTTTAACCTGCAGGGGTATAGCAGTTCCGATAGCCGTTCGGTCGACGCCCAACAAATTTTTGAACCAGTAGACGCTGGCGGCGGTGCTCCCGATCGGGTAGCCGAGTATGCCTACCTGATCGACGGGAAGCAGGCATCGATGCTCTCGGTGATCTATCCGTTACGCGAAGCCGGGGTTCGGCTCCACATCATCTACAAACCGACGAGGATCAACGGCAAAGAGTATACGTCCGGCACACTCGTCGTAAGGACCGACGGTGAGAGCGATCCGGTGCACCGATTGGTCAGTGATCTGGCCGAAAAGTATGACCTGACAGTAGATGCTGTCGACAGCGGACAGGCAGATCGAGGATATCCGCCGCTGGGCAGTGTGGAAGGAAATCGCGTCCAGAAACCGAAAGTGGCGATTCTTGGCGACCACCCTGTACATGGATACTCTTTCGGGTGGGCCTGGCACACACTGGATCGTGTCTATGAGATTCCCCATACGATCATCCGGCCGACTGCCATCGCTTCGACTCCGCTGGAACGTTTTAATGTGCTGGTCATGCCTCACATCCTCAGTACATCTCTGTTGAATGATCGACTTGGAGAGCAAGGCGCCGAAAGAATCAAACAGTGGGTACGTGACGGTGGTACTCTTGTGACGATCGGTTCTGCAACCGATTTTGCAAGGCAGAATCTCGAGTTAACCGGACTGCGCTCCTGGTATGAAGAGGAGGAGAATGAAGATGCGCAGCGAATCTCTGTCCCCGGTGCTTTTTTCCGGGCTGAACTCGACCGAGAAGAATGGCTGGTATCGGGGTATTCCGGTGAACTTCCGCTTCTGATTAACTCTAACCGACTCTATCTGCCGCCTGAAGGGCCTCCCAGCTCATGGCAGCGAACACCGGTACGAGTGAGCAGTGAAGATGAGAGTCATATCTCGGGACATGCCTGGCAGGAAAATCTGGAGCAACTTCCGGGCAGTGTTGTTGTTTATGAGCAACGTGCAGGATCTGGCCGGGTGATCAGTTTTGCGGAAGATGTCAATTTCCGCGGATATTGGCGAGGTGCAGACCGGCTCTTTTTGAATGCTGTAGTGCTGGGTCCCGGCGCACCCTGAGTCTGGGCACTGAACGATAAAGCGTTCTTATCGGTCATAGCTGCCGGCACGGCAAACCGGAAACCCGATCAATTCAGATTACTCGGGAAAGACTATAGCTCAGGTATGAACAGATTAGCATGCCTGACAAGAACGCTTTATCAAGCAGGATTAGAGCATAAAAAAAGGGTGCCGCATCATCAAGAAAGGTGATCCGGCACCCATATTTGTCTACTGGTGCTAAAGTGATAAGTCGATCCCGCTCAATTTATCGCGGAAACGTCAAATTGCCTCTTCCTCTCCAGAAGCACCACGTCCGCCCAGCTTGCTGTCGAGCGAATAACTACCGCTTCCCAGCAGGTAAAGGGCCAGAGCAGCAACGAGCAACATCAAATCAATTCTCAAAGCACTAAAGCCCTGCTCCAGTTTCACAGTAAAAATCGCAACGAGCATTATGATCGCCAGCAGCACAGCCGGAATTCGAATATAGGCACCAGCCAGCACCATCAGCCCACCTACAAATTCAACTAGTGCAACGACCCAGGCCATCAGGCCGGCGAGTGGAATTCCAATTCCGCCAAAAAATTCCTGTGTACCTTCAATCCCTGTCAGTTTTCCCCAACCGGCCACAACAAATATTACGCCGACCCCTATTCTCAGAAGCAGAATTGCCAGGTCTCTATTCTTATCCGGATTATTCATAGCAGTATGGTTTCATTAACGGTTCAATGTACATACCGTATATAAACGTAATATCTCCAGATAGTCAAGAAGCACAAATATTTCCGCCGGTAGAGGTCCGATCGTTCCATGAGGTTACCCACGGAATTCAAACCTTGTCAGCATTATCAGCCGGTACACTTCGGGCTTTCACTCAATTGTGCAATTCGATCGTCTCGCCCTGCGAGTGCGTCCTGTCACTCTTCCACCGGGCTGAGAAGCTCGACATGAAATCGAAACTGTTCACCTTCCAGCGTCATTTCGTCATAGATCTCTCTGACCAGATCGAATATCAAGTCGGTATCACCTTTTACCGTTGTAGAAAGATAATTCACATCCACCTCTACATCCTGCTGGGCTACAAATTCCAGCAGATCCTGAACTTTTTCTTGTGGGTGTTCGGTATAGAGCGGAATGTAGGTTAACTGGGCAATCGTCTTCATCAAATTTCACTTTTCACATTAAATATTGCCTGAAATATAGAAACTTTTCACTTCTCTCACTGCGGCTCTTTAACTGCGAGACTGGAATTCATCCATCAGATCTTCGTATATTTGAAATGATGATCCAAAAATTTATTCATACCCACCTCATTCATCATCACGGCTATCATCATAGCCATTGCGGGCATCGTGCGTAAATAATTCGCTCTCAATAAAACCCGCCCGGGCTTTTCTCCTTTTTTCCTGTTTCGAGTTCCCTAACACGATCTGAACAGTTTTCTTCCAAACTTTTTAACTCCTAACAATTTCATTGATCCCGACACCATGAGAACCCTTGATTCATCTACGTCACTTCGTATCGCCATCCAAAAAAGCGGTCGCCTGACCGATAAAACCATGAATTTACTTGAAAGTATCGGACTCAGGTTTGATGACTACAAACGAAACCTGCTGGTCCGCTGCCGAAATTTTGATGTGGAATTGCTGCTGATTCGAGATGACGACATTCCCGAATATGTACAGGACGGTGTATGTGACCTCGGGTTTGTCGGCGGAAATGTGACGGCCGAAGACCAGGCCGACGTAACCATACTCAAAGGGCTCGATTACGGAGTTTGCCGCCTCTCCATTGCCGCCCCGAAAAACGGCTCTCTTCGGAAAGCCGATGATTTTTCCGGCAAAAAGGTTGCTACCAGTTATCCCGTCCTGACTAAAAAATATTTTGATGAACGCGGAATCGACGTGGAGCTGATCACTCTCTCCGGGGCTGTGGAGATTGCCCCCAGGCTCGAGGTTGCCGATGCGATCAGCGACCTGGTCTCCTCCGGCAACACACTGAAAGCCAACGGCCTGATGGAGATCGATACAATATATGAATCCGAAACAGAATTGATCCGCACCAACAAACCTCTCTCTCAAGGCAAACAGTCTCTGATCGAGAAATTGATTCAACGTATCGAAGGCCAGCAGAAAGCTGAAAGAAGCCGTTACATCATGATGAACGCACCGGAGGAGGCGGTAGAGGAGATTCGCAATATCATCCCCTCGCTAAAGAGCCCGACGATCGTTCCACTGGCCGAAGAGGGAATGGTTGCAGTCCACACCGTGGTGCCGATCTCCACCTTCTGGCAGGTGATGGAGAAGCTGAAACAGGCCGGCGCCTCCGGAATCGTAATGCTGCCGGTAGAAAGCATGATCGAATAACCGACAGGTAAGAAACCCCGTTTTTCGGGACCATGACATCCAGACCTTTGAAATCCAGACAATCTGCACTCAGGCTTTAAACTCACAGAGATATATCATTATGACATTCAACACCCAGACCTTTGACCAATGAAACAGTATTCACTTTCTGAACTCGACGAAGCGGCCGTTCAGCGACTCTGCAAGCGGCCTGCAATCGATCTGAAAGATATCTTTCGGCAAGTAGAACCGATCCTCGATGCGGTGAGGAACGAAGGGGATGATGCGGTTCGCCGGTATACTCTTCAGTTCGACAACAAACTGCCCGAATCCTCCTGCATCGACCCGAAAGAATCCGAGCCCGACCTGGAACCCGAAATAGAGAAAGCCCTCGATAAGGCGATCTCAAATGTCGAGAAGTTTCACCGAAGCCAGGCGACGCCGGCTCTCCAGGTAGAAACAACTCCTGGTGTCGTGTGCCGGAAAGAGACCCGCCCGATCGAAAAGGTGGGACTCTATATTCCCGGTGGTTCCGCCCCCCTGCCCTCGACGGCGATCATGCTTGGAGTTCCCGCATCAGCAGCAGGCTGCGAAACGATTGTTATGGCAACACCTCCCGATTCCAGGGGGCAGGTTCCGGACTCTGTACTCTATGTTGCCCGCCGAATCGGGGCCGAAAAAGTGCTGCTGGCCGGAGGGGCACAAGCGATTGCCGCTCTGGCCTTAGGAACCGAATCGGTCCCGAAAGTGGACAAAATTTTTGGCCCCGGAAACCAATATGTGACAGCGGCCAAAATGATGCTGCAAAACAGCGATGCGATGGTTGCAATCGATCTGCCCGCCGGCCCATCCGAGCTGCTTGTGATCGCAGCGGAAGAGTCGAGGCCGGAGTGGGTGGCCGCCGACCTGCTTTCCCAGGCCGAACATGGCCCCGATAGCCAGGTGGTGCTTGTCGCTATCGAGGGATTCGACCTGGATCGGTTCCGCATCACCCTGAAAAACCAGCTCGAAGGCCTGCCAAGAGCCGACATTGCCCGCAACGCACTTGAGAACAGCCTGATTCTGACTGCTCGCTCCCCGGAAGAAGCTGTTGATTTTTCCAATCGGTACGCCCCGGAACACCTGTCGATCCAGCTAGACGATGCGGACTCGCTGTCTGAAAGTATTCGGCACACCGGATCTGTTTTTCTCGGCCACCACACGCCCGAAAGCCTCGGCGATTACGCCTCCGGTACCAACCATACGCTGCCCACGTACGGCTATGCCAGAATGTACAGCGGCGTCGGCCTGTCGAGTTTCCAGAAGTGCATTACCTTTCAGTCGGCCACCAAAGAGGGCTTGCTGGCGTTGGGCCCGGCTGTGGAAACACTTGCCGGCCTTGAGGGCCTGGAAGCCCATCGACGGGCTGTATCCATTCGTAGAAATCCCGAGGGGAGCCACGAAAATTGAACCCAAAGCTTTTACTGAGAATTCATCCGTTAAAATGAGCAAATTTACCGACATCGACCCTTTGGTTCGCGAGAACATCCGCAACCTGACCCCCTATCGAAGTGCACGAGACGAGCAGAAAGAAGGCTTGCTTCTCGACGCCAATGAAAACTCACTGGGGGCACCGATCCGGAACGATCTGGAGCTGCACCGCTATCCCTCTCCCGGACAGGAGGAGCTTCGGAAGAAAATCGCCGGGTTCCGAAATGTAGTCACGGAGAATGTCTTTACGGGAGTTGGCAGCGACGAGGCGATCGACCTGCTGATCCGCATCTTCTGCGAGCCGGCGCGCGACGAGATCCTCATCACCCCGCCGACCTACGGAATGTATAGTGTATCGGCTGCTGTCAACAACGTCGGAGTTCGGCAGGTGCCGCTCGACGAAAATTTTCAGCCTGATGCGGACCGTATCCTCAAATCAGCCGATGAAAAAACCCGGATCCTCTTTCTCTGCTCACCCAACAATCCGACCGGAAATTTGCTGAAACGGGTCGAAGTGATGAAGCTGATCGAACTTTTTCCCGGGATCGTGGTGGTCGACGAAGCGTATATCGATTTTAGCGGCCAGGAATCGCTCACAGCGGTGGTCCCGCAATACTCCAATCTGGTCGTTCTGCAAACCTTTTCCAAGGCGTTTGGCCTGGCCGGAATCCGTCTCGGATCAGCGATCTCCAGCCCGCAGATCATCAGTTACATGATGAAGGTGAAAGCGCCGTACAACCTCAACAAACTCACTGCCCGGGCTGCACTGGACGCCTTTAAAGAGATCGACCTGGTGAAATTCAATATCGAAACGATCTGCCAGGAGCGGGATTACCTGATCGAACAGCTCGAGCAGGCTCCAACGGTCGAGAAGGTCTATCCCTCCGACGCCAATTACATTCTGTTTAAAATCCGGAACGCCGAATCGATCTGCCGACAGCTTGCCGACCGCGGGATCATCGTCCGATACCGGGGTGATCTGCCGGGAAGTGAAGAATCTATCCGGGTCACCGTCGGCATGCCGGATGAAAACGTTCGTTTCTTAAAAACATTAAAGGAGATTCTATCATGAATATCTGGATCGAACCTGCAGCACTTGTTTCGACTGAGGGCGAGCTCCCCAGACCCGGTGCACTTTACGGCCTGATCCGCATGCAACAGTCGAGTCACCGGCTTGGATGGGACCCTTCGAAGCTCTCACAGGGTTTGACCAGACTGCTGGAGAATGAGCCTCTCAAACCTGAGCTGGATTCTGCTGATGAAGCTCAACTAATCATATCGACCGGAGCCAGCGGCGAGTTGCTTGCAATAAATTCCCGGAATTCTGATAAGAAGGCTGCAGATGACCAGGAGGAAGATTTCGACTCAGTAGCCCGGGATAAAAATTCTGCAGCCGGAGCCCGTGATAAAAGTTCCACAGACGGTGCCCGTGACGAAAACTCGGCGATAACTGATCAAGACAAGATTGTGTCCGCATCAGGCTGGGTAGAACTGACCCGTCGGCTGCTGTTTCCGGATCGAAAGGCAGCCAGACACCGCAAAACGGCCGAAACCGAGATAGAAATCTCCCTGAACCTGGATGGAAAAGGGCAGGCGGAGATCGAAACCGGGCTCAGCTTTTTCGATCACATGCTCGAACAGATCGCAAGACATGGTCTGATCGACCTGGCCATTCGGTGCAAAGGCGATCTGAATGTTGATGAACACCACACGATCGAGGATACCGCCATTACCCTGGGTGATGTGATTTCGGAGGCGGTCGGTACCGACAAGGCCGGGATCCTTCGATACGGCTACCTTCTGCCGATGGATGAAGCTGTTGCCGAAGTTGCCCTGGACCTTTCGAACCGGCCATACCTGGTTTGGGAAACGGAGTTCAGCCGCGAGTATGTCGGCGACTTCCCCACCGAAATGGCCGAACACTTTTTCCACACTCTGGCGATGCAGATGCGGGCTACGCTGCAGATCCGGTGTGAAGGCAGAAACGACCATCACAAGATCGAATCGATCTTCAAGGGGTTTGCCCGCGCATTGCGGTTTGCTGTAACTCGTACCGAACGTGCCGCGGGTATTCTGCCCAGCACAAAGGAGAATTTGTAAACCTGTAATAAAGCCGGGAGACCTGTAAGCCGGGAAGCCGGTCATAAATTTATCGCAACGAATTGCGATCCCGGGGGCGGAAATTAAATTTGGGAACCAGGATTTAAGACTTGGAAACTGGATTTAAGATTCAAAACCGGTATTTATGATTAGAAAACTTGATTTAAGATTTCGAACCAGGATTTAAAGACTTGGATCCAGGAATTAGAACGGAAAATTTGAATTGAAGATTGGAATTTTGAAATACCGATCCGGTAACCTCGCTTCCGTAGCCAATGCACTGAAGCGACTGGGGGCAGGGTATCTGGTTACAGATGAGGCGGAAAGGCTGGAGCACTGTGATGCGGTTATCTTTCCCGGTGTAGGCCATGCGGCACCAGCCATGGAAGATCTGCGAAACCTCGGGCTTGATCAATGGCTGAAAATGACCGATAAACCTGTTTTAGGTATCTGCCTCGGAATGCAACTGCTTTTTGAATCTACACCGGAGGGAGATTGCCGGACGCTCGGCCTTCTGCCGGGGCGTCTCGAAAAATTCAAGCCAAACTCTATCAAAGTGCCCCATATGGGCTGGAATCATCTCGAACAGATCAAGAATCATCCATTGTTGAACGGTCTCGGCGAAGAGGACTTTTTCTACTTCGTTCACAGCTACTTTGCTCCCGTTACCGAATATACACTGGCTGCAGGCCGATATGGTGACCTGTTTTCGGCAGTGGTCGCGAAGAAGAACCTGATGGGGGTTCAGTTTCATCCGGAAAAATCGAGCAGAAGCGGGCGGCGGCTGCTCAGTAATTTTCTCGATCTGGCCGGTTCATCCGAAGGTAACTGAGCCGCGGCAAACGTCTATTATCAGGCAAACTCATTTTCTAACTTCACGCAAATTGACACTACAGATGAAAGTAATACCCGCTATCGATCTGCTCGACGGAAAGGTTGTCCGGCTCACCCGGGGAGACTACAACAAAAAGGAGGTGTACAATCACAACCCGGTCCGGCAGGCCGAAGAGTTCCTCGAAGCCGGGTTCGACCACCTTCACATCGTGGATCTGAACGGCGCCAGGTCTGGCCGATTCGAAAACCTCGATTCTGTACGAAAAATCACCGGTGAACTGGCCGTCACGGTACAGATGGGAGGCGGAGTACGCTCATACAACGATTTCGAGATGCTGCTCGAAGCCGGTGTCAGCGGGGTGATCTGCTCGTCGATGGCGGTCATAAAACCGGATGACTGGGAGCTGGCACTCAACCGATACAGCGACAATGCCATTTTGGGAATGGATCTGAAAGATGGCAAACCGGCCTATGAAGGCTGGCTCGAAACCAGCGCCCTCTCTCCTGCCGAGTTTCTCAAACCGATGGTCCGTCAAGGGCTGAAAAAAGTTCTCTGCACAGATGTTTCCAGGGACGGCACGCTCGAAGGCCCCAATATACAGCTATACCGAACTCTGAGCGAGCAGCATCCCGAGTTAGAGTGGATCGCATCAGGAGGTGTTTCATCTGCAGAAGACCTGAAAATGCTCTCCGAACTGAACATTTACGGTGTTGTTGTGGGTAAAGCCTGGTATGAAGGGTACATCACACTGGAAGAGATAAAATCCGCATCATGTTGACAAAGAGAATCATCCCCTGCCTGGATATTAAAAACGGCCGTACGGTAAAAGGTGTGAACTTCGAAAATCTTCGCGATGCCGGGGATCCGGTAGAGCTCGCATCACGCTATTCCAGGGAGGGTGCCGACGAACTGGTGTTTCTCGATATTACCGCCACAAAGGAGAAACGGAAAACACTGATCGGTCTGGTCGAGCGAATTGCCGCCGAAATCGAGATCCCATTTACCGTAGGTGGTGGAATAGGAAGCGTAGAGGAGATGGGAGATATCTTAAGGGCCGGTGCCGACAAGGTCTCTCTGAACAGCGCGATCGTTCAAAACCCCGATTTGATCCGGCACTCATCCGACCGATTCGGCTCCCAGGCTGTTGTTGCTGCTATCGACGCCAGAGCTACCGGCAACTCCTGGGAAGTGTATGTGAAGGGAGGTTCCGAGCCGACCGGGCTTGACGCCATTGAGTGGGCACGCAGAGTTGAAATGCTGGGAGCCGGTGAAATCCTGCTTACCAGTATGGACCGCGACGGCACAAAATCCGGGTTTGACCTGGAGCTGCTGCAGCGAACCAACACGGTCACCACGATTCCAATTATCGCCAGCGGCGGTGCAGGCACCATCGGCCACTGCATCGATGCCATCCGTTCAGGAAAGGCTGATGCGGTTCTGGCAGCGAGTATTTTTCATTTTCGTGAGATTGAGATTTCGGAGCTTAAAAGCGAAATGAAAAAAGCCGGTATACCGGTGCGGATCTGAGCCAAGACCTGCTTTGATTAAATCGATTAAAGCGTGAACTTGAGCGACATCCTAATCACCTGAAAATTTTTTCGAACTACCCTGGAGACATGACCTCAACTGAACATTCAGATAACCCCCGTGATTCTATTCTATTTGAACTCGAGGAGCTGCTGAACAAGCGAAAAAAGGAACTGCCGGAAAACTCCTATACAACTCGCCTTTTCCGAGACGGGGCCGACAAAATCATTCAAAAAGTAGGAGAGGAAGCCGTTGAAGTTCTGATCGCCTCAAAAAACAGCGACAGGGATGAGATCATCCTTGAAACTGCCGACTTGATCTACCATCTGCTTGTCCTGTTGGCGGAGAAAGAGATCTCCCTGGATGATGTATTGGGCGAACTGGCAAACCGGCGGAAGGGTTAAACACACTTCAGCTTCTAATGCCGACCTTTTGGCTTCGAAAGTCTCTTCTTATCTATTCCAATTGCCAACACCCTGGTTCCAATTGCCAACACCTTGGTTCCAATTGCCAACACCTTGGTTCCAATTGCCAACACCTTGGTTCCGAATGCCTCTTCTTACATTGTTCGAAAACCGATCCTTAAGTCCCGAAATCTCTTAAGGTGCGTAGATCAACGGTGACTCCGGGCCAAGTGGCCATCCGAACAACATCCATACTACCAGTACCAACGTGCTGAGAATTCCGAAAAAGACAGAATAAGGTACCATCAATGAGATCAGAGTACCAAGCCCGATATCCTTGTCGTATTTCTGGGCAAAGATAATCACCAGCGGGAAGTAGGGTAACAGGGGTGTCAGGATATTGGTGAAGGAGTCGCCAAGACGGTAGGCGGCTTGGGTCAGTTCAGGTGAATACCCCATCAGCATCAGCATCGGAACAAAAACCGGTGCCATAATTGCCCACTTTGCCGATGCGCTGCCGATAAAGAGATTGATAAAGGCCGACACCAGGATAAATGCGATGATGAGAGGAACCCCGCCAAATGCACTTAGAAATGGTATACCCTGGAGCAATTCAGCACCACTGACGGCAATAATCAGGCCCAGGTTAGACCAGTTGAAGAAAGCGATCAGGTGCGCAGCCACAAAGGCGAGCACGATATAAGCTCCCATACTGGCCATCGAATCCGCTGTCATTTTGGCTACATCCTTGTCGCTTTTCACCTGGCCGGTTACAATACCGTAAACAATACCCGGTATCAGAAATACGAAAAAGATGATCGCCACGATACTCTGGTAGAACGGCAGCAACTCTCCTTCTTCACCTCTAAGCGGTGCGTTTTCCGGAATCACAAGGAGTGCTGTCCCGATCAGTGAAAGAAGCATAACAATTCCGGCCCACCTGTGTCCTTTACGTACGAGCGGGGTGATCTCATTATTCACATCTTCATCTTCCAGATCTTCCGGTGTTCCATCGTAACTGCCCAGGCGCGGTTCGATAATCTTCTCGGTCACATACCAGCCTGAAAGCACAAATACCGGTACTAGCGCAATCATGATCCAATAGTTCGCGGCCACATTCATCGTGTACCCGGGGTCTACGATATGGGCGGCCGGTTCGGTAAAGCCCATCAGAAGAGGATCAAGACTAGTTAACAGCAAGTTGGAACTGAATCCTGCCGAAACACCTGCAAATGCCGCGGCGAGTCCGGCAAGCGGATGACGACCAACTCCGTAAAAGATGAGAGCTCCGAGTGGTATCAACACTACATAACCTGCATCGACTGCGAGACTGCTCATAATTCCGGCAAAAACCACAGCGGCAGTGATCAAAGAGTCCGGTGTACCCTCTACGAATCGCTTCAGAGCCGTCGTTACCAGGCCTGTCCGGTCTGCAACCCCGATACCGAGCATAACCACCAGAACCAGCCCAAGGGGCGGGAATTCGGCAAAAGTTTGCGCCATCTCAACAAAAGTACGCTGGATATTTTCGCCGCTGAAAAGGTTGTCGGCGTAGATCGTCTCTCCGGTATTCGGATGGACCACACTGACCCCCAGCAGATAGCTGATGAGAGAGGCGAACATGACCAGTCCGATAATAATAACAAATACCGTTACCGGATCAGGGAGTTTGTTACCGGATCGCTCGACATAATCGAGAAATCGGCTAAACAAACCCTGTTTCTCTTCCTTTTCCCCGTTATCCACCTCGCCAGACTCCTCGTTTTGATGCTGATCCGGCTGTTCTCCGGTAGAACCTGAGGATGGATCGTCATTTGAATGGTTGCCCGAATTCTGCCCTTCGTTTTGCTGTTCGCTCACGGCCAAAAAGTTTTATTGCAGGTTTTATCTCGCAGAAAAAAAAGAAATCCGCAGGTCAAATAGAAATTTACCCGGCTTAAGATAGTTGAAAACCGTAAAATTTCTAATTTCGGATCCATTTTATCGGTAAAGAGAGACTCATCAGGATTTGCTACCTTTCATGCATTGGTTGCAGGCCGGACTTTGATCCATAATCTGGCTCCATCAACTTTCAAGATCCATTAACTATCAGGCTCCATCAACCAATTCATTAAACCTGAACCTGAATTCAACTGACTTTACCATGACAAATATCTCGATTCAAACGTTGACTGAAGAACTGCATATGGAAGCTAAAAACAGCAACGGAGGTGTAATTCGAATCGATGGAAACAGGGAGGTCGGAGGGCTCGAAGGAGGCATCAGCCCGATGGAGATGCTTCTGGCAGCTGCCGGCGGTTGCAGTACAATTGACATTATCCGCATCCTGAAGAAACAGAAACAGCCGCTTGAGGGAATTCATGTGGATGTGAATGGGGATCGCCAAAAAGTTGGAACCTATTCGGAGTACAAATCGATCCACCTCCATTTTACACTTCGGGGAGATCTGGATCCAAAAAAAGTGGAAAGGGCTATCGAACTGTCGGTCGGCAAGTATTGCTCTGTTTCCAAAGCACTAGAACATACAGCTGAAATTAAACACAGTTACGAGATTATCTCCAATGAGTAAGAAAAAATTTGATACCGACGCCATTCGAACACAAATCCCCGGTACGCCCGAGCGCGAACACTCCTCCCCCCTGTTCCTTACTTCCAGTTTTATTTTCGACTCGGCCGAACAGGCAAGGGCACTGTTTGCCAACGAGATTGAGGGCAATGTGTATAGCCGGTACTCCAACCCGAATACCGACGAGTTTATCGTTAAAATGTGCAAGCTCGAGGGAGTGGAATCGGGAGTCGCAACCGCATCGGGCATGAGCGGGATTTTTTCCTGTCTTGCCGCTTTGATGAACAAGGGGGACCATATTCTTGCCTGTAGATCACTTTTCGGGTCCTCCCATCAGATTTTAAATCAGATTTTTCCCCGCTGGGGAATTGACTACAGCTACGGAGATATTCACAAGACCGAGTCGTGGCAGGATCTGGTACGTGATAATACCCGGCTGCTTTTTCTCGAAACTCCATCAAATCCGGGGCTCGACCTGATCGATCTCGAGTGGGCCGGTGAGTTTGCCAGGCAGCATAATCTGATATTTGTCGTCGACAACTGCTTTGCCACCCCCTATCTGCAGCGGCCAGCGGAGTATGGAGCGGATCTGATTATCCATTCTGCAACCAAGTTTATCGATGGCCAAGGCCGGGCAATTGGGGGCGTAATTGTTGGAAAGGAGAAATATATTGAAGAGATCGCCTTTTTTACCCGTCACAGCGGCCCCGCCCTTTCGCCATTCAATGCGTGGCTTTTCAGCAAGAGCCTGGAGACACTTCCGGTGCGAATGGACCGGCACTGCGACAATGCAGAGGAGGTCGCCCGATTTCTCGGCAACCACTCAAAAGTTAATTGGGTGAAATATCCATTTCATAAAGAGCATCCACAATATGAGCTGGCCCGGCGACAGATGAAGCGAGGCGGAGGTGTGGTCTGTTTTGAAATCGACGGCGGATATGAAGCAGCCAAATCATTTATCGACCGCATCGGGATGCTTTCTCGATCGGCCAATCTGGGTGACACAAGAAGTATCGTCACTCATCCCGCTTCTACCACCCACTCCAAATTGACGGAAGAGGAGCGGCAGATGGTTGGAATAACTCCGGGACTGGTTCGGATTGCGACCGGCCTTGAAAGCCCGGAGGATATTCTCGACGATCTGAAACAGGCTTTTTCATGATCGAATAAAATCGCATCTTTAGAGCCGAAATTTTCAATCCGGAGCTACTAACCTCAAATCTTATGGAAAAGAACAAATCGACAAAAAAACGATCCTGGGCCGAACCGTATAAAATCAAAATGGTCGAGCCGGTTCGGATGACGACGCAAGAAGAGCGAAAAGATTTTATCGAGGAGGCCGGCTACAATACATTTCTTCTTCGCTCGCGAGATGTCTATATCGATCTTCTGACCGACAGCGGCACGTCGGCTATGAGCGACCGGCAGTGGGCCGGAATGATGATGGGGGATGAGGCCTATGCAGGAAGTGAAAATTTCTACCATCTCGAAGAGGCGATTCAAAACTATTACGGCTACAAATATGTGGTTCCCACCCATCAGGGGCGGGCTGCAGAACATATCATATCGCAGCTGCTCATCAAGGAGGGTGATGTGATCCCCGGCAATATGTACTTCACTACAACCAAGCTGCATCAGGAACTGGCCGGCGGAACTTTTCATGATGTGATTATTGATGAAGCTCACGATCCGGAGGATGGGCACCCGTTTAAAGGGAACATCGATCTCGACAAACTTCAGCATCTGATCGACGAGTATGGCAGCGACCGCATCCCTTATGTGTCGATCGCGACGACCGTAAATATGGCTGGCGGACAGCCAATTTCACTTGCCAACCTTCGTAAGGTGCGGGAACTAACAAAGAAGCATGGCATTTTGATCATCCACGATATGACCCGGGTTGCAGAAAATGCCTACATGATCAAAAAGAATGAGCCCGGCCAGCAGGATCGGCCTGTTAAGGAGATAGTGAAAGAGATCTGTGACCTGACCGACGGGGCAACGATGAGTGCCAAGAAGGATGCACTGGTCAATATCGGCGG
>SLKI01000046.1 GCA_007134695.1 Balneolaceae bacterium
AAATGCAGCCATGGCACCGGAAACAAACCAGGCCCGTTTTCTTTGTTTTCGAATTCCCAGGAATGCGGCAATGAAGATCTCTATAGGGATTAGCAGGGCAGAAATGAGAATGATAAAATTGGGTATCAGTTTGAACAGGTTCAATACAGAGAGGAGAACGATTGCCGCGGCTGTAATTTTCAGGTATAACGGATAACCCAGTTGCAATACCGAACGCAGGAAAAAGGCCATACACAGAAACGTCAGCAGCATCGAACTTTGGAATACACCTTGATACACCATCAATGTTGCCAGCGTTTCGTTAAATGCCCACTGGCCCTGTGCCCATGCTCCTGCCGCAAAGAGCAAGCAGGCGAGAGAAAACCACAAATTGAAACTGTGTTTTCGGTTGTACAGGTAAAAAAACAGGTGCAGCACCGAAAATAGGACAGTTAATCCAATCATGAACCACATCACAGAGGAGGAAAACTTGTAGGCCTCTTGATAGTACTCGCTGGATCGCTCCGGTTGATTAAACGCCATGGTGATACCAGTTTGAATATCGAAGCGTGCATAATCCTGGTAATCGGTAAAAGCACTTCGAATGGCAAAAATATGTTCATCACCCGGGTCCATCGTGAAGACAGTCCATCCACGCAACTTTCCCATTTCAAAGAGGTCGGGATTATTGGATACAACGCCCTTCTGGTCCAGTAAACGGCCATTATACCATATCTCGCGAGCACCAAATCCGTTATGCGTCAGGGAAATCGGAGTCCCGATCACGCTGGAATCGGCATCTATCCGGAAACGGAACCATCGGATATAGTCCCAATCATCAGGCAGTTCACTCCTGAATACCCAAACCGAATCCAGAGTTTCCCATTCGGAATCATCATAACCGGGCAGATGAGCTCCCTCAACATCTCCGGCATAATGCTTTATCGGGATGTCAACCTGGATCGACCCCTCGTTCAATAATTCTTCTGAAATGATGACCGCATCTGCCGACCCATCCTCTTGCCAGGCTTCGGCACTCAGGGGCAGCGTTACAAGTAACAGGAAAGCAACAACAAACCGAAAGATCACAAGGAGTATGATTTTATGATTAGAGACATAGTTTTCAGGCCGAAAGGGAAAAAGGTGCATGTTTACAGGTGTCATTAGCAGGCAGAAAGAATGTATTGTTTAAACCCTACGTGTTCAATACTGGCAGTGTTACAGTTTCTAATGAACTTACATCTCGAAGCTGCGCCCTTCCTCGTGCACACACTCATCGATCTCCGTAGCCTGCGGATTGTTTTCGCTCATTTGAACTGTCCAGCAATCATCATACACCGAGCAATAGCAGATCGGCTGATGATGATGGCAGAAAATGCAACGAGCATCTCCGGCCGCAAAAGACGTGACCAGTCGGACCTCTTTTCTGCATTCTTTGGATTCGATTCCTTCTGGCCTGATTCGTTCGGATTTGATTCCTTCGGAGGTGGTGCATCGTCCTTCTTTTTACGCAAAGTAATCCCCAGTGAGTTTTGCAATTTTGTTTAGCATGTAACAGGATGGATTGTAAGGAATTGCAGTTTAATATTGAAATGCGAACCTTTACTCATGTACCACGGGAAGATACTTTTCCCAGGGCCCTATCTCCGATCTGTATTGTTTGGCCAACACTCGGGCAATCTGCCGCAGGTGGCTCATGTCATGTGTAACCCAGGTCGACAACAATTGCTTCAATGTTACCACTCCGAAGTCGGGATGAAGCCCAGTCTTTGCAAAGTCCCTGTCGGTTAGCTCCATCCGTTTCAAGGTTTCGATATTGTTCTTGCGTAGTTGTACAAATTCATCTAACAGCACCTTTAAACTTTTTCCCTTTGAATCGCTAAACTGCGCAAATCGGTCGAATTGAGGAAAAGTCCTCGATTTGCCCTCATCAAGAATTATGCGAGCTCTTGGAATCCAGTCTGTCTTATCGCCGTGAATCAGATGCCCTAAAATATCGTAAGCGCTCCACGTTTCAGGGCCCTCATCTGCTTCGACCCAACTTTCCGGAAGACTGTTCAGGAGCGCAGTGAGTACTTTTGGAGTGGTTTCAAGCACTTGAATCGCTTCATCTAAATTAAACGGTTTCATCTGGAGTTAAATCTACTCTTTATCATCGACAATGAAAACCATCACCGCGGACAGGGTTATGTTTACCTCCGTTCACTGGGTATTGAACCATCCTATTTCTGGAAAAGAGATTAATCAAGAGAAAGTTTGAAATGTAAAATCTTATAGTTGAGCTGAAAATCATGTGAGATACAGCTAATGAATCAATATATTCGCTGAATTCAATCGGGAATCACCTAATTAACTCTCTCTCCTAAGCTTGGAGCGATATCTACTGTTGGGCAATATGACTTTATCGAGTTGGACGCTGCAAAAAGGGAACAGTAACCTGTTGGCTTTCTTTCTACTTGCATTCGCATGTCTGTTATCGGCGGGTGGTTTTAAGATACTTACCGCACAGGCACAGAGTACCAAAACATCAATAAAGTTGGACCAACGGACGCCTGTAGAACTGCTAAGTAAAATTTCTGGAACTCATTAAGGATTACGTATGGTAAAATCAGGTTCAGAAAACATGGGGAATTACATAAACAGGGTGCCCGAGATAAGCATGCATTGGGGATGGGTCAAGATTCTGGCAACAATCTTTTTCTTCACGATATCCCTGCCGACAGCGATGGGGCAGGTAATTGACTTTAGCAACGTCACCCCGGATCAGGGCACGGGGCATGGCGGACCGATTACGGCGACCGGCCCGGATGGCGTGCAGGTCACCGTGGAGTTCATCAATATTGAAACAAGTGATGTGGTGAATAGCGGTTTGTATTCAGCCCAGGATTGTACTGGCACTTCGTTCGAGGGTGTCTTTTTCACGGGAGACGCCACGGGCGGGTGTGCTACAAGTGATTTGGATGACAATAAAGGTGCAGTACGCCTGACTTTTAGCGAAGCGGTGGACATCAGCCGAATTGATCTGTCCAAGTTCAGTGATTTTAGTACCGGTTTCAATTATGATAAGGAAATTCGGTTCTTCGAAGGCACGCCAACTACCGAATTTTCCTACAACGCGAATGACCCCGGACCAACCAATTTTGATTTTTCGGGGCTGATGAATATATCGGAGAATCAGGCGATAACGGAGACCTCTGTCGGGTTTTCGGATGTTACTCAAATTTGGTTTTATGCGGCTTATGTCAATATACCTGATTTCCCTGATTTTGAAGATGTAGCTATTCGAATGAACTGGGTGGTTGATCAAATTCATTACGGCGCTGCAGCCGCCGATCCCCCCACCGTAACCACCGACCCTCCCACCAGCATCACTTCCTCCTCCGCAACTCTGGGCGGAAACGTAACGGACGATGGCGGTGCAACGGTCACGGCGAGTGGCGTTGTGTACAACACCTCGGCGAATCCGGATACCGGAGATAATGTTGTGCAAATAAGTTCGGGCACCGGTTCTTTTTCACAAACCGTTGACAACCTTGATCATGGCACTACCTATTATACAAGAGCCTATGCTATCAATTCGGAAGGCACTTCTTATGGTTCCCAGCATTCGTTTACCACCTCTGTGGAAGTAGAATCCATTGTCCGGCATTCTCCCTCGTCATCCCAGACCAACGAAAACAGTGTGGTGTATGAAGTAAATCTATCCGGATCTGCATCGGGTTTATCTACATCCAATTTCAATCTGACCACCACCGGTGTATCAGGAGCCTCTGTTTCAAATCTATCCGGGAGTGGGGATACCTACGAAGTCACTGTAAATACTGGCTCCGGCGATGGAACCGTCAGATTGGATCTGGCAAATAGCTCAGGAGTCAGCCCGGCCATCCATAACGTGCCGTTTACGTCAGGGGAAACGTACACCATCAACAAAACGGAACCCACCGTAGCCATATCAAGCACGGAATCCAGCCCCACCAATGCAAGTACCATCCCTATATCAATAGACTTCAGCGAGGGTGTTACCGGCTTTGTAATTGGGGATATTACGGTCACAGGTGGCTCTCCATCCAATTTCAGTGGAAGTGGCTCAAGTTACACAGTGGATGTAACTCCATCCGGCGATGGCACCATCACCGTAGATGTGCCCGCCGGAGTTGCACAGGATGCTGCGGGAAATGATAATGAGGCTGCAACCCAGTTCAGTATTGTTTCAGATCAAATACCCCCTGAAATCACCTCCATCACCGCCCAGCAACTATCCCCCACCAACGAAACCGACCTGGAGTTCGAGCTTGTCTTCAGCAAAGATGTGCAGGTACCGGCGGCCGGAGATTTTCAGATCACCAACGCCTCCTTCCAATCTGTTATCGGCAGCGGCAACACCTTTACGCTGGTCGTCAATCCTGATGACGAGAACGGCGCGGCAACCATCGCCGTAGAGGTACTTCAAGGCGGAGTGGAAGATCTGGCGGGCAACGCCCTTGCAAATACACTTTCGGAATCTGTTGATTACGACGGGGTCAGGCCGGAGTTTGTCGATCACACCTTCTTTGACTCCGCATCCGCTGAGGTCGACAGTGTAACCAACGACCTTTCTTTTTCGCTGGATCTGGAATTTGATAAGGACCTGGACGCTGCTTCCTTTAGGGTGGATTCCCTGAATATCACCAACGACAACCCTGATGTCAGCAGTAACATCCTGACCGGCCACTCCGTCACCGATCAAACACTCACACTCGACTTTGAAATCCCGGCAGCCGAGCGCGATAATATTGCAAAGTTCGATTTCGACATCTGGACAGCTATTATATCCGATTTGGCCGGTAATTTTTGGATTGGTAGTGAAAGCTTTGAACTCGTTTATAACGGCACCCGGCCAACGGTAACGCTTTCTACCGCCGCAGAGAACACCAACGAACCGGTTATCCCCATCACCATTACGTTTTCCGAAGAGGTGGATGAATTTACCCACAATGATATCAATGTAATTAATGGATCGGTGGACAGCGGCTCATTTTCACAGGTGGCATTCAACGAGTACGAGGTGAACATCATCCCCCAAAATACATCCGCCGGACAGAACTACGATATTACCATCAGCATACCGGATGAAGCCGTAGAAGATCTGGCCGGCAACCTGAGTGAGGAAAGCGATGACCTGGTGATTACCTTCGATACCACTCCTTTCACAGCAGCCATAAGTTCAGATGAGGAGGATTTTACCAACGAATCCTCATTCAACACCACCATCACCTTCAACAGACCGGCTACTGATTTTGATATTGATGATATTAGCGAATCCAACGCAACGCTGAGTAATTTCTCTCCGAATGCCGAAGAAGATGAATTCACCGTAACGGTAAGCCCGGATTCCGAGGGCGAAGTAACCCTGGATATTGCCGCAGGTGTAACACAGGATGCCGCCGGAAATGATAATGAAGCCGCTCAGCAGTTCAGTATCGTTTTTGACGAAACCCCGCCCACCCCGGTAGTTTCCTCCACGGCTCCGTCTCTAACCAATGTCAGCCCGATTCCCGTCGAAATTGATTTCGGAGAACCGGTTATAGATTTCACACAATCACTGGCTGAGGATGCGATATCCGCTTCAAACGGCACCGGGTTCTCCATCGAAGATTTCGAGTCCGATGCGGAAGATGAGGTCTATACACTCAATCTCATTCCGGATGCGGATGATACCTTTACTATCGAATTGGCACAGGGCGTAGTTTCTGATCGCGCGGGGAATGATAACGAAGCCTCGAACGCTGTTGAGGCAACGTTAAATTCAAACCGCCCTGAAATCACTTTCCGCGCCGTGGAAGAGGGAGGCAGTATAAATGATGATGAACTCGAAAGCCCCACCAATACCGATTTCTTTACGCTATTCCTGGATTTTGGAGAAGAGCTGGCCAGTTTCAATGTATCAGATATTGGTGCCGACAATGCAAGTCTCGATGATTTCGAAACTGTGAACGCATCTGAAGGCTTATATTCTGTGAGAGTTGAGCCGGTGGATGACGGGGAAATTACGATAACGATTGCCGACGGAGAGGTGCAGGATCTGGCCGGTAATGATAATGAGGAAGGCCAGTTCCAGATCACGTCCAACCGCACCTTGCCGACGATCACCTCCATCGAACCTGCTTCCGGTATTAATGATCCGACCAACCAGTCTCCCTTTGATATCGTAATTACCTTCAATGAAGAAATTGCAGACTTTGATGAGAGCGAGCTGAGCGTGACCAACGGATCGGCCACAGTTTTTTCCACGACGGATAATATTGCATTTACCGTCACCGTCGAGCCCGACGATGTGACCACCTCATCCAGCACCCTGGAAATCAGCGTGCCCGCAGGCGTATTCACCGACCTGGCCGACAACGAAAACGAAGCCGATACCGAAAACTTCACCATCGGATTTGGCGATACGCGCCCGACCGCAGATCTGGCCAGCAGCGAGAGTGACCCGACCAACGCAGATGATTTTGAAGTCACACTGACGGTCACCGAAATATTCGGGCAGGCAGTAAGCAACATCGACGCATCGGATTTCACATTGGAGCGAGCCCAGATTACCCATATCGACGCCTCATCAAATCCCGACTTTGTGCTGACGGTCGAGCCGCAGGAAGAAGGCGAAGTCTCCATCCAGCTCAACGAGAACGCACTCACCGACGCTGCCGGCAACCAGAACAAAGCCTCGAACAAGTTTTCGATTACCTACGACGTCAGTCCGCCCGCGGTAGCCATTAGCAGCGATGAGAGTGATCATACCAACGCGGATGACTTTGAGGTAACCTTCACGTTTTCAAAGCCGGTGTTCGGTTTTGAGCAAGGCGATATTGTCGTCACGAACGCCGATTTATCCAATTTCTCCGGTAGTGACGGCGACACCGAATTCACGGTCACCGTTACCCCGGATGGAGATGGATTGGTTACCGTTGACGTTCCTGAAGGTGCTGCACAAGACAATGCGAGCAACGACAGCGAAGCCGCCGATACGTTCGAGATCACGTCCAACCGCACACCTCCGGTTGCAGAGATCGAATCAGATACCGAGGATCCGACTTCCGAACAGCAGTTTACAATCACCATCACATTTAACGAAGAGGTAAGCGGCCTGGAACTGACTGACGTTGAAGCAGAGAATGCGGAGCTGTCGGAGTTTCAATCGATCGACGCACAAACCTATACAATTGCAGTAAGGCCGGATGCCGACGGAGTTGTGACGATTACACTGCCGGAGAGTTCCGCTATTGACGCAGCCGGCAATCCCAGTGAGGAAAGTACTTTTTCGATCACCTATATCGCCTCACCACCACCCGTTGTACTCAGCGGCCCCGAGGATGAATCGGCGGATCTTGCCCCCCGGCCGGAATTTAACTGGCAGGAGGCTGAGCGGGCCACTTCCTATCAACTTCAGATCGCGACCACTTCGGAATTTGAAGAGAATAATCTTCTCAAGGATATCATCGATATAGCCTCCCTCTCCTACCAGGCGGAGCAGGATTTAAATCCCGATCAAAAGCTGTACTGGCGAGTTCGGGGAAGTAACGACGGAGTTCTCGGTGAGTGGTCCGACATATGGTCTTTTACTACCGTTCCGCTGCCACCGGAACAGGTCGTGCTCTCCGCTCCGGTGGACTCTGCCGGCTCGATATCGTTACAGCCTACATTTGAGTGGAACGCAGCCGACCGGGCTTATAGTTATGAATTCCAACTCGCAGAAAGCGACGATTTCAGCGACCCTATTGAGACTGCTGATGAGATCACATCAACAAGTTTAGATGGAACGACGGAGCTGGATTACTATCAAGGTTATTTCTGGCGGGTCAGGGCGCAGAATACCGGCGGAACGGGAGAGTGGTCAGAAACCGGTGAATTTGTAACCTTGGCTCAGCCCCCCTCTCCCCTGTTTCCGGCAGATGGCAGCGACGAAATCAGTATCGCTCCCGCACTCATCTGGTCGACTGCACATGAGGAGACCCGTTTTGAGATCGAGCTGACCCGTGAGGATGGAGTAACAACGCAACTGGAAAGCAATCAGTTGAGCAGGGCGCTGAGCGGCCTGACACCGGAAACAGACTATTCCTGGCGAGTCCGGCTTCATGATGAGGTCACCAGTTCGGAGTGGAGCAGTCAATTTGAGTTTACCACACGCCCCGACCCGGTAAATGAGATTGTCGAAATTCAGGTCTCATTTGACGGTTCAACGGATAGTGATGGTGAGCTGTCTGAGTTCGGATATCAATTCTTCGGACTGCCGGGCAGCGACCAATTTGAGTTTGAACAGATATTCACCGGCGAACAGGGGCAGGACTGGCGTGTCATTCGCGACATCGGTACCAGCACCGACTATTTTCAGGAATATGATCCTCAATCTGCTCCATTCACTTTCCGGCCCGGTGAAGGGTTTTGGGTGATCAGTCGCGAAGATGTTGAATTTAATTCCGAAGTCTCCCCCAACATCCCCGATGAGCAGGATCAGTTTCTGATCAACCTGCATCCGGGCTGGAACATGATAAGCAATCCGTTTACGGTAACAGTCTCCTGGCAGGATGTTCTCGACCGTAATGAGATCACTACAGATCTGTTGTCCTTTCAATTTGTATTACAGGAGGCGGATGAATTGCGGCCTGGCGTCGGATACTACTTTTACAACGATCCTGAGTGGGGGCTGGAGCATCTGGCGATCCCCTACTCTCCCTCATCCAAAAGTGGCCAGAGTACGTCAATGAAGCAAAGCTTGCTATCATCCGGCGATTCGCAATCAATGGCCGGCCAAATGGAGAACGGCCAGATGCAACGAGGAGCCGGAGAAACACAATCCGCTAGCGAAGAGTCGTCAGATGAGTTCCACATCAGGCTAACCGGAAGCTTTACCGGGCCAGATGAACAGCGTCTGGCGATTGAGACTCATTTCGATTATACAGACGGTGCTGTATCGGCCGGGCATCCGGGACTCGATTTGATCACCTATGGAGCAGCTATCTCTGAAAGTGAAGAAATTGAAGGCCGTGAAGAGCTGTATCGGCACTACGCAAGCCGGTTTGAGGAGACCGGTTCCGAATATCGGATGCTTGTAAAGGCTCCCGTTGGAGAGCAGTTGACCTGGCAGGCTGATTTCAGCGGGCTGGATGCCGATGCGAGTATTTTACTGGTCAACCCAGCGACCCGTCAATCACATCTTTTAACCGGGTCAAACTCCGTGAACATTACCGTCTCGGAGCCGGAAGTTTTTTACACCATATTTACCGGAAGCCAGGCGTCACTTGAGGAGATCCAGGAAAATCAACTGCCGGAAGCTATAGCGTTGATGCCCAACTATCCGAACCCGTTTAGCCACAGCACGAATATCCGCTATGCATTGGTCGAAGATGCGCACGTTCGCCTGGAGGTGTATGATATTCTTGGGCGTAAAGTCGAGCTTCTGGTCGACAGTCCGCAATCGGAAGGCTGGCATGTGACGCAGTTCAATGCCGGAGGGCTGGCAAGCGGCGTCTACTTGTACCGGCTCTCTGTCGACAACACCCTGCTCATCGAAAAGATGACGCTGATCAGGTAAAGAGCAGTTACAAAGAGCAGGTGGATTATGATTCGGATTAGCATAAACATAAAATAGCCCCTGGAAGTATTGTAATTCCTCTTTTGGATAGCTTAAAAAGCTGGATTTTTTACTCGTCAGCCCTCAAACCATACCCACCGACAGGAGTTAGCTCAATTCGCTCTCCAAAATCTGCGATTAAAGGCCGGCCACGGTTTATAGCATCTTGTACTACAGGATTTGATAGGGATGCCTGATGGCTCTCTTGACTTTCCCAAACTTCATTTACCCAAATTGCGTCGTCTTCTTTTGCATCTTTAGAGACAATATAACTTAGACACCCGGGTAGATCAGTGACCGATTCAATTAAAATCTCTATCAAAGCATCTCGCTGATTTGACTGGGTGATAATTTTTCCTATCAATCCGTACATAACATTCTGTTTTTCGGTTGTCCTGTTTAAAAAAACCTTTGAAGGAATCAGGGTTAAAGCAGCAGTTGCTTTAAACGTTATAGAAATAAACCCGTACCGTGAAATTTCCTTTTTACTCACGATTTCAATCTGTTTTTACCGGACTTTTGAGCATCATCATCCTGCTGTTCTCGATCCGTATTCCCTCGGTGTTTCCTGGCCTCATCTTTCTGATGTGCCCTGTCTACACCTTCCTGTAGTACCCTGTCCACACCTTCCTGTTCTACACTGCTCTCATCGTCTTGCTGAACCTTGTCCGCATCTCCCTGCTTCTCGTTAACTCTCTCTTGTAATTTCTGTTCTGCATATTCCGTGATCTTTAATAACCTGGATACGGTTTGCGATCTTTTCTTGTTTGTAAATTTTTTAACCGCAGAGAAGGAGATTATATAGATGATGGCGGCGGTCAGAATTGCCGGCAGGATATGGACCCACTCAACCAGTGCAGCAACAGGCAGCAGGCCGAGGATAAATGCAACAGGAATCGCCAGAATACTGGTTTCAAGCCTATTTCCGTGGAAAAATTGAGGAATCATAACCTGAAGCTGATATCCGTTCTTCTCCTCTTTGATCAGAATGGTCGCATTTTTAAGTCTGTACTCCCATGTATTACCGATCTTGTGCAAATCCACCGGAGAGCCATCCCACGTCGTCGCACCCCCGAACTCCACTCTCAAATCCGATAAAAAATCCTCCATCTCCCGATCTGATATGCTCCCATTTATCCACCGAGTCGTCACCACCTCCGGGTAGATCTCATTCCGGTTTTTTTCTATCGTACCGGATACTTCGGTGGAAGCTCGTTCCAGCTCCACCCTGGAGATATTGAGCTCCGAAGCCATCTTTTCCAGATCTCCAATCTTGATCAGATTATTCGGGGCTTCAGCTTCTTCATCCTTTCTGGTCAGAGCCCGTTCCAATATTTCGATCGCTTCTTTTTGAGAATAAGAATCCTTCATAAAATCTTAATCTGTAATCTGTTCGACCCTGTTTTTCAGGGCCTGGTTCATTCCAATAAATCCCTTTCTGGTTCCCAATTCAACTTTATTCCACATCAAAGGCACCAATATTCCTCGAAAATATTCCTTTTGAATAAATCTGGTTCTTCCAACCTCCAGTTCTTCAAGTTCAAATACATGCTCTCCGTCAAATATCCCTTTGATAAAAAGGTGTCCAAGCCAGCGAAATTCCCTGTTTTCGTTTAATACAAGGCATCTCGGGTGAAATGTCATTGGACGTGAATCCGGTGGATGAAGGTTCACTTTAAATTTTTCACCGACCTTTACCTCTCCATCAAATTCCTTGATAAAAGGGTTCCACTCCGGATATTTTTCAAAGTCGGTTAAAACCTGCCATACTTTAGCAGCAGGTGCCTCAATTATTATTTCCGTTTCAAGTAGTTTCATTTCTGTTAATTCGATATAGGGACGCTATTGTGTGCAGCATCGACTTTATATTCATTAATTAAGAGTTCAAACATCTTATTAATTCACTAACACCTATTACGAACTACCTGTTCAAAAGATGCTGACTAATCGGAAGTGCGAAAATAATCGATGAATTCTACCTTACTCTGCTGAGTAGTATGTCAGCCTCATCTCCTTTCTGATCAAACATTCCAGTAATTCTCAATGTATCGACCTGCAACTCGTAGTTTCCACTAAACAACTTTGCATCTTTACGAAGCCACCCTTCCCATATATCCAGTTTTCCCTCTTCAACATCAACAATAAAGTGTAGATCATGCGATAATGAGTCTGAATAACGAAAACGTGATTGATAAGCACGATTATACTCGAAATATATTCGATCCGGAAGATTTTCACGATCGACTTCTCCATCGACCTGTTCGACCTGCCAGGTACCATCTATTGGTGTTGGGCTTCGGTTGTTGTGATGAGCCAGATAGTAGGTAAATATGATAGGTATGACGATGATCACACTTCTAACTACCCACTTGGTGATCTGTATCGATCGTTTTGCAGATCCGGGACCGAAAGCTGAGTTTTGTTTCATCCAGAACAGGTCGACTAATTCATCCCAATGGTGTCCAATAATCACAAGCAGACTGCACGTGATCAAAATCGCCATGAGAAGAGCACCTAGATTAATCTGAAAAAAGATATCGATCAGCACAATGTTTACCATCACACCGAGCATCATCAGGCTGCCAATCAATGTAGTGCGGCGAAAGAGAAGGAGGATCCCTCCTCCGATCTCAGTTAATGCAATGAAAAATTTATATCCAGTTGAATAGCCGAAATAATGCCACGTTAGCCAAAATCCTGAGACCTCACCAAGCGGTTCATCAAGCACCCAGTCAACGACCGTAAATTGAGACCCGTTAACCTTTGCAAAACCATACATTAGAAGCATGAAGGCCGCAAAGTATCGGCACACGATATAAAGGTGTTTGGTAGTTCCCATAGTAATAGTTCAAATTGACAGTAAACGATGTAAATTGAAGGCATACCGGTACTTACCGGTCATCATGGAATGTAAATAAAGATGAAGACTATGTGTATGGCAAAGTTTGGAAAAATTTTAATGAACCTTTCCGGATGACAGACGACTATTGGGGTGAAAATGAGATCAGAAACCGAACATAACAGTTGCAATCAGTTGGTCAGCCGCTATCAGAATGGAGATGCCGAGGCCTTGAAACTGTTGATACACAATTTTCATCCCAAAATGATCCGGTTTATCCACTATCAGGCGGGTAATGGAAGTCCGGTGGAAGACCTTGCCCAGGACTGCTGGTTTATCATCATCAACAAGATGCACTCGCTAAATCTCCGGATCAGCTTTGAAGCCTGGGCCTTCACCATCGCCAAAAGAAAATCTATTGACTGGATTCGGGAACAGCAGCGGATCAGGGACCGGAATCAAGAATTAGCCACTGAAACCGAGTCGACAGAAGCAAAAGAGTCAGTAACTGCGTCTTCAAACACTAAAAAAATTGAAATGATCAGAGCGGGGATCGAAGAACTGCCGCCAACACAAAAGATAGTGACCCGGATGTTTTATCTGGAAAATTTGAGACTGAATGAGATCAGCGATGCATTGAACATTTCAAGTGGCACAGTTAAATCGAGATTGTTTCATGAACGAGAAAATCTTAAGAAGATTATTAACCCATAAAACGTAAGTAAAGACCATGAAAAAAGAAGAAATAGACAAATTGATAACTGAATCACTTAGCAAAGATGAAGCTGAGTTTTACAAGAACCTCGACAACGAGGGGCCGATTGACATGCTGAAAGGAGTTTACACAGGAAAACTCACCTGGGTAATGGTCCTGACTTCGCTTGTTCATATAGCCGCATTCGCCATTGCGATCTACTTCGGCTATAAACTCTTTGTTGCAGAGAGTACTGCCGAGATGGTGCAGTACGGGAGTATCATGTTCATCGCCCTGCTCTTTGCCTCAATGATCAAAATTATGCACTGGATGCAGATGTATAAAAACTCTGTAGTGCGCGAAATGAAACGCCTGGAGTATCAGATCGCAGCACTGATGGAGAAGCTTTGAGCTACAGCACAATCTGCATTTTGAGTTAATCCAAGTGTTTTTAATGCAGACCACACTTCATAAACCTGTTCACTAGCCAGAGCATAAAATCTGTACTTCCCGTTTTTTCAGATGCAATCATTCAGCCAGCTTTTTAAGCATCCCCTGGAATATAATCCCGTGAAATGGAAACAGAGAGAACCAGTAAAGACGTCCTGAAACGCCAAGCGGGCGGAAAGTCGCTGTCTGGATCAGGTCTCTTCCCTCTATTCTGAACTCCAGCCACGCTTCTCCCGGAAGCTTCATCTCCGCATAGAGGAGAAGGCGTCCATTCTCTTTGTCTGCGTGAATTACGCGCCAAAAATCAAGTGCATCCCCGGCTTTGATTTCTTCAGTACTCCTTCGTCCCCGACGCAAACCTACACCGCCGACCAGTTTGTCGAGAAAGCCTCTGAGCTTCCAGAGCGAGTCGGCGAAATACCAACCGGTTTCTCCGCCTATTTTCCAAATTTTTTCCAGGGTTTGATGCGGATCCCTCATGGGAGCTGAACGTCGGTCGGTAAAGCAACCGTACTTGGGTACTTCAATCAATCGTGCTACTCCTTTGTCAAGCTTATCACTGGACGCAGCATCCAGCCAGCTGGAAGGCACCTCCTGCTGTTCAATTTTGCCGAATGCAAGCTCTATCGCCTCTTTATATGTTATTGTTTCAATTCCAAGATGCTGATGCAGATCATTCGGCTCGCATACTACATCAACCATCATGCTATCTACCAGGCTGGTGGCAAGGTTGTAAGAGGTAGAGGTTATAAAGTAGAGCCAGTATGAAGAGAGCCTGGGAGTCATAAGGGGAACCGTAATAATTAAACGATTAAGTCCGCGAACCTGTGCAAAACTTCCCAGCATCTCCTTGTAGGTCATCACTTCGGGGCCTCCAATATCGTAGCTGTGATCATAAGCAAAACGTTTCATCAGTACGCCGCTCAGAAACTGGATCACATCCCGGATTGCAATCGGTTGTGTGCGGGTATTGAGCCATTTCGGAGCTATCATGACCGGCAATTTCTCGACAAGGTCCCGAATAATTTCAAACGAAGCGCTACCCGAACCAACAATGATGCCGGCCCGCAATGTGGTTAGGTGAAAGGAGGAATCGGACAGAACCTCTTCAACCGCCCTCCGCGACCGCAAATGTGTTGAAAGGTGTTCGTCGTTCACAATTCCACTCAGGTAGATCACCTGCTCAACAGATGTTTTTTCAAGAGCCGACCTGAAGTTTAATGCCGCCTCCATTTCCATCTCCTCGAATTTCTCCCTCGAATAGGTCATGGAATGAATTAGATAGTATGCCGCGTCCAGATTTTCCGGGATAGTCTGAAGTGTATCAGGTTTCAGAAAATCAACCTCAATGATTTCGATCTGCTCTGCATCATAGGGAGATATATCAAAACGTTCTCGATCGCGCACACAACAATAGACAAAACAATTCTCCTCGAGCAATTTCGGAAGCAGACGTTTGCCGATATAACCTGTTGTGCCAGTGAGTAATATTTTTCTCATTCCTGATTGAGACTACAATTCATGTATTAGTTTGAATCTTTACTCAAGCATAACCTTGGAACTTTACAATTGATGATAAAGTTCACCCCCTTGATACGTTATGTCAAAATACACTATGGTAGATAGGCTAATAAACTACGCATAAATAGGGCACCCAAGGTGGTGCTCATGGCGCTGCAGTACGAACGTAACAAACTATAGGTGAATAAGGCTCTCCCTACCCTATTCCGGGTAGATCGATTTCTTGGCCGCCAGCAAGGTATTTTTCATCAGCATTGCTACAGTCATCGGCCCGACTCCTCCCGGAACCGGTGTGATCCAGCTTGCCTTCTCACTGACGCTTTCAAAGTGGCAGTCGCCGACCAGCTTGTATCCCTTTTCACTGGTCTCATCAGCCACCCGATTGATCCCCACATCGATCACCACTACACCTTCCTTAACCATCTCCCCCCGGATCATCTCCGGCTGGCCGGCGGCCACCACCAACAGATCAGCGCTGATGGTGTGTTGCGTCAGGTCCTTGGTAAATTTGTGGCAGATGGTGGTTGTCGCCTTTCCGGATGTGTTCTCCCTCGAGAGCATGATCGCCATCGGAGAACCCACGATATTACTTGCCCCCACCACCACGGCATGTTTGCTCTTGACCGGTATGCTGTAATGTTTGAACAACTCAAAAATACCGGCCGGAGTGCATGAACGGAATGTCGGCTGGTCGACCGCCAGGCGTCCCACATTCATCGGATGAAAACCGTCCACATCCTTGCGATAGTCGATCGATTCAATCACATCGTGCGAAGAGAGATGGGCCGGCAGCGGCAATTGAACCAGGATGCCGTCCACCCCGTCATTTTCGTTGTGAGTGCGAATCAGATCTTTAAGCTGCTTGGCCGATACGGTGTCAGGAAGCCGGTTGGTGTCGGTCTCGATCCCCACATCCTCGCAAGCTCGCGTCTTGGAGCGTACGTAGGTGGTGGACCCGGGGTCGGTACCCACCTGGATCACTTGCAGAAACGGCCGCCGGTTGCCCGATTCAACCCAGTGGTTAACATCCTCACGAACCTGATTACGGGTCAATTCAGCTACATATTTACCATCTATCAGTTTTGCACTCATCGCACTATTTTTTGATGTCGTACTTTTTCATTTTGTTGTAAATGTGGCTCCGTTGAATATCGATCTCCTCGGCGGTACGGCTGATATTCCAGTCATTCTCACGGAGCTTCTGCTGTAGAAAAATCTTTTCAGCCTCCTCTTTGAAGGCCTGGAATGTGCGGTTTCGCGAAGCCAGCCCGCTCAACAGCTCCCCGGTCTCCTGCTCCTGGCCCACATATTGCTGAACATCCTCTCGGGTAACTTCCTGGTTAGAAGATAGCAGCACCAGCCGCTCAACAGCATTCTGCAGTTCCCGGACATTACCCGGCCAGGGATGCTTCTGCAGCTCTTCGACCGCATCATCACTTAAAGACCGGCCTTCAAAAAGAATATCGTTGGATGAAAGCTGTTCCAGGAACGCCTCAATCAGCAGCGGAATATCCTCATTCCGCTCGCGAAGCGGAGGCACATGGATCGGTATTACATTGAGCCGATGGTAGAGATCTTCGCGAAACTCCCCCTTCTCAATTTCTGCAGAGAGATCCTTGTTCGTCGCCGCTAGTACCCGCACATCCACAGAGATCGACTCGCTTCCTCCCACTCTGCGAATCTCGTTCTCCTGCAGTGCCCGCAGGACCTTGGCTTGCGCTTCCAGGCTCATATCGCCCACCTCATCGAGAAAGAGCGTACCTCCGTCGGCCTGTTCAAACTTGCCGGTACGCTGTCGATCGGCGCCGGTAAAAGCTCCTTTCTCATGTCCAAAGAGCTCACTTTCGAGAAGCTCCGATGGAATTGCCGCACAGTTCACATCCACAAATGGCTCACTGTTTCTCGGGCTCTTCTCATGAATCCAGAGCGCCACCAGCTCTTTGCCGGTCCCATTCTCTCCGGTAATGAGCACTCGGCTGTGGCTTGGTGCCACCTTGTCAATCACCTGCCTGATGCGGTCCATCTCCAGGCTTTCCCCGATAATCGGCTGAACCCCGTGCAGACGGCTCCGCATCTGCCGGTTCTCATGGCGCAGACGGCTGTTTAGAAGTGCATTTCGGATGGATACCAGCAACCGGTTAAGGTCGGGAGGCTTCTCAATAAAATCATAGGCGCCCTTTTTGGTCGCTTCCACCGCCAGTTCAATCGTACCGTGCCCCGAAACCAATATCACCGGCAGCTCGACCCCCCTCTCCCGGATCTCCTCCAGCACCTCAATCCCATCCATCCCCTTCATCTTAACATCGAGCAGCAGCAGGTCGACCTGCTCCCCCTCCAGCAATTGCAGCGCCGTCTCACCGTCCTCCGATTCCAGCACCCGGTAATCCTCATACTCGAGAATCTCCCGCAAACTGTTGCGGATACTTTTCTCATCGTCGGTAATCAATATGGTCGCTTTATTCCGGGACATGGGCACCCGCGTCAAGCCTTGAAATACTGCTCTTCTTCCTTCTGAAAGCAGTTGAGAATCTCCTCCGGAGAACCGCTCTTCAGCAGCCGCTCGCGGAAGTCGGCGTTGTTCAAAAGCCGCGAAATCCGACTCAACAGTTTAATGTGCATACTGTTTTTTTGAGCCGGCCCGACCAGCAAAAACGCGATCCGGACCGGTTTGCCGTCGATCGAATCGAAATCGATCGGTTCGTCGAGCAGGGCAAAACTGGCATAACTTTCATCAATATCGCCTACTTTGCCGTGAGGAATCGCCAGGCCCTTTCCAACACCTGTCGACATAATCCCCTCTCTTTCGAAAACCGCCTCCCGAACCGATTCCAGCTGTTCACTGCTGAGCTGGGAGTGCAGAAGGTCGATCAACTTATTCAGCAAATCATCTTTATCAGTAACTCTCAATCCGGCTTTTACCGTCTCTTCGGAAAGGAGGGTATGAATTTCCATAAACTACCTCTGTTCAGATTAAATCACGCCCGAATATAGGGAGTCGCGGTCGAATCATTCAAAGCATTTTAATATTTCGTACTTTTCCACCTGTTACAACGATTCTGGACGGCAGATGATTCGTGCAATCAAAACGGTACTTACGAAAGACCTCAACCTGGAGCTGCGCACGCGCTACGCCATCAACACCCTTCTGGCGTTTACAGGTGCGGCGCTGCTGCTGATCCTCTTTGCCCTGCGCGCCGATCAGCTCGACCCGCTGCCGAAAAGCGGCCTGGTCTGGATCGTTATCCTTTTTGCCGCCACGGCGGGTATGTCTCGCTCCTTTGTCTACGAAGTGGAGCAGAAAACCTGGCCGATGCTGCGCGTCTACGCCCACCCGACCGACCTCTACGTCGGTAAGCTGATCTACAATTTCCTGTTCCTGTTGGCGCTGAATCTCGTTACTTTTATTCTCTATATGGTTCTGGTCGGCCTGGCTGTAGAAAATCTTTTTTATCTGGCCTCCGGTATCCTGTTCGGAGCTCTTGGCCTTGCAGCGGTTACTACCATGACCTCGGCGATGATCTCCCGGGCAGACCGCAGAGGCGCCGTCTTCTCGGTGATGTCGATCCCGCTGCTGGTTCCGCTGCTGCTGATATTGACCCGCATCACCCAGGTGGCCTTTATTGAAGGAAGCGACCCGTCGGCACTCAACGACCTGGCGGCACTGGTCGGCTACTGCGGTGTAACCATCACGGCCGGAGTTTTGCTATTTGATTTTATCTGGGATGAGTAGGCACATAAACACCACTTGGGCCGCAATCGGGCAGAAATAGTCACATAAACAAGTAGATCGAGCAATGTTCGACGATATACAGATCGGAGACCGAAGGCTGGTGGGACAGCAGGAGGCCAGAGAGCGGCTCGTGCGAACGCTCCGTTCAGGCCGTACCTCCCACTCCTACCTGTTTTCCGGGCCTGCCGGATCGGGTAAAACCGCGCTTGCCCTCGCCTTTGCCGAACTGCTTAACGGGGTCGACAACCTGACCGACCTGAAAGGCCGCGCCGCCTCCCGCAAAAAGAGCTGGTTCCGCCATCCGGACGTTCACCTGTTTATCCCGCTTCCGGCAGCCGTGGCC
>SLKI01000064.1 GCA_007134695.1 Balneolaceae bacterium
TGGAGCTTGCTGCCACTCTACCCGAAGATTCCCAGCCCGCATCACACCAGGCAGACGACACCGCCCGAACGACACAAACCAACACGGCCGGCTACATCAAAAAGAAACACCGCACGAAACACCGCACGAAACAAACCAACACGGCCATTCAAGAGTTGAATTTAGACATGAAAGCCTTCCTGCAAATTCTCTGTAACGATCTCTCCGTCAAATAGTTGAATAACACGCCTTGCGTATCCGGCATCATGAGGTGAATGAGTGACCATGACAATGGTGGTGCCCTGCTCATTCAGTTCCGAAAGCAGTTTCATTACTTCGTCGCCGCGGTCTGAATCCAGATTTCCGGTTGGCTCATCGGCAAGGATAAGCTTGGTGTCGGCAACAGTTGCACGTGCGATGGCAACCCGTTGCTGCTGTCCCCCTGAAAGCTGCTGTGGATAGTGATTGCGACGGTGCATCATTCCCATTCTTTCCAGGGCAGTATCCACTTTCTGTTTTCGCTGGTCAGCAGGTTCATTCAAGTAGAGAAGCGGAAGTTCCGCATTTTCATAAACAGTCAATTCATCAATCAGGTTAAAACTTTGAAAGACAAATCCGATATTTCCTTTTCGCAGGCCGACCCGTTCTCTCTCGGTATACCCGGCAATATCATTGTCCATAAAGTAATAGTGGCCTTCAGATGGACTGTCCAGAAGACCAAGAATGTTTAACAGAGTAGATTTGCCACAACCCGACGGCCCCATGACGGCGCAAAATTCTCCCTCCTCTATAGTGAGATTAATCTGGTTTAAAGCGGTGGTTTCCACTTCATCGGTCATGTAGATCTTTTTAAGATTAATTGTTTTGATCATGACTCAGACTGTTTATTGTTTCTTATAACCTGGGTAATTGTAGTTTGTAAAACCTTCTTCACTGAAGGATCAGAACATCGTTGTTACCAAAGGCATCGTAATTTGATGTGATCACTTTTTCACCCGGCTCCAGGCCGAATTGTACTTCATAATTTTCCGGATTTTGTCTGCCGAGACGAATATCTCTTCGGTAAGCCCGCTCTTCGTTCTCATCAACAACATAAATCCAGTTGCCACCAGTTGTCTGATAAAATCCGCCGCGAGGAATCTGTACCGTACGGGCCGATTCACCTATTTCCAGCCGAATTCTAAGAGTTTGACCGCGTCGCAGATTCGGAGGTGATTCACCTGAAAACTCCATATCGACTTCGAACTGACCATTACTGATCACCGGAAACACCTTGGAAATCGTCAAATCATGTTCTATACCGTCAAAGGTAAACTGTCCCTGAAGACCGGGAACAATTCTCGAAAGGTAGAACTCGTCGATATTAACCCGGACTTTATAATCATCCAGAATATCCACCTGCCCGATACGCTCCCCGGTGCTTATCGATTGCCCCTGATTTAATTCGATAGTGCTGAGCTGGCCGGCAATAGGAGCAGTTACCACAAGATTGTCAAGAATCGATTGTACCGCCTCCAGGCTCTGATGCATCCGCTCCTCGGAATCGTCAAGACGCTGCATCTGTACAATAGCCTGCAGGGAGTCTTTTCGATAGGATTCATATAGAAGCTCATACCGTCTTTTTTCGTAGTAATAACTCGCTTCCGTCGATTCAAACTCTTCCTTCGAAATCAATTCCTGGTCGACCAGGTGCTTTCTGCGCTCGTAGCGAGCCTCCAGAACCTCTTTTTGAGAACGGGCATTAGCAAGCTGATCCTGGAGCCGCAACGTATTCTGCTCCAGATTCAGACGTGAATTTCGCACATTATTGATCTGATCATATAGGCCCGAAGTCTGCTGCATCACCTGAAGTTGCAGGGAAGAATTAGCCAGAGTCAAGACCGTGTCCCCCTCCTCCACCGTCGTACCGGTTTCACGGAACACCTCCTGGACCACTCCCCCCTCAATAGCATCCAGATAGATGGTTTCAATAGGCTGGACTGTACCCGTCACCTGAATAAACTCCTGAAACTCCGTTTCCTCGACCGTCGAAACAGTAATCCTTTCCCGTTCCACATACAGGGTGGACTCCAGATCCATAAAAAAGAAACTGTAGAAAAAGAGCGCCACAACGGCCAGTGCGGCGATAAGTCCGGCTACACGTGTCGATGTAACTTTCTTCTTCTCAATTTTACGATCCATCCCCATAGCCAATCATCCGTTCATTGTCGAACATAGTGTGAAATAATCGGGCTTGCAACGAACTGCATACATTTCAATATACAAATCTTATACCCCTTAAACGTTTCGAACAGCTTCTGCCGGATTGATGCGGGCTGCTTTGACAGATTGATACCCCACGGCAATAAAACTGACGATTACTGCAATAACAGCTACCCCGAAAAAGATCCATAGCAGAGATCCTCCCATATCGATCCTGTAGGGAAAATCCGACAGCCATCGATGAACAAAATACCAGGCCATCGGCCAGGCAACGAGGTTTGCTGCTACGATCAGATAGATAAACTCTTTTGAAATCAGGGCAAGGATATGACCGGTTGTTGCCCCCATAGCTTTCCGAACTCCGATCTCTCGTGTACGGGTTTCGGTTGTATAGGAGGCAAGCCCGAACAGTCCGAGGCAGGCAATGAATACCGACAACAATGCGAACGAAGCCGAAACCTTGCCGATTGCCGCTTCTGATTCATAGACAGCATCCAGCTCTTCGTCATGAAATGCATATTCGAACGGGTGGACTGTGTTGAACTCATCCCAGATCTCCTCGATATAATTCAGTGAAGAAGAGATTTGTTCGGGGTTGATGCGGACCGACAGATAACTGATTCGTGAAACGATGGTTGTTTCACCTTCCGGCATTTTTAAAACAAGAGGTTCGATCTCCCGCCTCATTGAGGTGTGGTTGAAGTTCTCGGTTACCCCGATTACATAATGGGTTTGATCGCTGTAGACGATCGATCTTCCCAGGGCGTCATCCGGGGAGTTCCAGCCGAGATAATCCACCGCTCTTTCGTTGATCACTACAGCCTGTCCGGGGTCGGTACCAAACTCCTCGGAAAAACTTCGGCCGGCTATCAGATCAATTTCATAGGTTTCAACAAAGTCGTGCATCGTAAATATCAGGGGCAGTGATTGAGGCTCATCGCTGGAGAATCCCTCCGGTACCATTTGAAAATAGGTGGCCGGCAGAGCTCCCAGAATCGTACTAGATCCGGTCACACTCCAGATATCGCTACTCTGAAGCAGCTGCTCCTTGAATTCATCATAATACCAAAGTGTATTTGTCAGATCCGTAGGAATAACCACCACGTGGTCCCTGTCAAATCCCATCTCGGTACTCTGCATATAATCGAGCTGCAAATAGATAATAACAGTTCCGATCATCAGGATAATTGAAACAACAAATTGAACCATCACAAGGCTTCTCCTGAAAGTCTTCCCCTTGTTACTTCTGGTCAACTCGTTACGAAGGGTTCGTACCGGCTCAAATGACGAAAGATAGAGAGCCGGGTAGATACCGGCGGCAAACCCTGCGATGATTAGCAGAATCAGCATACCGGCTGCCAGCCACCAGCTCTCAAGCAGATTCAGACTCAGTTCCAGATCCATAAAGTTGTTAAAAAGTGGCAGCATCCACTGCACGATAAGCAAAGCCAGCAGCAGAGCTAATAAGCTGACGAGGAACGATTCACCCATGAACTGTACAAATAGCCGACGGCGATTGGCTCCGAGCACTTTTCTCATACCCACTTCACGAGACCGATCGGCCGCACGCGCAGTTGCCAGATTCATATAGTTGATACAGGCAATACCCAGAATCAAGAGAGCAACAAGAGAAAAAAGGGTCACATAGAGGATGCTTCCATTGGATTTGATCTCCGATTCAAGGTTGGAGTGAAGATGAATATCAGTCAGCGGCTGGAGCTCGATTTCAACCTGTTCCGACTGCGGGATGTTTGCGTGGTAATAGTTATCGGCGAAAAAAGGAAGCTGGTCTTCAAGCTCCGACACATCCACTCCCTCCTGAAGCAGAATGTAGGTCCAGCACGGATTCCAGAACCAACCCGAAGTGATCTGTTCGAAATTTCCGTAGAAATCCCTGAGTGCATCGATATTACCGAGGAGGTCGATATCGATATGGCTGTTGGCTGGCAGATCTTTCATCACTCCGGTCACCGTTAACCAAATCCGCCCTTCAAACCGGAGGTCCTTGCCGATGGGGTCTTCATCTCCAAAATATTTTACCGCCGTCGATTCCGACAAAATCAGGCTATTGGGATTGTTCAGGGCGGTCCTGGGATCACCGTCAACCAGATCAATACTGAAAATATCCAGTGCTGTCGAGTCGGTAAAAAAGAAGTTCGACTCTTTGAAGCTTTGGTTGTTTTCGCTGTTGGTCAGAGTCAGCTTGGGAGTCTGCAGGTTGAAAAATCGTACCGACTTTTCGATCAACTGCGGGTATTCGGCGGCAAGGGCCGGCCCCGCCGGAAACGGGGCAGAAGCAAAAGTTTCTGTGCGCGATTCGGAGCTGTATGTCTGGGCGACCCGGTAGATCCGATCCGACTGTTCATGAAACCTGTCGTAACTTATTTCGTGAATCACATAAAGGGTGATCAGAATGCAGCCGGCCACCCCAATGGCAAGTCCTGCAACATTGATGAAAGAGTAAGCTTTACGCTTTAAAAAATTTCTGAGTGCGACCCTTACGTAGTTCCTGAGCATCTGATTCAGTAGTCAGGTTCAGTTAAAATTCTTTGAATCCCCCTCGGAACTTAATAAAAGTTCCCTTAAAGATTCCATTAATACGTACAATAACAAAGCAAAAAGGGCAAAATTCTAATTATTTTTGTCATGCTTTTAACATGAGATCCCGGTGAGCCACTTTCGAATAAAAAGTTCTGTTTTAATCATTTTTTCAGTCTTTATAAAAAATCTCGGGTTGATTACTCCGTTAATTAAACATTGTTCAGGTATTTCTTTATTTTTCAAGCCTGAAATGACAGAAACTTAGAAAAAGCAGTTTGAAGGATTTACAATCAAAGCTTGGGGGTGTCCCGTGGATACAGATGTAATGAAACAGTTAGGGATAAAACAGGATTTCAAGTCGTTTATCGACACATACCGCGATAAACTGCGGAGTCTCTTCCAGGAGCGGATGGATGAGGAGGAGATCGCAACTCAGCGAGGTCTGCCTCCATACGTATTGAGACAGATTCTGGAATGCGATCCACTATCGACATTTATACCCGAAGACCATGGCGGACGCGGTGCCAAAACACATGAAGCACTGACCATGCTCGAAACCTCCTCTTACGAGTCGCTGCCGTTATCGTTAATGATGGGTATTAACGGGGCGCTTTTTCTCCAGCCACTGGCCAATTACGGATCAGAAGAGGCGAAATCGAAGGTCTTCCGGCGTTTTTTGAAAAACAAGAATATGGGAGGGTTGATGATCACCGAGCCCGATTTCGGTTCGGATGCTTTGCGCATGAAGACCGGTTTCACCCAACAGGGTGAACACTATCACATTAGCGGTATCAAGCATTGGGCAGGCTTGACAGGGTGGGCTGACTACTGGTTAATAACTGCGCGTGAGAAAGATAAAGATGGTGAACTTGGTCGGGATATCGGTTTTTTTGTTCACGAGACCAATGCCGGAGGGATCGAGGTCGAGGAGTATTACAAAAACCTGGGACTCTACATGCTGCCTTATGGTCGAAACAAAATTGATATCAAAGTACCGTCGGAATACAGGTTGAACCCCAGTAGTACTGGAGTGAAGATGATGCTCGATGTACTACACCGAAGCCGGCTTCAATTCCCCGGAATGGCTACCGGCTACCTGAGAAGAATGTTGGATGAGGCACTTTCTCACTGCAAGTCGAGGATGGTTGGAGGTAAAAGCCTGTTTAATTATGATCAGGTCAAAGAGCGGCTGGCCAAATTACAATCCTACTTTACGGTCAGTTCGGCGATGAGCTATTTTACCAGCAGTAATATTTCCATGGATGACGATACTTCGAAGATGGATGTTGCTGCCAACTCCATCAAAACAGTTACAACTGATTATATGCAAGCGGCTGCACAATCTCTGCTGCAACTTGTCGGAGCCAAAGGATACCGGCTGGATCATATCGCCGGACGCTCACTGATCGACTCCCGTCCATTCCAGATCTTTGAGGGATCAAATGATATTCTCTATCAGCAGATCTCCGAATCGGTGATAAAAGCGATGAAAAGGACCAAAGAAAGCAACCTCTATCGCTTTTTAAGCCAATACAGCCTTACCGAGCGTTCTGCCGAGTATTTTAAAAAGAGTCTCGATTTTGAGGTGGATTACCAGATGGCCCAGCGAAAACTGGTTCAGATGGGAGAGGCACTAAGCCGCCTGATCTCGATGGAATTGACTCTGAGACTGGGGGAGAGGGGATTTAACTCCGATATGATCTCGAACTCGGTCCGGGTACTTCAAAACGAGATTCAGGCCCGCATCACGACGTTTAACAACAAGTTTGAGTCTGATGTGATTGAGAACTATTCGGAAGACAGCAACTGGCTGAAGATCCTCTCACCGCAAACGTAACGGCCGTAATCAGATACCAATTTAAAAAACGGAAGATTCGTTGGATATGAAGCATGTCGTAGTGCTTACCGGTGCTGGCATGAGTGCCGACAGCGGATTGGCTACATTTCGCGATTCCGGTGGTTTGTGGGAGGGGTACGATATTAATGAGGTCGCTTCGGTCGACGGCTGGAGACGAAATAGGGAGAAGGTGCTTGAGTTCTACAATTTGCGACGAAAGCAGGCATTCGAAGCGGAGCCGAACGAAGGCCATCTGGCTCTTGCACGGCTGGAGGAGTACTTCGACGTCACAATTGTGACCCAGAATGTAGACAACCTGCACGAACAGGCCGGTTCGAACCGTGTGCTGCATCTTCACGGTGAGTTGACGAAAGCGCAAAGTGAAGATGATCCGAATCTTATCTATGATATTGGAGGTGACCCGATCCGGCTGGGAGATACGGCAGAGGATGGCGCACAACTCCGGCCGGCTATTGTCTGGTTTGGAGAGATGGTACCGATGATCGAAAAGGCAGCGGAAGTTGTAGGAAATTCTGACATTTTGATTGTGATCGGTACCTCGCTTGTCGTCTATCCTGCTGCTGGCCTGGTTCACTACGCAACAGGCAATATCCCGCGATATGTGATTGACCCGTCGATTCCGGCACTACAGCAGCTTGACCGATGGGAACATATTCAGGCGACAGCCGCCGACGGGACACCGGAGCTGACAGAAAAACTGATCCGGGAGTTTGCTGGCTGATTTGTTCCCCGGACCGAGAGCCAGATGAGCAGTTCCCCGAGCCGAATGTCGAATGCCGAAAGCCGGATACCCCGAAAGAAAATCGGACTCGAGGTATTCATATAATTTTGTGAACGGTTCGATCAAATTACAAGCAGTACGAAATTCGAAATTCAGATAAAAACAAAACAGACCCGATGAAACACCAGGCAGACAAAAATGAAAAAGAGGCACTGGAAAAATATCTGCTCCAGTTTTTAAATATTGAAAAACGCTATCCGTTGCTTCCCGGCATCGACAGCCGGGAGGCGGTTGCCGGTCTGATGGGGATCGATGTCGAGGAACTCATACAGCTTCGCGAGCGGTTCGATCAAAATGCCCGCAAAGCGGCCGAAGAGCTTTTAAGTGATGATGAAGTTCTCGAATGGATAGAGAATATACCGTTTCAGGCGGATGACACGATCGCTGTAATCGGGGATTCGACAACCGATGATCTGCAGGGCTGGTTTTCGGTATTTACTCACCTGATGGAGCTCGCCGTTCAGGGTGCCAACTTCCGGATGATCAATGGAGGTGTATCCTACGACACCTCTTCGGAAGCGTTGAGGCGGCTTCATCGTGATGTTCTCTCCGAAGAGCCGGACTGGGTGATTATCGCTTTGGGTACATTCGATGCGATACGGCTCGATATTGCACCGGGACGCACTCTTCTTCCACTTTCGGAAACCTGGGAGAATCTGAGTACGATTGCCGATGCTATCGGAGAAGTGACCGAGAACCCCGTTATATGGATAACGCCTCCACCGGTAGTTCGGGAGCTGCTTGAAGAGATGGAGTTGTTTGATTTCTCTATCGAAGAGCCGGATCTGGCCCGGATTCGAGAGGTGATCGCAGGTAAAGATGGGTTCATTGTCGACCCGCTCGGAAGGCGTATGGGCAAGCCGCCGGAAGCCTGGTATTACCTGAGTGACGGAATCAACCCTTCTCTCAGCGGCCACATCAATACCGTCAAAGAGTTACTCCGCAGTTTGGCAACCGGCAAAACGGAGAGGGAGCAGGAGTAAGAACCCTGTTTGGGTAAGGGTAGGTATGCTGTCCGTATCAAAATGAGACTCGAAGCGAGAATAGGTCCACAGCGGGATCGATACGCCTGCTCAGATCACCGGCCTTCCATCGAGGTTGCTCAATCATGGCTGGCTGAACAATTCGCAGCCACATTGATTCGGTTCGGGTTGTGTAAAGGGCACCGTCGGACAGAAGGCTCAACGCCTGCCGGTTATGATAACGTTCGGCGAGGATCAAGGCATCGACCAGACCAAACCCGAAACCTGCCCAAGCGCCGATACTCCCCCCATATTGCAGGCCATCGACAATCGGGCGATCGAGTAACATCATCCCGGCCGCACCGATCACTGCTCCGAATGCACCGCCATAAAATGTATCCAATACAATCAGTACCGAAGTGTTGGTTCCATCATTGAACATGCCGGAGATGTAAAATTGCTGGCCTGGCGACAGAGTTGTCAAGTCGTAAACTGCGATTCCAGCACCGGCGATAATACCCGAACCGACTCCAAGCCGCAGAGGCGTAAAATCGTTACTGTTTTGAAGCCCCATCGTCGCAACTCCAAGAGCAGCGCCTGTAATGGCACCATTGAGAACATTACTGCCAACGAGTTCGATATCCTGTCCTTTTGCCTGGGAGACAAAAATGAAAAAGGAGAGCAGTATTGCAGTGATGGTATTGGACTTCATGTGACCGTCCTGGTTGTCATTCATAGAAATTCAGCAAAACTCTAAAATACTAATTCTGAAGTTTGAAAACTTGTTCCCGAATTTGCCCGAATCTGAATACGATATCCCAGGCTCGGTTGCGAAAACGAAGTCTTGGCCCAAATCTGAAAAAGTATTCATGGGTCCGACTGCGCAACCGGAATCACTTTTCCGTTGTAGAACCGGTGGCCGTTAAGAAGAAACCAGCAGATATGACCGGCCATCTCCTCTGGATTTACAGGTGCCTTCATACCGGGGAAAGCTTCTTCGAACATTTCGGTCTGAACGGCACCCAGACAGAGACAGTTGACGGCGACTCCCTTTTCACCGAGTTCAGCTGCAAGCGCCTCGGTCAAGATTGACACTGCACCTTTAGCCGTACTGTAGGCAGATAATCCCGGAAACTTTTTACTGCCCTGAAACCCACCCATACTGCTGATCATTACCAGATGGGCTTCTTCGGTAAATGTACTCAGCAGTGTACGGGTCAGCCGAACCGGGCCCAGCAGGTTGACCTCCAGAACCGATTGCCAATCCTTATCGGTCAGTTTTTCGAAAGGCTTATTGATCAGCAGGCCGGCGTTGTGAACAACTCCGTCCAGGGATGTATCCGCATCAGATAGCCGCTGCCGGATCATTTCCGGAGTGGCCGGGTCAGTCAGATCGGCCGCTAAGATGTCGATCAGTCCGGGGGCGTGGAGTTTCAGTTTTTCAAGAGCCTGTTGGTTACGTGCGGTAGCCAAAACGTGGTGACCGATGTCTGCAAGTTGGCGGGCCAGCTCGAACCCGATCCCCCGGCTGGCCCCTGTAATTAAGTAGTTTCGTTTCATCTGGATGGTATCAAGAGTGAGTATTCAACGGTTTTCAATCAAGGTATAAACGTCCGGTATCAGGCCGGGTTTGGTTGGTAAAAAAGCGCTTTTTTGAGATATTGTTTGCCGTCATTACTACCGTCTCTGTCAAAAAAAGAAGATTGAATGTCCGCGAAAAAACCTCTGGTACCCGGGAATATCGAAAATCTCAAGGCATATGTGGCCGGCAAGACGATCGATGAGGTTCGAGAGATTTATCAACCCGAGCGAATCTCCAAGCTCGCTTCAAATGAAAACCGGCTCGGGTGCAGCTCTGCGGTTCAGCCTGCTGTAATTGAAGCATTGAAACAGATTCAGGACTATCCCGATCCGATCGCTCGCAAACTGCGAAAAAAACTGGCCGAACTCAATGGCTGCGATGCGGATGAGTTGATTCTTGCACACGGGTCGGAGAGTGTGATCTCCATTATTTGCCGCACGTTTTTCCTGGATGGGCAGAACGCGGTAACGGCCAATGCAACTTTTGTCGGATTCTTTGTACAGGCCGGTGTTCGGGGAGCCGAGATCAAGAAGGTGCCGTTGGACGAGGAGTACAGATTCAACGTCGATGCCCTGCTGGACGCTGTGGATAGCAGGACCCGGATGGTCTACCTGGCTAATCCCAACAATCCGACAGGGACCTACATCACCGATGCCGAACTTCGCCGGCTGACGGATGAATTGCCGGAGAAACTGATTCTGATTAATGATGAGGCTTATTTTGAATATACGGGGAAACTGACCGACTACCCCTCCTTCACGTCAGGGGAAAGCCGTCCTTCTAACATGATCACACTTCGCACCTTCTCCAAAGCGTACGGCCTGGCCGGATTCCGAATCGGGTATGGGATGGCTGACAAAGAGTTGATAGCCGAGATGATGAAAGCCAAATTGACGTTTGAACCGACTGCTCCGGCACAGGCTGCCGCATTGGCAGCGCTCGAGGATCAGGATTTTATCAAGAAATCTCTGGAGGTGGTCGAAGAGGGAAGGGAGCGCCTCTATAGCTTGTTTGATCAATATGGTGTTCGATATGTCCCTTCGGCCTGCAACTCAGTGTTGATGCTGCTCGGAAGTGAGGATGAAGCATCGGAATTTACCGGGAAAATGCTCGAAAACGGTGTTATCTTGCGCCAGATGAAAGCCTTCGGGGTTCCGAACGGCATCAGGATAACCATCGGGACCCGGGAAGATATGGACCATTTTGAGCGTAATTTTAAAAAGATCTATGCCTGAGACGAAAGAAAAGAAGGACTCTGTACAACTCGACTGGAAAAAGGTGACCAGAACGATACTTCTCTCCCGTGCGATGGATGAGAAGGAGGAGTCGGAACTGGTGCCCGATAAAAAAGTGCTCTATCAATTTTCAGCTCGTGGTCATGAGCTGGGGCAAGTCCTGATGGGGGCTCACCTGACACATCCGTTTGATTCGGCAAGTGCCTACTACCGGTCACGCCCACTCATGCTGTCACTTGGCTTGACGACCGAAGATGCACTGGCGTCACCGATGGGAAAGTCCGGTGGTTACAGTGATGGCCGTGATATCGGGGTAGTTTGCAATCTGCCCGGGAATAACGGGCCGACCGTCCTGCCTATGGCGGGAGATGTCGGATCGCAGTATACACCGGCTGTTGGATGGGCCCAGGCGATCGAATATCGGCGGACGGTTCTGCAGGACAGCCGATATGAAGGGGCGATTTCTGCAATTTTCGGCGGAGATGGGTCGGTTGCGACCAACGGTTTCTGGTCGGCCCTCACCATGGCGACTACACTTCATCTACCCGTTCTCTTCTATATTGAGGATAATGGTTACGGGATTTCGGTTCCCCGGGGCCTTCAGACACCCGGCGGAAATATCGCCAACAACCTCTACTCCTTTAAAAATATTCGGATTTTTGATGGAGACGGTACAGAGCCGGAAGAGGTATCCGGGCTGGTGTCTGAGAGCGTTGAATATGTGAGAGAGCGAAAAGGCCCGGCCTTGCTGCGCCTTGTGATGCCCCGTCTGCAAGGACACTCCTACCAGGACAACCAGGCCTACAAGGACCCGGAATTAATTGAAGAGGAGAAGAATGAGGATCCATTGGAGAAACTTCGTCAGTTTATGACCTCCGGACGAATGAGTAACAAGGAGTGGGAGTCGATGGCCGAAGAGTGTCGTGGTGAGGTGGACAAAGCCGCCGAAAGTGCCTGGAACCGCCCGGACCCGGATACGGAGAAGGTTGAGCGGTGGGTGTTCGCCGAGCAGGATAGCGAGGGTGAGTATGAGAAGCCGGCGGTCGGCGGACTGGCACTTGAGGGATTTGATACTCCTGAACCTGGGTTTGAACCAACCTCCGAAAAACAGCGGATCAATATTGTCGAAGCGGTTCGCCGTACACTGGATGTAGAACTAGACCTCAACGACAAACTGGTGGTTTTTGGAGAAGATGTGGGCGCAAAAGGCGGTGTACATGCTGCTACGATGGGTTTGCAGACGAAATATGGAGAGGAGCGGGTTTTTGATACCAGCCTTTCCGAAGAAGGCATTGTAGGTAGAGCGGTGGGTATGGCCTATTCGGGCCTGATGCCGGTGGCTGAGATTCAGTTTCGAAAATATGCGGATCCGGCCACTGAACAGATCAAAAACTGTGGTACGATCCGCTGGAGAACAGCCAACAAGTTTTGCGCTCCGATTGTGATTCGAATGCCGGGAGGGTTTGCAAAATGCGGAGATCCCTGGCACAGTGAGTCGAACGAGAGTTTCTTTGCACACCTGGTTGGCTGGCAGGTCGCCATGCCTTCCAATGCCGAAGATGCTGTCGGATTATTGCGCGCGGCTATGCGCAGCAACAATCCAACTATTTTCTTCGAACATCGGAATCTGCTGGATGCCAGGTCGGCTCGCCGGCCCTATCCCGGCGATCGTTTTCAGGTACCGTTCGGAAAGGCGAAGATCCTGAGGCAAGGAGAGAAGGCGACAGTTGTTTCCTGGGGTGCCATGTGTGAACGCTCTCTGAAAGCGGTGGAAGAAACCGGTATCGATGCAGAGGTGATCGACCTGCGGACGTTGATGCCCTGGGACAAGAAGAGGGTACTGGAGTCGGTTCGAAAAACAAATCGCTGTCTGATTGTTCATGAAGATACGTTGACAGCCGGATTCGGTGCCGAGATCGGAGCTGTTCTGGCCCGGGAGGCATTTCAATATCTGGATGCTCCTGTTGACAGACTCACCATGCCGGATGTTCCGGTTCCCTATAACGTCGACCTGATGAATGCTGTCATTCCCGGGGTTGAATCGATTTCCGAGCGGCTTGAAGCACTGGTTCAATTCTAAAGAACAACCCTCTGGGACCAAAAGGGTGCGTGAAGATGGACAATGTTGGAGGGTTTTATCAGCTATTATATGAGGTGTTCATCAAGTAATTAGAAGCAATAAAAATGAGCAGATCCTGAAAAAAAGCTGTACATTAGCTTTTATATTTTAAGTTTGCAACAGAACAGTACGGCATGAAGTTAAGCTCAAAACTGCTCCTGAGCTATCTGGCAGTCGCTTTTTTGGTTTTGCTGGTGGGTGCAGGGACATTTCTTCTGAATAATCACATTAAAAACAGTCTTATAGAGGACAGTCAACGCTCAATTAACGAGTTGCAGCGTCTTTCGAATCTGGAGTCCAATCTTCAAAATAGCCTGCTATTTACGCGAAATTTTATTTTTGAACACCAGCAGGAGGTAGAAGATCAGGAGGAAATTCGGCTCAACAGCCGCAATGCAGAAGCTGCCGCCAGAGACTATTTGCACCAATTCGGCGAGAATCTTGAATCGATCCGGGATGATATTCCAGAAAGTTCTGAAAAAGAGGGAGAGTTGGCGAGAACTTATCGGGAGATGGCAAGATTTGCCGATTCGCTTTCATCAAGTTTTGAACTATACAGTTCGCTGATTTATGAAATTTTTGAACTGGATGATGATATAGAACTCAGAGACGAGATGTTCAATATGACGATTGAGCCCTACTTCAGGACAACACTATTGCCGATCCTGGAGCAGTTTCGTTCGTCACAGACCGGCCGGGTGGAGCATCAACTCTCCACACTCCGAACGCAGGCCGATCGAAACACCATGATTATTATAGTCATTACTTTCGGTGCATTCATGCTGGCTCTTGCGATGGCATATATCATCTATAATTCTATCGCCAGACCGGTAAAACATCTGACACTGGCAACCGATGAGATCGGAGCCGGCAATCTCGACAAGCGGATACAGATCGGTACAAATGACGAGCTTGAGCAGCTCGGTGAGTCATTCAACAAAATGGCGGAGAACCTGAACAGAAGTATGGTCTCACGTGAGTATGTCAATAATATCATCCAGTCCATGGGAGATATGCTGGTGGTGACCGATCAGAATTTTGAAATTGAATTGATCAACCAAAGTATTTCCGAAACGCTTCGATATAGTGAGGAGGAGCTTATGGGTGAATCATTCTGGTCCCTGGTAAGTGGCGATCAACAAGACATTTTGAAAAAGAGAATTGCCGACAGCAGCCAGAAAGTCAGTTTTGAAACCCGATACAGGACAAAAGAGGGAGAGGAGATCCCGGTCATTCTCTCATTTTCTCATCTGAGCGAGAACGGAAGCAGGTCGAAAGGTATCGTTTTGGTCGCCAGCAACATTACTGCCCAGAAAGAAGCTGAGGAAAAAATCAATCGCTCCCTGAAAGAGAAAGAGGTACTGCTGGCCGAGATTCATCACCGCGTGAAGAACAATCTGGCGGTTATATCCGGGTTGTTAGAGATGCAGGTATGGAATCTGCCTGATGATGACAAGAGTATCAATCCGCTCAAGGAGAGCCAGCTCCGGATCCATTCGATAGCACTGGTGCACGAGCTTCTCTACCAGTCGGAAAGTTTCTCGGAGATCCAGCTCAATGAGTATATCGGCAAACTGCTGCAGGCGATTCAAAAAACACATAAAAAACGGGAGATGTCGGTCGACATCGCCACCGATCTTGGCCCGATCTATCTGACAATCCAGAAGGCAATTCCAGCCTCCCTGCTTCTCAACGAGCTGGTGGTAAACTCCTACAAACACGCCTTTGAAGAGCAATCAAGCGGCCAGATCGACGTACAGCTTGCACGTGAAGAGGGGCAGGTGAAACTGGTGGTTCAGGATAACGGAGTCGGGTTGCCGGAAGATTTTGATCCATTTGAGCAGGAGACGCTCGGCATGACACTGATCAAGACGCTTGTTCGCCAGATCGAAGGTGACTTTTATACTGAGCCCCGCCGGGACGGTGTTCAGGGTGCGCGTTTTGTCGTGCTCTTTGAGGAGGATTGATTGTCGTTGCTTCGAATCGCAGCCCCTGCTGTGAATTGCAGCTTCACCCGCAAATCGCGACCACTAAGGCTATTTCAGGTCGGTGTGAATCGAGGCCGTGATCCACGTAACTGCAACCGCTGCCGCGAACCACAGCCTCACCCGGCATCAGTGCCGGGTGCCGCAGACACAGCTCGCTTCCGCCTCATCCCGGGTAATGGCGTGCCAGTCGAACCGCTCGTCGTAGCCATCCTTCTCCCACCAGAACGGCAGCCGCTCTCGCGGATGATTGCCGATCTCGTTCATCGTGGCCGCATCAAAGAGCCTTCCGTTGATCATTGTATAGATCACATTCTCGGTGTCCTTTAGATCCTCGAGCGGGTTGCCGTCGATCACAATCAGGTCGGCCAGTTTACCCTCTTCAACCGATCCGATATGATCACCCATACCGAGATAGTTTGCGCCGTTGAGGGTGGCGGTCTGCAGCGCTTCGAGATTGCTCATCCCGCCCTGGTGGAACATCCAGGTTTCCCAGTGTGCAGCCAGCCCCTGCATCTGGCCGTGGGCACCGATATTGACGGTAACGCCGCGGTCGAACAGATCTTTAGCTGCTGCGGCGCTGGCGATATGGCCGACTTCGTACTCTTCCTGCGGGATCATGGTGCGATGACGTGAGCGTGCATCGACAACACTTCGGGGGGTGAAGGTGAGCAGATGTTCATTCTCCCAAACGTTGGTGTTCTGATACCAGTAATACTCACCGCTGACACTTCCGTAGTTCACGACAAGCGTCGGGGTGTAGCCGGTATCGCTGTGGCCCCAAAGTGTAAGAACATCGTCATACAGCGGATAGATCGGTACGTTGTGTTCGATGCCGGTATGGCCGTCGAGGATCATACTCATGTTGTGGGTAAAGGTTGACCCACCTTCCGGATAGACATGAACTCCCAGCTCACGGGCAGCCTGCATTACCTGCTGACGCTGGTCGCGCCGGGGCTGGTTGTAACTTTTAACGGAAGTCGCCCCAAACGCCTGAGTCCTTCGGATATGAGAACGGGCATCTTCAAGGCTGTTGACAACCGCCTTGAAATCCCCCTCTGCGCCATAGAGGATTCGGCCGGTCGAAAAGATTCGCGGGCCGATCATATTGCCCGCCCGAACCATTTCGGCCTGAGAGAAGATCATCTCTGTATCGGAAGAGGGATCGTGAACTGTTGTTACGCCAAAAGCGAGATTTGCAAAGTAATGCCACTGCTGATTCGGGCTGATTCCATGTCGGAAATTCCCGATATGAGCGTGTACGTCAACCAGGCCCGGCATCAGCGTCTTGCCTTCAAGATCCTTGATGTGGGCTCCTTGCGGGATCTCTACCTGCCCGGCCGGGCCGACCGATTCGATCCGGTTCTCACGGACTACAACCGTGCCGTTTTCGATCACCCGATCTCCATCCATGGTGATCACTCTCGCATTGGTAAAGGCTACGACGCCGGACGGCTTATCTGTGTCGAGCTCCAGGCCGATATCGATCCCCTCCCGGTCGCCGAGCGGCAGATCGCTTTCGGCCTCTCCATTGAGAAAGTCGAACGCCTGCTGAAGTTCTACGGTGAAATATTCTTTACCTAGCGTCCAGGAGAGCTTGTCGCTGTCGCCCGACCAGTGCAGGCTGATGCCGGCGTCTTCCGCCACCTGGGCAACAGGAATCGCCCGGGTGTTGGCGTGAAGGTTGATCTCCGTACCAGCTCTCGGCATCGGGGCCACATACACTTTAAAAAGCTCATTGAATGCGACCCACTTGTTGTCCGGGCTGGGTACGAAATTATTGGCATAGGTAGATGTAAAGTGTGTCCGATGATCCTGGCCGTTCAGATCCATACTTCTATACTGACGCCCCAGGTAGGGGCCGCCCAGGTAGAAGATTCGGTCCCCGGCCGCATTGAAACTCGGGTCGGAGCCGCTGTCGTGAACTTTCCGCATCTCGCCTCCGTCAGCCGGCATCATATAAATGCCGGGATTGAGCGTGTGAACATATCCCTGATGACTGTTTCCAGACTCACGTCGGAAAAGGATCTTTGATCCGTCCGGCGAAAAGGAGGGTTCACGGTAGATGCCCTTCTCTTCGGTAATTTGCTGCGGTGTGGCATTACTTCGGGTCAAATCGAGAGTTTTGACGGCCCCCATCTCTTCGTCCTGCCAGGTGACATACACCAGCCTGTTTCCATCGGCCGAGAAGGAGGGCTCAAACTCCAGTGCATCCCCGTCGGTAAGCCGCTCAGGGGTTCCGTCGGGCAGTTGTTTTTGCCACAGGTAGCCGGCCGCATTGAAGATCAGCGTACTGCCGTCGGGTGAGGTGACGGCATGGCGGACCGCCTTAGCCTCAAAGGTGTCCGGAGCCGGATCGAACTCGAAATGTGCCGCTTCGGCAATCTTGTGATTGGCGGTTACCTGAAAAGGAATTGTTTCGATCTCCAGCGTTTCGACGTTAAGTTTGCGGATCTGGCCTTTGGCCCAGAAGATCAGGTGTTCCCCGTCGGGCGTCCAGTTAAAATTGGTGTAGGGCCCGAATATCGCCCAGGCTTCCTGCTGGTCTTTGCTCAACTCGTCATAAACCGGCTGCTCGAGTCCCGTTTCCAGGTTGCGGATATAGAGCACCGACTTGTCCCGCACCCGCTTGATGAAGGCCATCTTCTTGCCGTCGGGCGAGACGGTCGGGCTGATGGCTCCACCGGGCCCGCCGGTTACCCGTTCGGTGTCGCCGGTTTCGCGGTCATACCGGTTGATCACATAGATCTGGCTGTTGGGATCCTTGTTGTACTGAAACATCCCGCCGGGGTAGACATCCTGGCTGTAGTAGACATATTGGCCGTCGGGCGATACGAACGGCTGGCCCAGATCCTGCTGGTCATTCATCCGTTCGACGAGCTGGATGCCCGATCCGCCGGTTTTGTGATACATCCAGAGTTCACCTGCTCCAAGTGATCGGGTCGAAGTAAAGTGTTTGCGGGCGATCAGGTAGTCTCCTTCCGGAGCCCAGACGGCGTTATTGAGCAAACGGAAATCCTCACCGGTTACCTGTCGGGCATCCGAACCGTCACGTTTCATCACCCAGACGTTATCGCCGCCGCCGGCATCGCTGGTAAAGGAGATGTAGCTGCCGTCGGGGCTGAAACGTGGCTGAATCTCATAGGCCAGGCTTTCACGCAACGGAGTCGCCTCGCCGCCGGAGATCGGCATAATATAGATGTTACCGAGCAGGTCGAAGACGATCTCTTCACCGTCGGGGCTCACGTCCAGGTTCATCCAGGTCCCTTCGGTCACCTCAAAGCTTACCTCCTCGTAGTCGGCGCGGTGTTCGGTGACGTCCCACTCGTCGTTATCGTTCTCCTGTGCGGTCAGAGTGGGGGCTGACAGCAGAAGGATCAGCAAAGCTAATGGCAGAGAGAGAAGTCCGGGGAACAGAATATGTAATTTCATAGCTGGATGAGATTAGTAGATCGAAAAAAATATAGTTGTTGATTAACCAATACGGCATGGATGTTAATAAAAATTGCCGAAAATCGTGGAAACGATTTCATTGACATAGAAAAGGCGCCGACCGGGCAATGGGCAGTTTTTTGTCGGCTTCATCTTTTTTCCCGGGTCTGGCTAACTTATCCGGCCCGATCTCTCTTCTTACGCCCGGAGCCGCTCTGCTCAGAATCGGACTCCTCCTTTTCAGCCTGCCGATCGTTTATCTCTGCAGAAATATCTACCGATTTCTCATTATCGTGTTGAGAGTCTCTCTCCTCAAACTGCCGGCTCGCCGTATAGCGCCGGTTGATGATCGACTGAAGTTGTTCGGTGGTCTCTTTCAGTTTTCGGCGGACTTTCTCCCTCAGTTTGTTACTCAAGCGGAACAACAAGTAGGACAAGCCTCCGAAGATTGCGCCGATCATCAGTGCTTCGATTGCTCCCTCATTCAGTCCGATGGCGGCCAATCCGATCGCAATCACTGCTGCAAGATAACCTGGAAAATCAGCAATCCGATAGGTACGCAGATCCTGACGCACCTTGACGGCAGACTGCCGCCCCGAGCTCCTGATTTCGACCTCCGGAGATTTCCGTATAGTTAGAATTTTGAAAATACCCACCGGTTTTGCTCTCCAGATGATCCCGTCCGGCCGCCGATTGACACTCCCCGGCGTATCGAACTCAAACTCGATTACCGAACGCAGTTCCGCCCAGGTTTTCGAATCGAGAGTGCCTCGGGAAAAACCAAGAAGTTCCACCTTGTTCCTGTTGCCGGTATCGATAAAGAATGGTTCTTCGACCGGAACTCCCTCATACTCGATCACAGCCTGCCGGACATATTCGGCCGACAGCCCCGATTCCTGTGCGATCTTCTCGATTTCTTCGAGGCCGAGCGGCTCCCCGACACCACCACCGGAAGTAACCCGGTTTTGCAACTGGGCTGCCCGGTTCAAAATCTTTCGTATTTCGTCGTCCTTGTACATATCGTTCGGTGAGTTATAGGTCCCAAAATGAGAAGGTTTCGGAAAATTGCAAAATGCTTTGGATTTTTAAATCACGGATACTACATTCTTAGCAGAAATTGAAAAAGAGTTTTTTCAATCCTTCATCAAGATTCATTTCAACAGTTTACAACTTTTTTGCGGTTATTACGTCTTAATCAATACAGATGTGGCACGCTTGTCCAATTTCAAGACAAATCGGGGTCTATGAATTTCTCAATATTCAAATTTCCGGCTATTATAGTTCCCTCTTATTTCCTGTTATTGTTTGCCGTTGGCTGCTCCTCCACACCGGATGTCGAAATTCCGGAGGAGATCGCTTCACTGGAAAACCTTGCCGTGATCGAGCCGGATGCCGAACCGCAAAACAGTTTCGAATTTAAGCCGGTTGCACGTTTTGGCGACAATGATGAGGTACTCGTCGGCCGGTTCGGTGGTTCGGCTGTCGACAACCGGGGGCGAGTCTTCATTGCAGATTCTGATCAGAATGTCATCCATGCTTTCGATTCCTACGGAAGCTATATCACACAGGTCGGCCGGGAAGGCCAGGGGCCGGGTGAATTCGGAAACATCTCCACGCCAAGAGTAGATGATAACTTTCTGTATGCCTACGACTGGTCGCAGCGTCAAATCAACGCGTTCGATCTGGAATCGCTGCAGTTTTCACATGTAGTCAGACTGATGCGGGAGGACTGGAATATTGAGGAACTCGAAGGGTTGTATCCAAACGGTTACTACATCCGAAGTGACGGATCTTTTCTGGTAAACTATTCCGGTTTTTTCACTCGGGGCCAGGATGACAATGAAGAAAGGTTTCATCCCATTTTCAGGATCAGCGGAGAGGAAGAGATTGATCCCGAACCCGTTTTTCGGCAGAGAGCTCCTCAAACACTCACTGATCAAAGCGGAGACTCTTTTGCCGTCATGTATTCCCCGTTTTTAAGAATGCCGTTACTGGATGTGGCCGGTGACGACCGAATTTTGTCTGCCTGGTCGGAAGAGTTTCTGATTAAATTTTTCAGCCCGGATGGCGACTATGAAAAGGCGATCTATTCACCCTATCAGCGCAGCCAGCTCGACAGAGGTGAGATGATTGATCGTTATGAAGACGATCCATGGCGTCGGATCATACGGAATGCTGATATGCCGGAGGTTTGGCCCGCCCTGAGACATCTTAACATTGATGATGAGAATCGCATCTGGGTGTCAACCATCATCGACGATCAGGAGCTTTATCAATGGTGGGTAATCAATCCTGACGGTGAGCTTCAAACCCGATTTGAATGGCCGCGAAACCGCAATATTCAATCGATTCGAAATGGACACCTCTATGTTCAGGAGACCGATCCGGAAACCGATCTTCAGCAGATTGTCAAATATCGGATTGAGGAAACCGGGCACTAATTAAATATCTGATAGAAATAACAGGACACTAATCAAATGCCGGATCAATGCAGCCTGTTATGTAGAAGCCGGATTCAATAACATCTGATAACCTTTTAGTTATATTTAACTTGTTTAAAACCCTTGGTAACCATGATAAAAAACCTCATTCCCGCTTTTCTGTTATTGATTGCCGCTGCCTGCTCCTCCACGCCGGATATCGAAATTCCGGAGGAGATCGCTTCCCTGGAAAACCTTGCCGTGATCGAGCCGGATGCCGAACCGCAAAACAGTTTCGAATTTGAACCTGAAGCCCGTTATGGAGAGACTGCGGAACTGATATTTGGTAACATCAATGGAGCCACTGTAGCTCCCGACGGCCGGGTCTTTCTGGCAGATTTCGACCAGAACTCTCTTCATGCCTTTGACCCCGACGGCAATTACCTGACAACCCTCGGTGGAGAAGGTGAAGGGCCTGGAGAGTTTGGTAACATCTCCAACCCGCAGGCCGATGAAAACTTTCTCTATGCATACGACTGGACACAACGCAGAATCAATGCCTTCGACCTGGAAACCCTTCGCTTTTCACATACAGTCCGGCTGATGCGGGAGGATTGGTCTGGTGGTGAGCTGAGTGGCAAATGGCCGAACGGCTATTTCGTAACCCGTGACGGATCTTTTCTAACAAGTTTCAGCCCTCCATTTTCGCAGAACAATCTGCATGACGAACGGCAGGTCAGCTACTACCGGATCACTTCGGAGGGAGAGCTGATACCGAACGAAGTGTTTGCTCAACGTGCCGCCGGGGCCCTGGTCGACGAAAGCGGTGGTGGTTTTATGGTTATGGGATCCCCGTTTCGCGACCGACCTCTCTTTGCACTGGCACCCGATGACCGGTTCTATACAGCTTGGTCGGAAGATTTTCTGATCAGAATCTATTCCTCTCAGGGTGAATATGAACGAGCCATCTATGTGCCTTACGAAAAGAGCTTCCTGGACCAGCAAGAGTTGGCAAGTCGATATGACAACGACCGTCTTAGACGTATGATACGAACTGCCGATGCCCCTGAGCACTGGCCGGCACTTCACCAGATCAGAGTGGACGATGAGCATCGTATTTGGGCGGCGACCATTATCGACGATGAAGATCTTTACCAGTGGTGGGTGATTAGCCCGGAAGGTGAACTCCAAAGCCGATTTGAATGGCCGAGAAACCGTAATATCAGAGCCATTCAGAACGGATATCTCTATGTTCAGGAGACCGACCCGGAGACCGACCTGCAGGAAATCGTTCGGTACCGGATAGTTGAAGGGTAGAGCCGGGCCTTTAATATCGATATAGAACAGATTGAATTCAAAATTTGAAGAAAATATGCAGTTAAGATATTATGATTCTACAGGAATTTATTTTCTGAGTTAATCTATTCATTTCAACAGGTTCGCACTTACATAACAAGATCAGATGCTTCTCAACCGGCCCATAACGGCGATTATCCTTATCCTGGCCACCTTCATATTTGGTGGGCTGGCATTGAAAGAACTATCGGTGGATCTTCTGCCCGATATCGACGCACCCAACCTGGTAGTCCGGACCGACTGGCAGGGTGCATCCCCAAGAGAGATTGAAAACAGGGTCAATGAGCGGCTTGAAGCGGTATTGAGTACTGTGCCGGGAATCGAACAGGTCCACGGATTTGCCCGTCAGGGTCAAAGTATCATCTACCTCAATTTTAAGTGGGGGCATGATATGGATCTGGCTTTTCTCAATGTCCGGGAGAAGCTCGACCAGGTCCGTTTTATGTTACCGGAACATGCTGAGCGACCCCAGCTTATCTTCAATACTACAGCTGATGAGCCGATCGCTGTACTTGCAATAACTTCTCTGGATCGACCGAATGAGAACTTTGATACACGGCTATCTCTCAAACGATGGGCCGAACAGGTACTTTCACGTCGTCTTGAACAGGCTGAAGGGATCGCTCAGGTCGTTCCTGTCGGTGCGGTTGAGCCCGAAGTACAGATTCGTTATTTACCCAGGGAGATCGACCGGTTCGGGTTGAATTTGCAACAGGTTCGGCAGATGGTCGAAGATGCCAACCTTTTCAGTTCACCGGGGGAACTACAGGATGGCTGGTACCGCTATTCACTCAAAATTGAGAGTCGAATCAACGAACTTGAAGAGCTCAATGAAGTGCCGATCATCCGTCTTGGCCAGGGGAGGGTGCTTCGGCTGGGTGAAATTGCCGAGATCGAAATGGATGAGATCGATCCGACCTCGTTTGCTTTTTTGCACGATGACCGGGTATTGAATCTTTTGGTTAAAAAAGAGTTTGGCACCAATACAGTTGAAGTATATGATACACTCGTTCCACTACTGGATCAAATTCGCCAGCAGTATCCCAATATCGGAATCGAGGTTTTACGCGAAGATGCCACCTTCATCCGCAAAGCGATCCAGAATTTGCTTCAGACCCTACTTCTGGGTGGAATTCTTGCCTTTTTTGTCCTCTTTTTCTTTCTGAATGACATACGAACCCCCTTTACAATCGGGATCGCAATTCCGGTGTCCATCTTCCTCACATTTTTTGTGATGTTTGGTTCGGGAATTCAGCTCAACATTGTTTCACTGAGCGGATTGACCCTGGGGATCGGTCTGTTACTCGATAACGCCATTGTGGTTCTGGAGAATATCAACCGGCACATGCCGTTGGCTCCGTCGGTTAAACGGGCGGCAGCGGTCGGGACCAAAGAGATCGCACTGGCGGTGACTGCTTCGACATTTACCACGATCTCGGTGTTTCTGCCCCTGGTTTTTCTCGGTGGCTTCGAAGGAGCTTTTTTCCAGGATCAGGCTTATACCCTTTCTATCAGCCTGCTTGCTTCACTGCTGGTAGCTTTGGTGATATTGCCGGTTCTTGTGGTGCAAATTCTCGAACGGCGCAAAAAGAAAATCAAAGAAGGTAAAGCCGGTGAGCTCAATACACGCCGGTTTTTCGACCAGATGCTCGAATGGTATGAGGCTAGCTTGCAGAAAGCGTTGCAACGACCGGTTCCGATTATTCTGGCCGCTTTCGTTATGGCCGGAGCCGCTGCCTGGTTTCTGATTTCTGTACCCAAAACCATTCTGCCTGAAGATGAGCCGTCGAGCCTCACTTATCAGGTGCAGCTTCCGGGTAACACGTCATTGCACTCCACCATGCTTGCAGCTCATGCACTCAAAAACCGTGTTCATGCTGCTGGAATTGGTCAGGGGCGAATACAGCTCGAAGGAGGGTATACCGATCAGACCAATCTGGCCAATCTGGCGCGGGAGGGCCTCAACAGGTTTACGGCTGTGATACCAGTCAATGGCTGGGAACAAGCCCGCAGAGTCCGGGAGTTGGTCGGGCAATTTGACCGCGATTTCCCAGGTTGGACGGTGGACCCTGTAGCCGAAACACAAAGCTGGAGTGCAATGATCGGCGCCGACCAGCCGCCGGTAATATTCAGGATGGTGGGAATGAACCGTGATGAGAGTGAACGGATGTCATCGGAGCTTGTTCGCAGCCTGAATCAGAGGGGGCTTCCGGTCGAGCTGAGAAAACAGTTTGATCAGACGGTCGATACCTGGAACCTGAGGTTTCGAACAGACCGCATGTTGCAGCTGGGCCTGACCGAGCAGGAAGTTATCCGCTATCTGGAATCGATCACACGAGGCAGCTACGTCACCGACTGGAATCGACAAGATGAACGGATCGGAATACGGCTGGTTGGAACCAGAAATCCCGTTTTCCATCCGGAAGATATCTCTTTGAGATTTCAGAATCGTGAGATTCCACTTTCCCACATCGCAACGATCGAGCGATCCCGGGAACCCGAACAGCTTGAACGCGTTGATCAGACTCCGGTACTCAGCTATGTTGCCGACTGGGAGCTGGCTGACTGGTGGTGGAATCGCGGAGAGACGATACGTGCGGTCAGGCAGTTTACACGTGAATCTGGAATGGAAGTTCAGATAGCCGGTAACGCGGTGATGGTGCAGGATCTGATGACCGATATGGGCCGCCTTCTTGCCCTGAGTATCCTGGTGATCTATATCATTCTTGCCATTCAATTCGAAAACCTGAAATATCCGCTGATTATCATTTTGGCGGTACCTTTTGCCTGGGTGGGATCGCTTGCGGCGGTCTATCTAACCGGGGCCGGTCTCAATGCAATGTCGTTTATGGGAATCCTGATTCTGACAGGAATCGCTGTCAACGACTCGATACTTAAAGTGGATTTTATGCGGCGATATCTTCTTGACAAGGGTGATTTGAAAAAGGCGATCGAACTGGCAGGCAAACATCGTTTCCGGCCGGTGGTTATGACAAGTATCACGACTATCCTGGGATTGATGCCGATGCTGATACCATTCGGCGAAGGTTACGCTTTCCGCCAATCACTGGCATTGGCACTCATGGGAGGGATGGTTACCAGCACCATTCTGACTCTTTACCTGATTCCAATCATATTCGGCAGGGTGGAGCGAGGTTTTATTTTGAAAAAGGCACATTTGGTCGCGGAGGAAGATCAGCCGGATGAGACTCCTGATTCGAATGAACATGTAAAGTAATTGTATTTATTTAGTTTATTACACATAATGCAAAGGCTATGAAACGAACGACAAGGTATATCGCTATTTTTGGAGTCACAATTCTGTTTGGGATAACCGCTTGCGGGCCGGTTGATGAGGAGGAGCGCCCCGAAGTTCCTGAAGATGTGGATGTACGGCCGGATGTTGTTTTTGCAGAGGCGGACGACCGGCCGCTCACCCTCCATATCGAAAGCTCAGGTGTGGTAGCGCCCAACAGGGAGATCACCATTCGTCCAAGAGTGAGTGGATTTGTAGAGATATCACTGCTTGATGATGGGAATTATGTTGAGCAGGGTGATACGATTATCGCTTTCGACCGTCAGGAGTGGGAACATCAGCTCAGTCAGGCTCAAAATGAGTTTGACAAGGCAATGGTCGATTATAATATCGAACAAAGGCAACGGCAAAGCCGGTCTGCCGGCCAGGAGTCCGGTGAATCATCCGGAGAGGAGGAGAATGACCGGATGCTGCGTATTACAACCGGTCTGGCAGCTGCTGAAGTGGATCTGGACCGGGCCCGACTCGATTACTCCTATTCGGTGGTTACCGCTCCCTATTCCGGTTATATATCGGTGCCCGAGCGAATCAGTCCGGGAGCGTATATTACAAGCGGGACTGAACTGGGTCGGCTGATAGACGACCAGCTGGTTCAGGTACGACTCGATGTACTGGAAGCGGAGCTGAGCCGGCTCGAAAGAGGAATGCCGGTACGAATTACAACTCCGGTTGGAGATTATCGGGAAGGGGTGATTCGGGCAGTCGCTCCTGTGGTAGACCCGGAGAGCAAGACCGGACAAGTCATAGTGGAAGTACCGAATCCCGACCGTATCCTCAAACCGGGGATGACGGTTGAGGGACGTATACAGATCCAGTCGCATAGTGGGCAGGCACGTGTACCGCGTTCCGCCATTCTCAGCAGAGATGGGGGGCGGACACTGTTGTTCAAACTTAACAATGATATCGTTGAATGGATTTACGTTGACCCGGTTTTTCAAACATCTGAGTGGGCTATTATCGACCATGAAGATGTAGCTCCGGGAGATACCATCGCCGTTGCGGAACATTTTGCATTGAGCCATCTGCAACCCGTCCGTGTACGGATGGCGGGAGAAATTCACCTCGAAGATTCGGGCGAGGTCGATTAAGGAGGAAATGCAGCCTGATCCAGCAGGATTACAATCAGTGAAATCATGACGCAGATATTTCGAAGGCGCTATTTTATTTCACTCAGCTACATGCTGATCGCCGTCATCGGTGTGGCTGCCTGGTTCAATATTCCGCTGGAGATGGCGCCCGATCTCAGGTTGCCATCCATTACAGTCAGTTACAACTGGGGTTCGACCTCTCCGGAAGTGATGGAACAGGAGGTTACAAGACGGGTGGAACAGTCGGCCACACGCCTTCGCAATGTTGAACAGATTCGATCTGTCACCCAGGAAGGCCGTTCGCAGGTTACAGTCACTTTTGAAAAAGATGCCCCGGTCGAATACCGAATACTTGAACTCCAGGAATATCTGCACGGTTTGCGAGAAGAGCTGCCCCCACAGGTTCGACAACCGAGAATCAGCCGCTCAATTCCGCAAGAGCTTCAGGAGCAGGAGACATTTATGGCCTACTCCATCAGCGGAGACCGGTCGAATCGAGATCTCTATCGATTTGCACGTGAGCAGATACGTTTACCCCTGCTCGGACATGAAGGTTTGGCCGAGATCGAAATCCAGGGTGCCGAAGATCCGGCACTGACAATTCGATTCCATACCGATTTGATAGAGCGGCACAACATCCGTCCCCGTCTGGTTCTCTCCGAAGTGCGGGACAAATTGAGTTGGCGCTCCAGCGGTTTCACAGAGGAGCACGGATCGCGTTACAGCCTGCTTGTACCGCCGCAATTCGAATCGATCGATGCGATTCGCCAAATGAAAGTTTCTATACCGGGCAGCAGCCGGCAGGTGATGCTGGGCGAAATCGCCCGGGTGGAGATCGAAGATTATCCGGTCAAGAGCATCAAACGGCTCAACGGCAAACCGGCCCTTTCGATGACCTTTCTGCGCGAAAGTGGATCGGATGCAATACGCCTGGCCGAAGCGATTCGTGCCGAAATGGAGAAGATTCAGGCAATGCTGCCCGCCGACATCTCCCTTCAGCTCGAGCGTGACTCGACCGAAGAGCTTCGTGAACAGTTTGCCGACCTGCAGTACCAATCGATATTCAGCTTGTTGCTGGTGTTTACGATCCTGTTGCTTTTTATCCGACGGTTTCGGGCACCTTTCGTGATTCTTGGCAGTATCCTCTTCTCCCTCTTGATGAGTGTCAGCATCCTCTTTTTCATCGGGTATACGATGAACGTGCTTACACTTGCCGGACTGACTGTCGCTCTGGGTATGATTATCGACAACGCTGTGGTCGTCTTCGAGCAGCTTAATCCGCGCCTTCCTCCCGATCGTGAAAGACGTCTTGAGCATGTGAAGAAGGAGTTACCTTACACTTTTGTACCTGTGCTTGGCAGTACGCTGACTACGGTAGGCATTTTTGTACCCCTCTTTTTTGCCATGGAAGAGCTTCAGATCTTTCTCGTTCCACTTGCTGTTGCTCTGACACTTACTCTCGTTTCTTCGGTGTTGATCGCACTTAGCTGGATTCCGTACGCTTTGGTTTGGCTGGTGCCTTCCAAAGCCGGCGGTCAGGAGCGTTCTCTGAAAAGACGATTGAGACGTCTGCTAAACCGGATTATGCTGCGTGGATTTTACTGGAGGCATCGGTTTCGATGGGCCTTCTACCTGGGGCTGATCGCTTTATTCGGAATCCCGCTGTTTGCAATTGAAGAACCGGAATGGGAGGAGACCCGCTGGCCGGAGTTCACGCGCACCTATTTTGACCATCGCAGTGACATCGATCCATGGATTGGTGGACTTACATACAAGTTTTTCAATGAAACCTACTTCGGTACTCCCTGGGGAGGCCGTGATCAGGAACGGATTTTTATCAATATTCGTACCCCGCAGGGCACACCGATTGATGAAATCGACAAAATGGCCAAAAATTTTGAGATGATTGCCGCCCCATATGCCGAAGCATTTGACTATTATGAGACAAATATCTCCGAATATTCAGGTGCTCGAATCATCTTCTACATTAAGGATGAGTATCTGTTTCGGAGCGAACCATATCAATTTTACGGTGAGGCGTCCTTTCTGGCAGCCCGTACCGGTAATTCCGGAATTTCTATCAGCGGCCTCGGAGATAGTTACAGTACAGGTTTCGGAACATCCATATCTGGCCAGCGGATCCGGCTGCACGGTTTTTCCTATGATGAGCTATTGGCTCTGGCCGAAGATATCCAGCGGCGGCTGATGCGGCATCCAAGAGTTCAGGAAGTTGATATTCACGGGGTGGGGTGGCAGGCAAGTGATATGTTCCATTATGTATTGAACCTGGATGAGGAGCGGTTAGCACTCAAAGGTCTCGACCGGCGAGAAGTGATCGATGCCATTCAGTTGGACGTGAATCCGACGAACGAGTGGGGTCAGGTGGAGCTGGCCGGGGAACGACTGCACCTGGTCGGCCGCAGCCAGCGTCATAGTACATACGAAGAAGATCTGATGGTACAGGCACGGCGAAGTGGAGATAAAATGTTCAATTTACGTGAGATCTCCGAGTTAAGCCGTGAGAAAACACTGCCGAGAATTATTCGCGAAAATCAGTCGTATCAGCGGACGGTATCAGTAGATTTTCTTGGCCCTCACCGGCTGGCAACGAATGTGATAGAGGAGACACTTGATGAAGTGCCGGTTCCAGTGGGAGCTTCAATTCAGTTTGGCGGCGGATTTTTTTCCTGGGGCCAGGATGATCAGCTTCGAAACTATCTGCTGTTACTGGTTTTGACAATCCTGAGCGTCTGGATGATCGTTTCTGCGCTCCTGGAAAACTGGCTTGATCCTATAGTGGTAATTCTGGCCGTTCCGCTCAGCCTGATCGGCGTGATGACAGGAGCTCTCTATCACGATATCAACTTCGACCAGGGTGCCATTGCCGGTACATTGCTGGCCGTAGGAGTGGTCGTCAACAACTCAATTCTGCTGATCCACGAAAAGCAGCGAACAAGAGCGCTTGGCATCTTCGGGCTGCGAAGCTGGGTGCAGGTCTACCGCAACAAGATGCGTACGGTAATGATTACTTCGCTGACTACGATGGGCGGCCTGGTGCCGATGATCGTGATCGGAGCGAGCGACTTCTGGAACGACCTGGCCGTTGTGGTGATCTGGGGACTCGGTGCCAGCCTGACCCTGTTGCTGCTGTTGATGGGTGTCTGGGAGAAGACCGACAGTGGACTGGTGCGGGGGAGTGTTGCGTCCGAAGGTAGATAAGGGAGATTAGAATAAATATCAGCCGGTTGATTTCAGAATCCTTGCTCTTCTTGAACAAGTCTCGTAAGCTTTGCGGTCAGTGAATACATCACTGTATGATCAGTAAATCTTCATTGAATGTTCAGTGTGTGATCAGTAAATCTTCAATGACTGTTCAGTATGTGAACAGTGATCTAATCTTCAATGTCCCAATTTAAAATTTTTCCTTAACTGACCAACCTCTCAATTCCACTGCTATGCCTACTCTCCGCTTTCACTCCACCCTGTTGAAATTCAACCGGATTGCCTCACCGATTGTTGTATTTGTACTGGCGGTGACTCTGTTTGCGGCAACCGCCTGCCAGACTACAGAGCAAACTGCCGCCGAACGAGAAGGACAAACCGATCACCTCGACCGGCAAAACGACCGCATCAGCCTGTCTGACCGAACTGTTCCTGCCGGCGCCGAGCGAATCGAAGGGCTCTTTACAGTTTACAAGACCGACGACCAACTCTTTTACGAGATCCCCGACTCACTGCTGGGTCGCGACATGATCATCTCGAGCCGTATCGCGCGGACCGCCCAGGGCCTGGGTTGGGGCGGCGGCCGTCTGGCTCCTCAGCAGGTGGTTCGCTGGGAGCGCCGGGGCGACCGCATCCTGCTGCGCGGTGTCTCTTATGATAACACAGCCGATGAAACGCTTCCGATCTTCCGGGCGGTTGAAAACTCCAACTTTCCGCCTATTATCGAAGCGTTCGATGTTGTTGAACAGCGCGACGGCGTGGCGGTGGTTGAGGTCAGCAGCCTCTATCTGAGTGATCATCGGATGTTCGGCTTGCAGAGCTGGCATCGGAATCAGTATGGGGTTCGGGGGCTGGATGCAAACCGTTCTTACCTTGAGCATGTTAAAAGTTTTCCCGAAAACGTCGAGGTGCGAACGGTGCTCACCTACAATGCCGAGAATCCGCCATCGCAGCAGCGGACCGGGTCGATCTCCCTGGAGGTGAACCACAGCATGATTCTGTTACCTAAGGAGCCGATGCAGCCGCGATATTTCGACTCAAGGGTGGCGATGATCAGTATCTCGCAGACCGACTATGGAAGTGACGCCCAGTTTACCGACACCAAACGGTATGTGACCCGTTTCCGGCTCGAGCCGTCCGATATGGAGGCGTTCCGGCGCGGCGAGCTGGTCGAACCGAAGAAGCCGATCGTATTTTACATCGACCCGGCCACACCGGAGCAGTGGAGGCCCTATTTCAAGGAGGGAGTCGAGGAGTGGAACGAGGCGTTCGAGGCGGCCGGGTTCAAGAACGCGATCCGGGCGGAGATGGCGCCGGTGGACGATCCCGATTTCAGCATGTACGATTCGCGCTATTCGGTGATCCGCTATGTGGCCAACCCGATCCATTCGGCCAACGCCGGCCCGGATGTGGTCGATCCGCGCTCGGGAGAAACGATCCGGGCTCATATGAATATGTATCACAACGTGATGAAACGTCTCCACTGGTGGTCACTCAGCCAGACCGGGCCGAGGAATCCTGAGGTGCAAAAGCATCATCTGTCTACCGAGGAGATGGGCGGCTACCTGCGCTATGTGGTTTCCCATGAGATGGCACACGCCCTCGGCTATCCGCACAACCAGCGGGCTAACACCGCCTACCCGGTGGACTCGCTCCGCTCACCTTCGTTTACTCAACAGTACGGCAACTCCGCCTCGGTGGTCGGCCGGACGCGATTCAATTATGTTGCCCAGCCGGAGGACGGGGATGTTCAGGTTCATCGCTCGATCGGCGAGTACGACATCTGGGCGGTCAAGTGGGGCTATCGCCCGATTCCGGAGGCCGCATCAGCCGATGAGGAGCGGGAGATTCTCGACGCGTGGGTGCGTGAGCGTGCCGACGATCCGGCCATGCAGTTCGGTTACGGCCTCGACGACTACGACCCGACCCAAATTACTGAGTCGATCGGTGACGACTGGGTTCGTGCCAGCGAACTCGGCATGATGAACCTGCACCGTGTGGTCCCCAACCTGCTCGACTGGATGGGTGAGGAGGGTGAGACCTATGAGGAGGTGATGATGCGCTATATGCAACTCTACGTCCACTGGGGCAGATTGACTGAACGGGTCATTGCCGCCATCGGCGGTTCACTCGAGCAGCATAAAGTATTCGGGCAGGAGGGGGCGGTCTTCACGGCGCTTTCGCGAGAAGACCAGAGGCGATCGATGGAATTTCTGCAGGAACACCTCTTTTCCACACCGCACTGGCTGCTCGACAAGGATCTGCTGCGGCGTTTTGAGCATGTTGGCTCGGTGGAACGGATACGCTGGTACCAGGAGACAGGCCTCAAGCGTTTGCTGGCCGAGCACCGTCTCGAGCGGCTGGTCGAGCAGCATGCCCTGCTGGGGGATGCGACGTACGGCCCGGCCGATATGCTTGACGATCTGCGCAGCGGCCTTTGGAGTGAACTCTCTTCGGGAGATCCGATCGACGCCTTCCGACGCAACCTGCAGAGGGCATACCTGGATCGCATGGAGTACCTGCTGACCGAAGCGTCCGCAGAGGCCCCTTCTCCGCCCGGTGATTATCGCCCCGATATTGGAATGGAAGAGTTGCGTACCGACTTCCATATCCAGCAGTCGGACATCCGCCCGCTGGTCTGGGAGCAGCTCCGGCTTTTGAGCGAGGAGATCGAATCGGCTCTGCAAAGTTCATCCGACCGTTATAACAGAACGCATCTGGAGTATGCACTCAAGCGAATCGCCGGAATGATTTGATCTTCAAATTACTGCAACTGAAATTTGTGACTGTAACCGGCCATTACTTCTTATCGACCTCGGCAAATTCGGTGGTTTCCTCCTCCATGTAGGGGTATCTCCACTCTTTCGGCGAAACGCGGGTCTCCTTGATCGCCCGGATCGACAGCCATCGGTACATATTGGGGACGCTTCCCGCTTTGTCGTTGGTTCCCGACTTGCGGCTTCCCCCAAAGGGCTGCTGGTTGACGATCGCTGCCGTCGGTTTGTCGTTGATGTAGAAGTTGCCGGCGGCATTTCGCAGTTTGTCGCTCATCAGTTTGAGAGCGTACCGGTCTTCGGAAAAGATAGCGCCCGTCAACCCGAAAGGTGAGGTCGAGTCGCAAAGGTCGAGCGTTTCTTCGAATTTCTCATCCTTGTAGACAAAGAGGGTTAAAACCGGCCCGAAGATCTCCTCCTCCATGGTTTTGAATTTCGGATTCTCTGTCAGGATTACCGTCGGGTCCACGAACCATCCTTTGGAGTCGTCATAGGAGCCCCCGGCCAGGATTTCGGCCTCGTTCGACTCTTTTGCATAGTCGATATAGCCAGTGATGCTTTCGAAGGCCTTTTTGTCGATTACAGCGCCCATGAAGTTGGAAAAGTCCTCCACATCGCCTACGGGTATTTTTTCGACTTCAGCCAGAAATTTTTCACGGAATTCCGGCCAGATCGACTCGGGGATATACATACGGGAAGCCGCCGAGCACTTTTGTCCCTGATATTCGTAAGCTGCGCGCAGTGCGGCAACTACCATAGCATCTACATCAGCGGTTTGATGGGCAAAGATAAAGTCCTTTCCGCCGGTTTCTCCAACTACCCGGGGATAAGCGTGGTAGTTGTCGATATTCTCACCGATCTTCTTCCACAAGTGGTTGAATGTGCCGACTGAACCGGTAAACTGTAATCCGGCCAGATGCGGGCTGTCCAGCACCGGGTCTCCCACATCAGCCCCCTTGCCCGGCAAGAAGTTGATCACACCGTCGGGAAGCCCCGCTTCCTGTAGAAGTTTCATGAAAAAGTAATTGGAATAGATCGACGAGGTCGCAGGTTTCCAGATCGACACATTCCCACACATGGCGGGTGAGGTCGGGAGGTTGCCGGCGATCGCCGTGAAATTGAAAGGGGTGACAGCAAAAACAAATCCTTCCAGCGGCCGGTACTCAAGACGGTTCCACATTCCGTCGGGAGAATAGGGCTGATCCTTCATGATGCGGGCCAGATACCAGGCGTTAAACCGCAGAAAATCGGCCAGCTCTCCGACCGCTTCGATTTCGGACTGTTGCGGCGTTTTCGACTGGCCGAGCATGGTGGATGCATTCATCGTGTAGCGCCACGGGCCGGTGACCATATCGGCTGCACGCTGAAAGATTGCCACACGTTCTTCCCACGGCATCTCCGCCCACTGTTTTCGAGCTTCGAGATTCGATTCAATGGCCATCTTGACCTCTTTCTCACCACAGAGATAAACGGTACCCAGTTTATGACCGTGGTTATGAGGCATGACCACATCAGCCTGTCGGTCTGTTTTGACTTCTCTTCCGTTGATAATTGCCGGTATCTCGATCTCCTTTGACTTGAGCTCATGGAGCTTTTCTTTTAATAATTTGCGTTCCAGAGTGCCCGGAGCATAGGAGTTATAGGGTTCGTTTTTCGGCTCTTTGACATGGAAGTAGGCGTTCGGCATAGCTGAAAAAAAATTATTTGGTTATGGAAGCGGTTTAACGTTTCTTTGAAAATAAAGGTTCTGTCATCTATATGGTAGAACAAATATACAGACGGCTCACGTTTCGAATCGGATCTTATACTAATACACTTTTACACTTTATCGGACGATAACCCGATACCGGTGTTGAAATCTTCACAAACGACTTCTAACCTGCTCAAAATCTGTTTTGGCCTTCCCTTTTCGCATATTGATCGTTCACCACCGGAAGAGTACTGAGGAACTGGTTGAGCGCAGTTTCAAGAAATCTGGACACGAGTTCGATACTCATCAGATCAACCGGCCAGAAGATTTGGATAACTCCTTGTCGGAATTTGATCCGGAAATTGTTGTTGTAAACCTCGAACTGGATGAGAAGAAGGTCCGGGCACTCCTGTCAAAGTTGGAGACGGTCGATCCGGATCTCCCGGTGATTGCAATTGCTGATGAGAATTCGGTGGAAACAGCGCTGAACCTGATGACGTCTGGTCTTGCCGATTATGTAGTTGAGACGAAGCCGGGCCGGCTGGTACCGATGATGGTGCGCGAGTTGGAAAATTATCGGCAGAAAAAAACGACGGCTAAAAACTTTGCCGATTCGATGCAGCAGTATCAATCGGTAATCGATTCGATCGAAAGGATCGTCGAGGAACGAGACAAGGCGAATGCTGATCTGAAGGAACGCGTCAAAGAGCAGGAGTGTCTTTACCGCATCTCCAATCTCAATGAGCAAGTACTCTCTGTTGAAGATCTGCTGGAAACGGCTACCGGCCTGTTGCCGGCAGGGTGGCATTATCCGTCAATTACCGAGGCAGAAATTACGTTTGCAGATGAGCGGTATCACACGTCTGGATTTGAGGAGACTCCCTGGATTCTTGAGTGCGAGCGGAGTGCGGGAGAATATGGGAAGCTTCAGGTAAGAGTGGCCTATCTTGAAGAGAGGCCCGAGCTTGATGAAGGGCCATTTCTGAGAGAAGAGAGGCTACTTCTTGAATCGATTACAGATCATTTGATGCTGAAAATCGATCAGATAAAAATCCGGCAGGAGCTGCAGGAAACTGAGCAGAAACTTCGTGAAATCATCGAAAACAGCACAAACCTGTTTTACAGACATGACCTGGATGGAAATATCACCTATTTGAGTCCGCAAAGTATTGATTTTTTAGGTTATACCCCTGCTGAGGCACAGAAGAAATGGACCGATTTTGCGACCGACCATCCGATCAACAAAAAGGGCCTGGAATCGACAGAAAAGGCGATCGAATCCGGAAAACCGCAGCCGCCTTATGAGTTGCAGCTGTGTAAAAAAGATGGAGAGCTGATCTGGGTCAGCGTGCAGGAGGCGCCGGTCGTCAAAGATGGGGAGGTAATCGGGATTGTGGGATCGCTAACCGATATAACTGAACAGAAGCTTTACGGGATGAAACTTGAGGAGAGTCTTGAACGATATGATCGAGTTGCCAAAGCGACGAGCGATACGATCTGGGATCTGGACCTGGTGGAAGATACAAACCAATACAACCAGAACATCTACAAAATGTTTGGTTACCACAAGAAACAAGTTGATAATGTTGCTGAGTGGTGGCGGGAAAAAATTCATCCGGATGATCGTCCCGAGGTGTTCAAACGGATTGACCGGGTGAAGTCGGAGCAGATCGATCGGTTTCAGCTTGAATACCGGTTTCGGTGTGCCGACGGCAGCTATAAAGACATTTATGACCGGGCGTTTGTTGTAAGAAATGAAGAGGGAGAGGCGGTTCGGATTATTGGCGCGATGCAGGATATCACAGATCGCAAAATTCGGGAACAGAAACTCAATGAGTCACTGATAGAAAAAGAAGCGCTGCTGATGGAACTGCATCACCGGGTTAAGAATAACATGGCGGTAATATCGAGCATGCTTCAGCTGCAAGCGATGGATGAGGATCATGAAGGTGTACGCCAGAAATTGCTCGATAGTATCGTCCGCATCCGTACGATGACGACGATTCATGAGATCAACTATCAGTCGAAAAGTTTCTCGAAAATCAAACTCGAGTCGGTTCTCGAACAGCTGGTGTTAAATATCCTGGAAACATTCCAGGTCTCACCGAAAATTGAATTTTCATACCGGCTCGAACCGGTGGAACTGAACATTAACCAAGCGATTCCGTTTTCTCTGCTGCTCAATGAAGTGGTTACCAATATCGTAAAACATGCGTATGTTGACAGGGATAAGGGCAAGGTGAGTATAGAGTTACACGAATCTGATAACCAGGTTTTTCTGCAGATCGATGATGACGGTATCGGCTTGCCAGAGGATTTTGACCGGCATTCCATGAGTGGGTCAATTGGCTTGAAGCTGATCGAGACACTATCTATTCAGCTGGGGGCCGATTATTCCTATCAACCGATCGATTCTGGCACCCGTTTCAGTCTTGAGTTTGCAAAAGCAAATATCAAGGGTGTGGGAAATGCTTTTCTGATGGATGATTGATAGTCATTGGTGCGCTTAATTACTCTTCGAGAGTCTGTTCCCGTTGGGGCAGCTACTTCTTTTTCCGGAACTCCTCGATATAGTTTCGTGTAAAATCGCTCATTACCAGCCGACCGCTGATTTCGGCGCGCTGCTCCAGGGTGGAGTCCCAGTGACCGGTGCTCTGCCACATGATCTGTTTGAGCTCCTTCATCGCCTCCGGGTTGGCAGAAGCCAGGTCGGCAGCCAGCTTGTCGACTCCCGCATCCAGCTCCTCCTTGGTATCAAATAGTTTATTGAAAAGGCCGTTGCGTTCCGCCCATTCCGCATCATACCAGCTCTTGGCATCCAGGGACAGTGTTGCAAAGGCAGCCGTGCCGATCCGCCGTCCGACTGCAGGCCCGACGACAAACGGGCCGATTCCCAGGGCCAGTTCGCTCAGTTTGACGGAAGCAGATTTGTGTGCCAGGGTATAATCGGCGGCTGATGCCAGCCCGATCCCTCCGCCGACTGTCTTGCCATGGATTCTGGCAATGATCAATTTGGGGCAGGCCCTCATCGCGTTGAGAACATGGGCAAAACCCATAAAAAAGTGTTTGCCCTCATCGAAGTTTGAGACGGCCAGCAGCTCATCGAACGAAGCTCCGGCGCAGAATGCCCCGTCTCCTTTGCTTCGTAAAACAATTACCCTGGAATTTTCATCGTTGCCGGCTGCGGTTATGGTATCGGCCAGATCCCTTAGAAGCTTGCCGGGCAGGGAGTTGCCTTTTGGGTGGTGGAACTCGATCGTGTAGATCTTCTTGTCAATGGAGGTGGTGATAGATCCTTGTTCGGGCATATGTATGTCTGGATGATTTTTAATTTCCTGCAAAGATAAAATTTACATTCAACCAATGCATCTTTAATCGCCCTGATCCATATCCAGCCGATTCTTCCGTTCCACCAGCGTGAGAATTGTGTATTCGGCAGCCATCTCCTCATTCTGATTGCGGACTTCAACATCGAACCAGACCATACCGAACGGTTTGGGGTCATCTTCCCGCTGTTGGCGAACCGTCTTTTTCTTGACGATCAACTTGACCTGGATCGTATCGCCGGGGTAAACCGGGGAGAGGAACCGCAGTTCCTCAAGGCCGTAGTTGAGCATCACCGGCCCGGGAGCCGGGTCAACAAACATTCCCGCCGCCGCCGAAAGAACAAAATAACCGTGGGCGACCCTTTTGCCGAAGATCGAGTCTTTGGCGGCTACCTCGTCGAAGTGGGCATAGAAGTGGTCGCCGCTCAGGCTGCCGAAGTTGACGATGTCTGCTTCGGTGACAGTTCTTCGATGGGTGATCAGATGCTCGCCAACCTGCAGCTCTTCAAAATATTTCCGGAACGGGTGGAGATCCGATTCACGGGTCTCCGCTCCCTTGATGTGCTGGCCGGTGATCTCCATGAGGGTTGTTGGTGAGCCCTGGATCGCAGTTCGCTGCATATAATGGAGTACAGAGCGGGCACCTCCGAGCTCTTCTCCGCCGCCAGCGCGGCCCGGGCCGCCATGGACCAGCGAGGCGATCGGCGAACCGTGGCCGGTCGATTCCCCTGCACTGTGGCGGTTGATTACCATGAAACGTCCGTGATAAGGTGCGCAGCCGAGGGTGAGCTGCTTTGCGATCTGGTCGTCGGCGGTAAAGAGCGAGCCGACCAGGGAGCCATCCGCCTTGTTGGCCAGATCGACAGCTTCCTCCGCCGATCCGTAGGGCATGATGGTGGTCATCGGCCCGAACGCTTCGAGCGAATGGACCTCGTCGACCTGCATCGGTTTATGGCAGAGCAGCAGCCGTGCGCCGGCGAACGCTCCGTTTTGTCCGTTGCCGCCCGCGTAGATCGTGTCGGTTACTTCGGTCAGTTTCTGAACCTGCCGGCCGAACCGTTCAGCCTGCTCGGAGCTGGCCAGCGGCCCCATCCGGGTCTCCTCATTCGTCGGATCGCCGACGGTCGTTTTATCAAGGCGGGCTTTTAACGCTTCTACCACATCATCCACCCGTTCCTTGGGCACGATGGTGCGGCGGATGGCGGTACACTTTTGGCCGCTTTTCACTGTCATTTCGTTTGCAACTTCTTTGACAAAAAGATCGAACTCCTCCATATCGGGCGTTACGTCGGGGCCGAGTATGGAACAGTTGAGCGAATCGGCTTCCAGGTTAAACCGCACATTGTTGGCAACAATATTAGGGTGTGATTTTAGCTTATTGCCCGTTTCGGCCGAGCCGGTAAATGCGACTACATCCTGGCTGATCAGGTGATCGAAAAGGTCGCCCGGTTTGTCTGCAGCGATAAACTGAACCGAGCCTTCCGGCAAGATACCCGAGTCGATAATATCCCTGAAAACCGTCCAGGCGAGATAACAGCCGAGCGGAGAGGGCTTGATGATCGACGGCATACCCGCGATAAATGCCGGGGCCAGCTTTTCGAGCATGCCCCAGATCGGAAAATTGAATGCGTTGATCTGTACTGCAACTCCGTGGCGAGGCACACAGATATGCTGACCGGTAAAGGTTCCTTTTCGGGAGAGCGTAACCTGGCCGCCTTCGACATGCCAGGGCAGGTCGGAAAGATTGCGCCGCGCCTGGCTGGAGATCCCGAATGCGGTGATGATGCCTCCCTCGATATCGATCCAGGAGTCGCGCCGGGTTGCTCCTGTATGGCTGGAGAGCTCATAATAGGCCTCCTTGCGTTCGAGAAGGTGTTTGGCGAGGAATTTGATCTTGAACGCCCGTTCGTGGATCGACATCTCCCGAAGCTCCGGGCCGGCCGTATTACGTGCGTAGTCACAGATCGCCTGGTAGTCGAGATCCGCTTCTGCCAGCGTTGCTAACGGCGAGCCGTCGATGGCGCTTTTCAGCTCCTGTTCTTTTCCTTTTTCAACCCAATTACCCTGTGCGTAGGAGGTGACCCTGATCATAGAAATATGTTTGGTGTTTGAGATTCCTGCCCGGAATATAAGAGGTGAAAGGGTTTAATAATACCGGGATGGGATTGTGGCCGATCAGCTCTTCTTCTCTCCCCAGGTCTCATAGCCGCCTTCCTGATCTTTCCTGCCTTCCGGGATTTCCCGGAGCGGATCACACTCCCGGAGAGATTCGTGAAGTTGCCCGGGCAGGCGCTGATACCAGCCGGTTCCATCGCTTTTCCAGCGGATCATCTCATCGCTCACCTTCTTGACGATTTTCGCCGGGTTTCCCACTACGAGGCTTCTGGAAGGCACCTGCATCTCCTCTTTAAGGAATGAGAGCGCTCCAATGATGCATTCGGAACCGACCACGACCCGGTCCATCACCACTGCATTCATCCCGACCAGGCTGTTGTGGCCGATGCAGGCGCCGTGGATCACCGCTCCATGGCCGATGTGGGCGCTCTCTTCGAGCGTAACCGTTACACCCGGAAACATGTGGATCGTACAGTTTTCCTGGACGTTACAGCCATCTTCGATCACAATTTTTCCCCAGTCGCCCCTCAGGGCGGCACCGGGGCCGATGTAGACATCCCGGCCGACGATCACATTGCCGATCACGGCAGCCTGGGGATGAACATAGGCGCTTTCGTGAATAACAGGTTTGTAACCGTTAAATTCGTAGATCAATGTTGCAGGATCAGGTTAAATAGACCGTTTTGTTGCGCTTGTTTGATGAGTCCGGATTTGAATTCATCGTCGGCTTGAAAATTCAATGCCAGCTTGAAAATACACCGAGCCGGGCAGAAACAAAATGAACTGCCTTTAAAGAAACGATGAAGCGCTAAAAATTGTAGATAAATAGATTAAAATGGGACCGGTTGCCGGCTCTTTCCGCCGGAATCGGATAGTGGATCGAATCAGACCTCACCGCCTATGAAAGCTATGATGCTAGACCGAATCGCTCACATGGAGCGAAACGACCGGCCGCTTCGGCCGGCCGATCTGGATACCCCATCCCCGGATGAAGGTGAACTGCTGATCAGAAACTCTGTTTGCGGGGTTTGTCACACCGAGCTTGATGAGATTGAAGGGCGCACACCGCCCACTGTCTGGCCGGTTGTGCCAGGGCACCAGGTGGTCGGCAGGGTAGAAGGCTTTGGAAACAAGGCGAGTCATGAGGGTTTCCGAACTGGCGACCGGGTCGGGGTGGCCTGGATCCACTCGGCGTGCGGGGAGTGTGAATACTGCAAAAGCGGCCGGGAGAATCTCTGTAAGCGTTTTGTTGCAACAGGCAGGGATGTAAACGGGGGATATGCAGAGTATATGACGGTGCCGGCCGGCTATGCGGTACGCATTCCCGATGAGCTGTCGGATGAAGAGGCCGCTCCGTTGTTGTGCGCCGGCGCGATCGGCTTCCGTTCGCTAAGGCTGACGGGCTTGCAGAACGGACAACATCTGGGCCTGACCGGTTTCGGAGCCTCCGGCCACCTGGTCTTGCAGCTTGCCCGATACCTCTATCCCGACAGCCGGATCTTTGTGTTTGCCCGTAATGAAGAAGCCCGCCGGTTTGCCCTGGAACTGGGCGCCGAATGGGCGGGAGCGACCGAAGATCGGGCGCCTCAGCTGCTTCACGCGATGATCGATACCACACCGGCATGGAAACCGGTTGTCGAGGCGATGGCCAACCTGAAGCCAGGAGGGAGGCTGGTGGTTAACGCGATCCGAAAAGAAGATAACGACCGGCGTTATCTGCTGAACCTCGATTACACCGAACATCTCTGGATGGAGAAGGAGATCAAATCGGTGGCCAACGTGACGCGTGAAGATGTGCAGGAGATATTGCGCATGGCCGCATCATCCGGAATACGCCCCGAAGTGCAGATCTACCCGATGGAAGAGGCCAATCGCGCTTTGGAAGAGTTGAAAAGCGGCGGGGGCAGAGGGGCGAAGGTGTTGAAAATAGGGTAGTTTTTCGTCGGAACGGTACGCCTCGACTCGGCATATTGCAGAACGGCATGCGGCGAAACGGTGCGGTGAGGCACGCCAAGGCATTTAAAATTAATTTTATAAGGAACTTATGAAATCCTCCGCGCCAGATAAAAGTTTGTGAACTATTGAGTGTTCGCTCATCATGTTGTACTTTTTTTAAAATTATGAGAATCAGATCATCTGCAATATACCTGCTTTCATTTTCCGCAGCCTTTCTGCTGCTGGTGGCGATCTCGTTCTGGCCGGAGGAGAGGGCGGTAGACTCCGGCATGGATGAAAAAACCGATGATACTTACTCGGCCGGGTTCAATGCTTCAGCAGGGGTGGAATCTGCAGATATGCCGGGATTTGAAGAGTTTTCTCCGGATCTGTTGAACAAAAGCCTTCTGAGCCTCGAATCGATGGGGCCGATCAACAGCATTCTGGTCAGCCAGAACGGTGAACTGCTCTCCGAAACCTATTTCCGCGGCATGCATGCAGGACGAGCCTATAACATCAAATCGGCGTCAAAAAGCATCCTCTCCATTCTGGCCGGCATAGCAATTGAGCAGGGTTATCTTGAAGGAGTTGATCAGCCGATCGCCGACTATTTCCCGGACTACTTTGCCGCCAATCCCGATTCGGCCAAAGCCTCCATCACCATCGAAGATCTGCTTACCATGCGAAGCGGGCTCGCATCAACCAGCCGAAGCAACTACGGCAGATGGGTGACCAGCAGCAACTGGATACGATACAAACTCGACCGGCCGATGACCGGCCGCCCCGGCGTGGACAGAACCTACAGCACGGGCAATACGCACCTGCTTTCGGTAGCGATCGAAAGGGGGGCTGGGATGAGCGGCCTTGGGTTTGCCAACCGATACCTTTTTCGGCCGATGGATATACAGGTCGGCGGATGGGACCGCGATCCGCAAGGATACTACCTGGGCGGAAATAATATGGCACTCCGGCCGCGCGATATGGTCAAGATCGGCCGGCTGATGCTGGATCTGGGCGAATACAACGGAGAGCAACTGGTTTCGAAGGATTGGATCATCCGATCAGTGGAACCGGTGACCGGGCGCCGGGGACAAAATAACTACGGCTATCTCTGGTTTCGCCGGATGGCCGGTGATTACCACATGGTCTATGCGTTTGGCAATGGCGGACAGTATATCATGCTTCTGCCCGAACTGGATGCGGTGATCACCACGACCACTCAAACCGGCAGTGGTGTGAACACCCGGGGTTATCGCAGAGATCTGTTCTCGACTCTCGACAACGAAATCATACCGATGCTCGAAGCACGCGCCCGTCAGAACGGTTTGTTGTGACAGCAAGAGGATCCGGGATTTGTGCCCTTCACAGTCGACTGACAACCGGCCGGGCTTGTTCAAACAGCCCGCCCAACTTCAATTAATCTACAGCCGCTCGTACCCTGTTGAGAATCTCATCGATTGCAGCACGATCCAGGTAGTCGCCGGCCGAAATCACCCCTTCGATCTCTGCATGAAACGGGATATTTTCGAGCGGATTTACACTCAGCAGGATCAGGTCGGCTCGGTACCCTTCGGCAACTTTGCCCGTTCGATCCTCTTCGCCGAGATATTTGCCCACATTCACGGTTCCGGCCTTCAGGGCGTCAAACGGTGAGAGCCCCGCATCAACCAGCAGTTTCAACTCCCTGTGGGTGGAAAATCCGGGTGGATTAAACACCTGGGGTGCATCGGCTCCAAGCATCAAACCGGCTCCCTCTTCATGAAGGGCGAGTGTTAACTTGGCGCGCAGCTCGAGAAACCGTTTGGCTTGTTCCGGGTCGTATGCATCACTGTTTCGAAGCTGATTGACATAATTACTCCAGCCTTCACGTGCATTGGAAGGGACAAACTCCATGCCTGGCCACTCCACCATCTCTTCTACGCTGTTGGCTGGGTTGAAAATATTGTCGAGGAGGGTGTTGGTAGGGACGTTCCAGACTCCGGCATCAGCGGTTCGCCGGGCTGCTTCTGCAATTCGGGCCTCATCCGCATATGGAACCAGATCGTAGCCGAAGAAGATGATCGGCGGATCGTCCCGGTCGGCGTCGTCGCCGGCAAGAAACTCCATGTAGCGATCCAGGTGGTCGATCGACCCTTTACCTGCTGCAAGGCTTCGCTCCAACCCTACATCCAGTGATATGTGGCCGGAAAATTCCATTCCAAGGCGATTTGCCTCATCGACGGTGGCTTCAAACACCTCGAGACTCAGTCCCGGGTGAAATTTCAGCAGATCGTAGCCTGCCTCCACTTGTTCACGAACCCGTTCTCTTGCCGCTTCCGGGTCTGTGACCGAATTTCCGCTGAAGGAGGGGCCCGATGTGATAATTCTCGGACTGACGATCGCACCCGTTTCGGCCTGGCTGCGCAGTTCAAGGTGTGCCGGCTGCCCCAGCATTCCCCGGATCGTGGTCAATCCATAGCTGAGATAGAGGGCAAGCGTATTTCGCATCGCCTCTTCACCCTGGTTGGCCGACGGGATGTGTGCGTGCATCTCGGACAAACCTGGCATCACATAATACTCTCCACGGATGATGCGGGCGTCATCCGGAATATCCGCCTCTGTAGAAGGCCCGGCCCACTGGATCACCCCGTCTTGAATGATCACGGAGTAGCCTTCCCGGATCTGTTCATCCTCCATCGTGAGCAGATTCACGTCGTGGAGTACGATCAGTTCGGAGTCGAAGGCCGGGAGTGGTTCGGAGTCAGCCGATCGGATCGGTTCGGAATCGACCGATCGAATTGGCTCGGAGTCGTCTGTGAGGTTTGGGTTTGCAGTGGCCGTCGTAACAAAAACAAACAACAGCAAAGGAGTGAGTAAAAGTCGAAAAAGGAGCATTAGTATGGTGATTGGGTTGGACGGTTGGAGTTATTGCATTGAATTCCACGCAAGAAATATGAAATCCTGATGAATCATTCGTTGTCAGAAACGAGGCTATCGCTGTCTGACGAGAATTCTAAGCCTTTAATTATACTAAAAACAATCCGACTGGTGCCAGCATTCAAAAAAAGGTGCAAAAGTTCATACAGAAGTGATTATAGGGAAGAAGAGTGATCTAAGAGTAGGAGTCGGGTGCCCTTGAAGCTGGTTACCATTAAAGACGGGTGCTATTCAGGGAAGCTGCCGGCTTCATATCAGAAACCGTAATAGTCATTAGAGAAGAAAAGTCATTTTTAAAAAACCGGCACCACTTATAAAAAAAAACCCGGCATCACTGATTACTTCCTTTTCTGCTGTTTGAGGTCTTGTATGTTGAGAAAAAGAGAGGTCAATAGTGTGATGCCGGGCTTAAATGTAAATTGATGATAGGGACCAGACTCTTCTGTTCAAATCTAAATGTGATGAGAGGCAAAATGGTGTGCTGAATTGCTCGTAAGGAGTAATGAAATCAGTTCGGCTGAAACAAAAATGTAAACACCGGGGGTTTATGTCGAAGCCAGGTTTACATGAGTTAAATAAATAGATCTGCCTGGTTACATGAATCGTAAATCGTGTATAAATATTGTAAATCTAATTCAAAACACGTTACCACGTATAGGAAGGGTCACTCCGTTGCATTAGATTTTCTCCTGATATCAGTTTCATTGAGTGAGCAGAAATGGTGAATATCCGATCTATAATAGCAGTTAACGAACCGGAGTTCCGGGCCGATATTGAGCGCTTGTTGGAAAAACAGCCGGAGTTCAAGGTGATCGAGAGCTGTGGCAGCGGGAATCATGCTCTTGAAACTATTAATAAAGAGAACCCCGACCTGGTTTTTCTGGATGTACAGCTGAATGAGATCGACGGATTTGAGCTTCTGGATAAGGTGCAGGTCGACCCGCTGCCGGAAATTATTTTTTTAGCCGCTCATGATAATTTCGCTTTACAGGCATTTGAAGTTCATGCGATCGACTATCTGCTCAAGCCGATTCAGGAAGAGCGGATGAGCAAGGCACTTGAGAAGTCGAAACGTTCAATCATTACCCGAATAGCAGACGCAATGGAATTAACAGTAGAAGATTTATTGGTAGCGATTCAGCAGAACAGGGCAAATCCCGAAAAAATTATGGTCAAGGAGGATAGCAAGATCTTTTTTCTGGATACATCCGACATAAACTGGATTGAATCGTCAGGTAACTATATCAAGATCATCACGCCCGAGAGAGACTATATGATTCGGGAAACCATGAAGAATATCGAAGAGAAGCTGAATTCGAATATCTTTTTTCGCATTCACCGATCCACTATCGTCAATATTTCGAAAGTGAAGGTGATAGAGCCTTGGTTTCACGGCGATTATCAGGTTACGATGGACAATGGTGAATTATTGACGATGAGTCGCAATTACAAGAGACTTCTCGACTCTTTCAGTGTTTAAAAGTGCTTTTAAGTTCACCCCACGTAAATGCACCTTGTCACGTTATTGTGCCGGGTTATCCCAAAACCATTGAAACAACAGGCCCAGTCTGATTTCTTCGAAGTGTAACTGTACTTATTCATCATTTCCATCCATTCAGAATGAGTGCGATCACACAAATCATCCATTAAACAAGCAGGTTATAATTATGCTTAAAAAGCTACTGTTCACGATTGGACTGTCTCTGTGTCTGGTACCTTTTGCACTTGCCCAAACGGGTGCAATCAGCGGCCAGGTTACAGATGCAGAAACCGGGGAGACGATTCCCGGGGCCA
>SLKI01000010.1 GCA_007134695.1 Balneolaceae bacterium
AGTTCAACAACCCCGACCTGGTCGATGTCAATTTCGGCTGCCCGGTTTATAAAATTGTTAAAAAAGGCGCCGGTTCCGCCTGCCTGAAAGATCTGGCGATGATGGAACGGATGGCCGGCACGGTGGTTGATGCGGTCCGGAACAAACCGGTAACGGTAAAAACACGGCTCGGCTGGGACGACAGCACCATTCGGATCCAGGAGGTCGGGCTGATGCTGCAGGATGTCGGGGTTCAGGCGCTGACCGTTCACGCCAGAACCCGAAATCAGAAATACAAGGGAGAGGCCCGATGGGAGTGGCTTAAAAAGCTGAAGCAAACACCCGGCCTGGAGATTCCGATTATCGGTAACGGAGATGTAGATTCTCCCGAAGCTGCCGAGCGGATGTTTAACGAAACCGGTGTAGATGGTGTGATGATCGGCCGCGGGGCGATCGGCAATCCCTGGATTTTCCTCCGGACCCGCCACTACCTGGAGACCGGCGAGCTGCTGCCCGAACCGACCGTTCAGGAGAGGCTCGAACTCTGCGCCGAACAGTTGCGGCTCTCGGTAGCCCACCACGGCGAACGTTACGGGGTGATCATCATGAAAAAACACTACGGCCAATATCTGAAAGGGATCCGGAACGGCAAAAAGCTCCGGGCGGCCATCATGGAAGAAAAAGAGATGAAGCCGATCCTCGAAATGCTGCTCAACTTCAAAGAGGAGAAACTCTACGCAGTAGCATAACTTTCAGCTTTCAGCTTTAATCTCCTTTCAGCTTTGAGCTTTCAGCTTTAATCTCCTTTCAGCTTTCAGCTATAAGCTTCTTCCCCATCCTCTCCTGCAGCACCTCCGGAACTTCTACCTTTCCCTCTTCGGTCTGGTAAGCCTCCAGAATCGCAGCCATAACTCTTGGCAGAGCCAGTCCCGACCCGTTGAGTGTATGCGCTATTTCCGGCTTGCCGTCATCATTTCGATACCTGAGCATCAGCCTTCTCGCCTGATAGTCTGTAAAGTTTGAGCAGGAGCTCACCTCCAGCCACCGCTTCTGCCCCGGGCTCCACACCTCCAGGTCATATTTCTTGCTTTGGGTAAATCCCATATCGCCGGTGCACATCAACAGAGTCCTGTAAGGCAGGCCCAGTTTTTCAAGCAGCACTTCGGCCTGCCGGCGCAGCGACTCCAGCTCCTCATAGGAATCCTCCGGACGGACGATCTTGACCAGCTCCACCTTGTCGAACTGATGCAGCCGGTTCAGCCCCCGTACATCCTTTCCGTGGGAGCCCGCTTCCCGCCGCCAGCAGGGTGTGTACGCTACATAACGCAGCGGCAACTCCTGCCCGGGCAGAATTTCGTCCCGATGAAAATTGGTCACCGGCACTTCGGCGGTCGGTATCGGAAAAAATCCGTCTCTGGCAATTTCATACATCATATCCTCCTTGTCCGGGATCTGGCCGGTCCCGCGTGCCGAATCCTCGTTGACAAAAAATGGTGATTGCAGCTCCTCATACCCCTGGCCGACAGCCTCATCAATAAAAAAGTTGATCAAAGTTCTCTGAAGCCGCGCTACATCCCCCCGGTAGAACGGAAATCCGGCTCCCGCAACTTTAACCCCGCGGTCAAAATCGATCCACCCGGTCCGCTCGGCCAGCTCCCAATGCGGTTTCCTCCAGTCAGACCGGTCGGGCTCTCCCCAGCTGTGAACCACTTTATTATCCTCCTCACCCGATCCGACGGGCACCGATTCGTGTGGCAGGTTGGGGATTTTGAGCAGCAGCTCATCTCGTTCCTTTTTGGCCGACTGCATCTTCTTCTCCAGCTCTTTGACCTCCTCTTTGGCCTTGGAGGTTTCCCGGATGATGCGGTCCGCTTCTTCATGCTTCCCCTCTCCTTTCAGCACACCGATCTGCTTCGCTTTGGTGTTGCTTTCGGCCCGCAACTCGTCCACTTGTACCACAAGATCTCGCCAGGTCTGGTCGACCTCCAGGACCCGATCGACAACCGACAGGTCTTCCTCCCCCTTCTGTTTCATCCCGGTTTTTACCGTTTCACTGTTTTCCCTGACAAACTGTATGTCGAGCATGATGGTATTGAGCTTTTTCTCTGTTTCTTTAAAAATTTCCAGGTGGTTTCAATCGCAGACAAGATACAAGTCCTGATCCTACTGTAGAAACTGTAATTTATGCAGAACGACCTTCTGCCGGGAGCCGTCAACCCTGCCCGATACCCAATTTTTTTAGAAATTTCCCCCTATAATCGATTGATATCCTAATTTATTTAGCATAATTTTTGATAAAATTAGATTTATAAGGCTATAAATGAAGTGAATGATTCATCATCTGGACGAAATCGACATTACGATCCTCAACCATTTGCAAAAAAACGGAAGAGCACAGCGTAACACCATTGCAGAAATCGTCGGACTCTCGGTCCCCTCGGTATCAGAACGGATGCGAAAGCTCGAACAGCGGGGGCTGATCAAAGAGTATTGTGCTATTCTCGACTCGAAAAAATTCGATTTTGACGTTACCGCTTTTATTTTCGTGGAGATCGACGGCTCCAGCAATTACCCCAAATTTGTAGACCGGGTTGTCGAAGAACCAGAGGTGCTTGAATGCCATTCAATCACCGGTGACGGATCACACATTCTGAAGGTCAGAACCCATAACACGGAAACTTTCGAAAAACTGCTTTCGCGAATCCAGTCCTGGACCGGAGTTACACGAACGCGTTCCAATATCGTCCTGTCCAGCTTCAAGGAAACCCGAGATCTGCCCATTGACAATAGTTCCGAAACGGTCTGATAAAACCGGTTTTAGGATGATACTCCGACTTGTATGGCTCACGGTGATTCTGCTTTGTGCAGTCCCGATCCATGCAGGGATCGGTGAACTGCGCCAGGATGATCCGGGCCATATTGTAGGAGTCTGGCTAACAGAGCAAGAGCAGGAACAACTCGGCCCCGGAGAACTCGATCAGCTTTCCGAACTCGGTATTACAATTCTTGAAGTGGTCGGCCGAGCACCACGGTCCCTGCTCGAACAGGCCGATCATCGTCAATTTACCCTGATGGTTCGCCAGCAACGCTATTTTACCACCGCCCACGAATTGCGAGAGATGAGCAGAACCTATTATGAAGCCGACCTGGAGTGGATTCGTTACTATACAGATCTACGGCCGGAACTAATTTCAGGTTTTGGAATTTTTCAGTACCCACACGAGATCACACCCGAATCGCTACGCCTCCTATCCAGTTATGCCCGGCAGCTGTCTGAATCGGCCGATCTTCATCACCACCTCTACTATCAGTCCGGGTACGCAGATTTTGATCTTCTTCCCGATGGATTCTCATTTAAGACGGTTCACCTTTCGAATGAGATTCCGGAGACTCTTTACTCGCCGGTAGCCCAATTCTATTCAACCGAATCGATCCGTGAGGATTTATCTCGCCTGAATGATCTGATTGAGGTTAAACTCCGCAAAGATCAAAGTATCTTGTTACTGCCCTACGGCTGGCTCTCAGAGATAGTCGAACTCTATCCAGACATCGGCCGGGTATTGCGGGCTTACAGCGTTAATGAAGAGCTGCTCTTTCCAATGCCGGCTCTGCCAGAAGAACAGCCTGATCTCAACTGGCCGGTCTTGTGGCTGATTCTGCTGATCGGGTCCTGGCTACTTCACTACCGCTCCAACCCCACCTATCGCCGCAATCTTTTCCGATATTTTACCAGCCATAACTATTTTGCCGACAGCCTGATCAACAGCTATCAGAGAACCGGAGGTTCAGCCGCCATCCTGTTTTTTCAACACCTGGCTCTCCTTGCACTCGCATTTCATATTTTTATTTCCAGTGCCCTTTCTCCAACCGGACTCACCGCACTGGAGTACCATACTTCCGCCTATCAGGTCGGATACTCCGGAATTTTCGGGCTGATGATTTCTGTACTACTGTTGGCACTTCTCCTCAAAATTCTGTCGATTACATGGCTGAACCTGATCAGTCGAAAAACCAGGTTCTCACAAGTATTCACACTCTACAACTGGTTCCTTCAACTCAACCTGCCGATCGTCATTCTGATGATGGGAGTCTACCACGCCGGCGGTTCACAGATCTGGATCTATCTCTTGTCGATCCTCTATCTCACCGTCTGGTTTTTCAGCTTTAATCTCACCGCTCTGGATGTGGCGCGCAATCTGCCAAAACGGCGAATCCTCTACCTGTTTCTGACAATCGGGCTAAATGCCGTTTTCCTGATTTTCATCCTGGCCGCAACCCTTTTCTACCCGCCGATTTCCGAAAAGATACACCTGATTCTGACGCTCACCTCCTAACAAGCAGTATTGCTCCTGTTGCAAGATCTGACCCATTTCTCCAGTCTGACTATGGCCGGCGATATGCTTTAGATAATCTGTTTGCGGAGCCGTGCAACCGGAAGGTTAAGCTGTTCACGATATTTGCTGACCGTTCTCCGCGCTACTTTAAACCCTTTCTCTTTCAGCATATCGGTCAGTTGCTGGTCGCTGTGAGGCTTCTTTTTATCTTCATTCTTGATGATCTCGGACAGCAGTTTTTTCACCTCGTAGCTGGATACCTCATTCCCATCTTCGGTCTGAATCCCTTCACTGAAAAAGAATTTGAGTTCATAGACTCCGAATGGAGTCTGAACGTATTTGCCGTTGACTACGCGCGAGATGGTGGATATATCGAGATTGACCCGTTCGGCAACATCCTTCAAAATCATCGGCTTCAGCCCGTCTCCATACTTGAAAAAGTCCTCCTGCAGCGCAACGATCGTCCGCATGGTGCTCATCAGGGTGTTCTGACGCTGCCGGATCGACTCGATAAACCACTGCGCAGATTCCACTTTATCACGTATAAACTCTCTCGCTTTACCCTCTTCACTTTTCTTGTCCTTCTTTTTTCTGTTTTTTTTCAGATCGTCCCACATCTTCTTGTAGTGGGGCGAAATACGCAGCGGAGGGACATTACGCTGATTGAGCTGGATGACAAATTCTCCCTCTTCTTCACTTTTTCCATCTTCGGGCGTCTGATACCTGACTTCAAAATCCGGCTCGATCATCTGTTTGGAGTCCTCATCCGGGTGGGCTACCGCTCCGGGTTTCGGATCCAGGCTCTGAATCAGGGAGAAGGCACTCCTGAGCTGATCATCATTTACATCCAGCCGGCTTTTCAGTTTTGAAAAATGTTTCCGCTCGAATGACGACCACTCTTTCTTTAAAATGCGGATCGCAAGGTCACGCACCTCATCATTCCGATCCTGTGTCTCGAGCTGTACCAGCAGACAATCCCGTAAATCCCGGGACGCAATCCCGACAGGCTCGAGTTGCTGAATCTTCTTCCGTACATACTCCACCTGCTGGCTGCTCACCAGAACTCCCTGGTTGAATGAAATATTGTCAACCACTGACTCCGGGTCCCTTCTGAAATAGCCGTCCGGATCGAGCGATCCGAGTATCTGATCGGCAATCAGCTCCTCGTTCTCATCCAGATCGAGCAGAGCAACCTGACTTTCCAGCTCTTCAAGCAGTGTCTCGTGGTAAGGATTGGGCAAATCCCGCCACTCCTCGTTTCCACCGCCGGAATACCCTCCGCCGTATGACTCCCCTTCATACTCTGTATTGTGCAGAAATGAATCCCAGTCGATCTCTTCATTCTGATCCACCGGGTCGAGATCTGCTTCCTCCTGCATCTCGTCCTGTGCTTCAGATTCCGGCTCCTCCTCCAGCAGGCTCTCTTGCTGTTCAAGTTCTTCCGAGTCGGCCTCTTCGAGAACCGGATTTACCTCGAGCTCCTGCTTGACCCTCTGTTCCAGCGCCATGGCAGGCAGCTGAAGCAGCTTGATATATTGTATCTGTTGCGGGGAAAGTTTCTGTTGAAGAGACTGCTTCTGCCCCAGGTGCTGACCCTGTCTATGTTTCATATACCCCCTCCCGCCTTGCTTTACATTCGGCTTTAAACTCCTCGACCCATTCACGGCCATAGCGACGCTCCAAAGCCGGTTGCAGAAATTCCGAAAGCCAAATCCCCTTCTCTTCTCCATTGGCACAACCTGCACCACAGAGTTCTGGGTAATACTCGAATTTGGCGTACTCGAGATTTCCGATACTCTTCAATCGAATAGGGTAAAGATGGCAGCTCATTGGTTTCTCCCAGTTCAGTCGGCCTTCCATATATGCTTTCTGTATCGAACAGAGGGCTTCACCGTTTTCTGTGTAAGTAACAAAGACACACTCACGGCCATCCACACAACTCAATTCAAATCCCTCTTCCGCTTCACCCTGAATCAGGCCCTGTCGGCGGACTGTTTCGACCGCATCAGGCCGCAACTCCTCTTCCAACACCTCAAACGCTTTTTTCAGCGCAGGAATTTCATCTCTTGAAACCGGGGCACCTGATTCGCCGACGACGCAGCAAGCTCCTTTACAACGCCGAATATCACATGCAAAACGGGTTGTTGCGATCTCTTCGGACAATATGGTATTTCTGACTCGAAACATACGTTCACTCTTCTTGATAATATACAAGTTCTGTGGAGTGTAACGAATGCAAGATACAACATGAACAGGCAGCTTTGCTAACCCGGTTCAAACCTGGCGACTCCGATCTTTACCGAAGTTCGAAATATTTGCCGGCCAGCTGCCTGACCACTCCCATCATCTCCAGTTCGAGAAGAATGGGTAACAGTTCGGAAACAGACCGGGAACTATGGCCGACCAGACGTCCGATCTGCACCGGCCCGTCGGACAACTGCCGGCATAGGTCTCGCTGTTCGTCCGACAGTTCGACTCGCTTCCACTTCGGCAATGGGTTGAGTTGTACTGATGGTTTTCCGGATCGGTTTGCAGCTTCGGGGCGGCTGCTTTGCCCCCTTTCATTTTCCTCACATCTTTCGACCGGAAGCTCTTCCAGTATATCTTCGATCCCGCATACCAGTTTCCCCTCACCGGACTGAATAAGCAGGTTGTTCCCTCCACCTTTGGACCGTCCCAGATTATGTGGAACTACAAACACCTCGCGGTTCTGGTCGATTGCGCTTCGTGCGGTGATCATGCTTCCCCCTTTGACCCCCGACTGGATCACCAGCACACCCAGGCAGAGGCCGCTGACTACCCGGTTGCGAATCGGAAACCGAGCCGGAAAGGGTTTGGTTCCCGGCAGAAATTCACTAACAAGTAACCCGCCGCGGTCGACGATCTGTTCGGCCAGCGGGCCGTTTCGTCTCGGATAATGTATATCGATCCCGCAGCCGAGTACGGCCGCCGTTTTGCCGCCTTCTTCCACTACAGTCTGATGTGCAACTGTATCTATACCGGTCGCCAGCCCGCTTACAACTGCAAACCCGGCCTGAATCAGCTTCCGGCTCCACTGTTCTGCTTGTGACCGGCCGTATCTGTCCATCGATCGTGTGCCCACCACCCCGACCGAGGGTGCAGAGAGCAGCATAGGATCACCGCGTACCCAGAGCAGCGGTGGCGGGTCGTAGATCCGGGCCAGGTGCTGCGGATATTCGGGGTCCGGAATCGAAATCAGACCGGCTCCGGAACTCTCAGTTTTTGCCAATATTGAATCCACCGTATCCCAGCGGTCAAACAGGCTGATCGCTTCAGCGTTAGCCCGGCTGATCCCTTCGATACGACAAAGCATACCGATATCGCCGGAAAAGATGTCGGATGGATTGTCTGTACAGCGAAGCAGTTCGCAAATTCGACGATTACCCAGATTATCGATCAGTTTGAGGGCGATGATCTCCCGATGATGTCTCTTGACTTTCATGTTCGTCACTGGCACTCTCTTGTAATAGTTTCCAGATGGTCTCTTTGAGCAGGTCGATATTGTGACCCGTCGCAGCCGAAATATGAACGATCGGAACGTCTCTGTCAATTTCAATTTTGCGGTCGAGCTCATAGCCCGGCACCAGGTCCATTTTGGTGACGGCCAGAATCCTCGGTTTGTCCAGCAGATCGGACCTGTACTCTCTCAATTCATGAATCAATGCTTGATACTCCTGTTCGATCTCGCTGTCGGCTGCAACTGTAAACAGCAGGACCCTGTTTCGCTCGATATGCCTCAAAAATTGCAAACCCAACCCCTTCCCCTTGTGGGCTTCTTCGATGATTCCCGGAATATCGGCCATCACAAAGCTCCGGTAGTCGCCCATTGTCACCACACCGAGATTGGGTTCAAGTGTGGTGAAGGGATAATCGCCCACTTTGGGCCGGGCTGCCGATACGGCTGACAGAAGAGTACTCTTGCCGGCATTCGGAAAACCAACAAGGCCCACATCCGCCATCAGTTTCAATTCCAGTTCCAGCGTTCTCTCCTCCCCGTCGCCTCCCGGCCGGGCCTGTTGCGGAGTCTGGTTGGTGGAGCTTTTAAAATGCCAGTTACCGAGTCCTCCTTTGCCGCCTTTGGCAATGACAATCTCCTCTCCATCCTCTACAATTTCACCCAGCCGCTCCTTGCTGTCGGCATCGAACGCAACCGTTCCCAGCGGAACTTCCAACACCTCATCTTTACCATCTTTCCCCTTTCTCCGACTGCCGGCTCCATTCTGGCCGTGGCCCGCCTTGATAAACTTCCGATACCGAAGGTCGAGTAATGTATTGAGCTGACTGTTGCCTCTGAGAATTACGTCCCCGCCCCGTCCTCCATCTCCGCCGTCCGGCCCCCCTTTCGGCACAAACTTTTCACGGCGGAAGTGAACCATCCCGTCTCCGCCTTTGCCGGCCGTCACATAAATTTTTGCATAATCGGCAAATTTCATGAGCAGAGCTGATGTTTCATTCTTCACCCGGCAGTCACAGACTGATCCTCATCAGCAGAAACCAGGCTACACGTTACCTTGTCTTCAATTCCCGTTCCGGTTCAGCACGAGTCTCAGGAGGGTCGCCAGCTTTTTCTTCAACCGGGTGCGCGGGACAATAAAATCGAGAAAACCGTGCTCGAGCAGATATTCGGCCGTCTGAAACCCGTCGGGAAGATCGCGCCCGATCGTCTGGCGAATGACTCTCGGCCCGGCAAACCCGATCAGTGCGTTCGGTTCGGAAATGTTAAAATCGCCAAGCATCGCATAACTTGCGGTGACTCCGCCGGTTGTCGGATTGGTCATCACCGAGATGTAGGGTACGCCCTCCTCTTCAAGGCGGGCCAGTTTGGCCGACGTCTTGGCCATCTGCATCAGACTGAGGACGCTCTCCATCATTCGAGCTCCTCCGGACTGAGAAATTATGATGAGGGGAATCTTCTTCTCTCTGGCAAGGTCGATGGCGCGAGCGATCCGCTCACCCACTACCGAACCCATACTGCCGCCGATAAATGAAAAATCCATACATGCGATCACAACATCGAGTCCGTCCAGCTTTCCCGTACCCACCCGGCAGGCGTCGGAGAGTCCGGTCTTCTTCTGAGATTCAGCTATTCTCTTTTTGTAGGGCTTTCGGTCTTCAAATTCCAGCGGATCCGATGGCATGATCTCTTCGGCGACAACCTCATGCTCTCCGTTGTCGAAAAGAATTTTGAAATATTGCCGGCTCCCGATTCGGAAATGGTAGCCGCTCGAAGGGTCCACCCAGTGGTTCTCTTCAAGTTCTCGCCGGTGAACAGTCTCTCCGGTGCTGGGAACCTTAACCCAGACCCCTTCCGGCATCTCTTTCTTCTTGTCGGTCTGAATGTTACTGTCTTTTCGCTTGAACCAACTCATGATTCGATCAATTTCAAGCGGATCGATCGATCCGCTGTTTTCATTAAGCAAGTTTGCCGTGCAAATGACGTTCAATTGTCGTGCAGATTGCCGAACCTGCCATTTCAGGTAATAAACACAAAATAGTGATTATCCCCCGAAGCTAAAATGCAGAATCGCCTGCAGCCGTTCATCCAGCAGAGCCTGGCCGGCTGTTATTGACCTGGCCGGCTGTTAAATAGTCGGGTTCAAACTGCGCAGGCTCCTCTTCTTGAAACCAGCCGCTGAATCGCCGGTCTTTGCGGGCCCGAATCAGATTTGCCGCCGATATCGACTCCCGGTCAAAAAACTGTACACCGGGCTCACCATAAGAGACCAGTCTCTCCAGCCCTGTACCCACAATCCGGTCACCGCCACCGATCATTTGATCGATTTTCGAGATTTCGATGATCTCCGCTTCTCCCGCGCTTACTCTCTCACTCTCCACGGTAAAAAGCTGGTGGTAGAGGTGCTCCCTTCTGGCATCGATAACCGAATGAAGCCGGCCGCTGAACCCCTCTTTAAGAATCACACCGGCGGCGAACCCTTCGAGCGTCCCGATGCTCCAGAGCGGTATCTGCCGGCCAAACAGCATCCCTTTGACCCCGGCTGCACCGATCCTCAACCCGGTATATTGGCCCGGCCCCCGGCTGATTAAAACCTGGGTAACTGTCGAAAAGTCGGCCGAATGACGCTTGAGAAGCTCTTCGGCAAATAGAAAGGTCTTTTCCGAATGAATCCCGCGCCCCGTCTCCCGCAACTCGCCGATCCGGCTCTCACCGGTTCCAATGGCTACCGAACAGACTTCGGTCGCTGTTTCAAATGCCAAAATCATAATTTCACCGTCGGAATCGTCCAAACATTGCCGGCCACCCGGTTAACACGTTCAATCATTCAGTTTCTGAGTCGATTTTCAACAAAGCGTCCCTTGTTGTAAATCGCCACGGCTCGTCCGGTCAACTCCTGCCCAAGCCAGGGGGAGTTTTTCGATTTCGAGCGGACCTCTCTCTCATCAAACTTCCAGGACTCATCGGTATTGAACAGAGTCAGGTTGGCCGGCTCACCCTCCTTGATCTCCGGCAGGTTGAGCCCCAAAATTTTCCGAGGCTGAAAAGCGAGTTTATCGATCAGTTGATTCAATTCCAGGTGGCCCGGTTGCAACAAACGCATCACAGAAATACTCCAGGCGGTCTCCAGTCCGATAATCCCGTTCGGAGCATAGATAAACTCTACCTCTTTCTCCTCTTCAGCATGCGGTGCGTGGTCGGTACAGATGGCGTCGATAGTCCCATCTTTCAGCCCTTTGATCATCGCCTCCACGTCCTCCTCCGTTCTCAGCGGGGGATGCATCTTCACATTTGTGTCAAACCCCCTGGCGTGCACCTCGGCATCGGTCAGGTCGAAGTGATGCGGGCACACCTCCGTTGTTACCCGGATTCCGTCGGACTTCGCCTTCCGAACCAGATCGACCGCACCCGCCGTGCTGATGTGAGCTACATGGATATGCCCGCCCGTAAACTCTGCCAGCAAAATATCGCGGGCGATCATCACCTCCTCGGCAATAGCCGGAGTACCATCAAGGCCCAGACGGGCGGAGATCTCCCCTTCGTGCATATGGCCGGGCCGGGACAGATCAAGATCCTCTTCGTGATTGATCACCGGTACTCCAAGCATTGCGGAGTACTCCAGGGCAAGCCGCATCATCTGGCTGTTCCAGACAGGATCTCCATCGTCGCTGAAGGCGACAGCTCCACCCTCTTTCATATCGCTCATCTCGGTCAGTGACTCCCCTTTACGCTCCCGGGTCACCGCACCAATGGGATAGACCTCAACCGGCAGTTCCGAAGACTGCTTTTTGATATATTCGACAACATCGCGGGTGTGAATCGCCGGATCGGTATTGGGCATACAGGCCACTTCGGTAAATCCGCCGAATGCTGCCGCCTCGCAGCCGCTTCGGATCGTCTCTTTATGCTCCTGGCCGGGCTCACGCAGATGAACGTGCATATCGAACCAGCCGGGGCTAACGTAGGCCCCCTCCGCATCATACACCTCTTCGTTCGGCTCGGGCTTCAATCCATCTCCGACAGAGTCGATCTTGCCGCCCCGGATACGAAGATCAACCTTTTTGCCCCCTTTCTTTGTGTCGGTTACAGGCTTGACGTTTTGAATCAGCAGGTCAGGTGTCAGCGTCATGAGAAGTTCGTTGCAAGTCGTTGGGATTCGAAGCGAAATATAGCGAATTCCGCCGGGAGTTACACTGGATATGGCATTGCGTTTTGAGTACTTTCTGGCATTCCGGGTGTAAAGTGTCGTCGATACGGGCCAATCCGCCAGCCGGGTTACGCCTGTAACTAACTCCCGGATTTTACAACACAAGCAACCAAAACGAACCATTCCGGCCTGTATGACTCCTCAACAGAACCTGCAACTCGAAGTTCCCACCGTTTCGGAGCTGACCGACCAGATCAAGCAGCTTCTGGAGGCCAACTTTGCCGATGTGAGCGTCGAAGGGGAGTTGAGTAATGTTAAAAAGAGCCGGAACGGGCATCTCTATTTCACTATCAAGGATGATAAAGCCCAGCTTCCCTGTGTCATGTGGCGCAGCAGAGCCAGCCAGCTCGAAAAAGACCTGGTCGACGGGCAGCATGTGATTCTGGGAGGGCAGGTTCAGGTCTACCCGCCACACGGCCGCTATCAACTGATCGTGTCCTATGTGCAGCAGGCGGGGGTCGGCAAGCTTCAACAGGCGTTCGAAGAACTTAAGCAGAAACTGAAAAAAGAGGGGCTTTTTGATGAGGAGCATAAAAAACCACTGCCCTCTTTTCCGATGCGGATCGGCGTCGTTACCTCCTCGGCCGGCGCGGCATTTCAGGATATCCGCTCGACGCTGGAGCGCCGATGGCCGCTGGCCCGGCTGAAACTCTGGCATGCAAGCGTTCAGGGGGAGTTTGCAGCACCGGAACTGGTCGAAGGAATTCAATATTTCAGCCGGGAGAAAAATGTAGATCTGCTGATTGTGGGAAGAGGCGGCGGATCTCTGGAAGATCTCTGGCCATTTAACGAAGAGGCGGTTGCCCGCGCAGTATTTGATTGCAAGGTTCCGGTCATCAGTGCAGTAGGCCACGAAACCGATTTCAGCATCAGCGATTTTGTGGCCGATATGCGCGCTGCCACTCCAACACAAGCGGCCGAACTGGCTACGCCCGACATCCAGGATATTCGCTTCCTCGTGGACGATATGGAGTCCAAAACGATCCAATCGGTCCAAAATCTGGTAAACAGATACCGGGAAACCGTGCAGAGACTGGGAAAATCACACGCCCTCCTGGTCGTCAAGAATCGTATCCAGAGTTATTCGGACCGGGTTCACTCTCTCAGGGAGTTTATGTTGAACCGTTTTCGCCATATGGCTTCACAGCAGCGGGAATTTCTTAATCAATTTCATTTTCAGTCGAGCCGTTTTCTCGCGCGGAAAGCCTCACTCGGACGAGAAGGCCTGAATGAACTGCGGCACAAACTGGAGGTCCGCTCTGAAAAGCTGATCGCCCGAAACAGGGAGCGGCTGACCGAGCTTCATCATCAAGTTGAAAAACAGAACCCGAATGCTCCCCTCGAAAAGGGATATGTAAGAGTCTGGCAGAATCGGAAGTGGGTCAAGGCCCTTAAGGAGTTCCAGGAGAAGGAAACGGCCGAACTGGAGTGGAAAGATGGAAGGGTGCGGCGGTAACTGCAAGGGTGATTGTGAAGCGCAGCAGTAATTGCAGGGCGCAACAGTAACTGCGAGTATGGCGGCAGAAAAGTACAGCGATCCACGCCTTTAGCCCTGCTCTGAACTTTTAAGGCGCTCTCTCAGCTCATCGGCCGACCGGATTGGAGTTTCACAGCGGAAATTCCGGCAGAGATAGAGGGCCGGGGCCGCTTCCAGAGGGTATTCGCCGGTATAAGGAGCAAGTTTCGCTAACTCCTCCTCATTTTCCGGCGTTTTCAGATGAAACACATAGGGATCTTTCAAACCGGAGTGAACCACCTCCATCATCTCTGCTGTCATGTTGTGATCCGGCTCACCACATAAAATTACTTCGGCCGACGGCTTGTGAACCCGCATCAATGCTTCCAGGCCAAATGCGACTGCCGATGGAGACTCCCGGAAAATCTGAGAAAGTGCACCAAACAACGCATCGGCCCGCTCGTCATACTCAGTACGGCCGGTCAGCCGGGAAAGGTTGATCAGATTCATCGCAAACACAGAATTACCGGACGGGATCGCACCGTCGTGAATCTCCTTCTGCCTTCCAAGGAGTTCCTCGGTACCTTGGGCCGTAAAGAAGATTCCACCCCGCTCTTCATCCCAAAACTTATCCAGAAGGATATCGGTCAGCTCAATACCCGACTTCAATACACCTGGATCATGAGCGGCCTGATAGAGCTCGACCGCCCCCCAGCCCAGATAGGCATAATCGGCAGCCATAGCGGGTATCGCAGCTTCTCCCTCCATATAGCGATGTTTCAGCTGGCCGGAAGGATCGGTCAGGTGGCTGTGTATAAATGAAAAAGCCCTGGCGGCCGACTCCACATAAGACGGCTTACCGGTCAGCCTGCCCGCCCTCGCCAGCGCAGCGATCATCAGCCCGTTCCAGTCGGTAAGAATTTTTTCATCCCGAAACGGCCGAATCCGTTTTTGACGCTCCAGTTTCAGTTTCTCCCGGATCGACTCCATCTGCCGGTTAAATGCTTCGGCCTCCATATTCTGTTCTGAGGCCTGCTTTTCCGGCCGCAGTTGTAAATGGGGAATATTGGCACCCGTTTTCCGGCCGCTCACCTCCTCCCGGAAGTTGCCTTCCAATTCCAGTTGATAAACCTCCTCTATCAACTCTGCTTCGTCACCTGGCAGAATTTTTCTCACTTCCTCCAGGCTCCAGAGATAGAATTTTCCCTCCTCTCCTTCGCTGTCGGCATCTTCTGCCGAAAAAAATCCCCCCTGCTCCGAAGTTAACCGCTCCTCCAGATAACGAGCCAACTCTGACACTGTGCGATAAAACAGCTGGTCTCCGGTCGACTTCCACCCTTCGGCATAGGCGATCATCAGCATCGCCTGGTCATAAAGCATTTTTTCAAAATGCGGCAGAAGCCACCGGCTGTCGGTCGAATAGCGATGGAAACCGAAACCGATATGATCCCACAGTCCGCCGAGCCGCATCGCTTCCAGTGTGACAGAAACCATATGCAGAGATTCGGGGTCGTCGAAACTGCGTTCATATTGGATAAGAAATGTGAGCTGATGCGGCGAGGGAAATTTCGGAGCGTCTCCAAACCCTCCATGATCGGTATCAAAACGTTGCTGCAGTTCATTCCGGCCCTGCCTGATCGGTTCAAGTCCGGGTAAATCGCCGGATGGCAGATCCAGTGTCCGGGCAAACCCTTTCGATATTTTTTCGGCTGAACTGAGAATTTTCTCACGTTCCGACTTCCATTTTTCCGAAATCTGCGGAATCAGGTCCAGCATTCCGAGCCGTCCGAACCGGCTCTTCTTTGGCAGATAGGTTGCTGCAAAAAAGGGTTTTTTGTCCGGGGTCATCACGATCGTTAACGGCCAGCCTCCCTGGCCCGTAAGCAGCTGGCAAACTGTCATATACGTGAGGTCGATATCCGGACGCTCTTCCCGGTCCAGCTTGACGTTGACAAATGCTTTGTTCATCAGAGCGGCAACCTGTTGATCCTCAAACGACTCTCGGGCCATCACATGACACCAGTGGCATGTCGCATAACCGACAGACAGAAAGACCGGTTTATCTTCATTGCGGGCTTTTTCAAACGCCTCCTCACCCCAGGGGTACCAGTCGACCGGATTCTCCCCGTGCTGGCGGAGATAGGGACTCTTCTCAGCTGCAAGCCGATTCTTCATAAGAATAAATATAGGGGTTGTCGGGCCTACTTTGCAGAGAAATTGACCAGCACCTTTTCCGGCTTGAGACAGGTTATAACCTGAACATAGGGGCAGTCGCTGAACTCCGTATTGAGAGTTGTTCTGGAATCCCTGTTAATCTGGTAGGTGAACGGAGGGGGTGGTATGGAGGGGTTCTCCTCGATGATCTGAACCACTTTTTCGATCCATCGGCCGGTTCTAAGCCAGACAAACGGGTTGTCGAGTGTCGTACAGAGAGAATAATAACGCCCGCCTTTAGCTCCATCAGGCAGAACCGCCTTCATCAGCTCATCCAGCCGGTTTGTGTTATTCCCGTTGTGAGGATGCAAGAAAAACCCCTGGTGTGATGCGATCGACTTCAGAAGGGTTGCCATGGTTACTTTTGAACTGTCGGCCTGAGCCAGGCCGTTGTCGGATGGCTGATCAGCGATCTTTTTGCGAAATCGGATCATTGCGACCAGGTCCGACTGCTCAAAGCTTGGAAACGTATGAATATCCGCGAGCCTGGAACTCTTTTCGGCATACTCCTCTGCCGCTTGTATCATTCGGCCGATGTGAATTACACCGTTGCGGTAGTTTTCCGGTTCTTTGATATGGTCGGGTTTGACCGACAACTCCAGCACATCTCCGGCTCGGCGGCACACCCAAAGCTCGTCTCCGTATCTCTCCGGATTCAACCGGATCTGTTCAAGAAGTTTTTTCATCTCTCCTCTCCCCAGGCTTGAAAATGATCCGGCTCTTCCGGTGTTGCCCTCAAGTCGAAGTGAACTGTCAGTTCATCTTCGGCGCGGATCAGGCCCAGAAGGCCTGTTGGTGGTTCAACTTCGAAGTCGGTCATCCGGATCGTGGTACTGCCGACAGCCCGAAGCCTCATCTCTTCAAGAAGATATCCTTCTGCACCAAAGGTAATCTCTCTGGTATTTCCTGCGACGGTCAGCCGGCCGCTAACTTTCAGCCGAATCGGCCCGCCGTTTTCAAAGCCGACGTTCTCCAGCCCGTCGTTCAGCCTCTCCGCTCCCGTCAACTCAAATGTAATCAGCGAATGGCGTTCCGATTTCAAGGCCTCATACAGATCTCTGTTCATCCGGCTGCGGCCACACTCAAAACTCCTGACCGGCACATGAACCACGAGCTCTACCCTTCGGTCTGTCAACTCATCCACCTGCCCGACATCCCGTACGTCGATTTCGACAACTCCCTGATGCTCTTCCGCATCACACTGCCAGCTATTAACATTGGAGCGCCCTTCGATCCAGATCTTGCTGTCCGGATCGGCAGAAATCACAGTCTGCGCTTCCAGGGCTCCGGCAGTTAGTATAACTGCGAAGGCCAATAGCAGAATCCGGATGATATGTCGATAGATGGTAGTCACCGGCTGGTTGTCCTGTTTGCTAACGGGTAAATCTGACCTTGTAATAGATCGTCATCTCATCTCGTGCACGAATGGATCCGAGCATCGCTGTAGGGGGATCGATTCCAAAATCGGTCATCAACAGCTCCTGTGCCCCGGAAAAAAGAATGGATCCGTCGGCACTGTTCTCGGCGGTTACATTCATCGTCACGTTGTGACTCTGGCCTGCCGCAGTGATCACTCCATCAGCGATGATCAGGGCGGTTCCGTTCTCCATTCGTACTTCATTTACCTGTGTGAGTTCGAATGTGATAATCGGGTAGTCATCACCTTTCAGATAATCCTGCAGGTTTCGCGTCAGTCTTCTCGAGTCGGTCTCGATCTCCTCGACCGGCATTCGAAGAATCATCCTCTGAAAGTGTTCCGGCCTCAGGTCGGTCAGATTCTCAAAATTGTATCCGTTCAGGATAAACTCGGCGTTCACTTCTGTTACATTTGCATCCCAGTCTCTTACGTTGGAGTCACCGTCGATCAGAATATCGAAGTCGGGAGCCAGGTTCAGCGAAACCTCCTGTGCCGACAGTGTGCCGACAGCGAACAAAAGAGCAATTAAAGGGGTAAAAAGTTTTCGAAATATCATGGCAGATCCTCTTTTACTGTTTGAATGAAATAATTGGTGTTATTAGATATCGCGTATCGCACTGATGATTCTGTATCACTTTTCCAGGTTTAAAAAGCGGGCAGGGTATGTCGTCCCTGCCCGTTATGGAGTGCTCTTGTTTTGCAATTAATGGGTAATTCTCTCCTGGTCGGTTAGAAACTGATAACAGCTTCCAGCATGATTCCGCTGAACTCTCCATTCTCACGCAGATCACCTGCAGCAAATCCGTCATACTGCTGTTTCACATATTCCACTTTTGCAAGAATGTTGTTGGTCAGGAACCATCCGCCGCCGATATTAAATCGAGTCACTTCGATATCATTTCCTGCAGTCTGCTCACCCGTTACCAAGTTATAACGTCCGCCGAGGTAAATTCTTTCCGTCGAACCGAATCGATAGAGAAGTTCGGCGCCATACTGGTTGAATGTTCGGCTGTCGGTTTCGGTCAGAGCATTGCCTGATGCATTCTCAAAGATACCGAAAAACTCCAGGCCCTGGTACTTGATAAATGGGTTGATCATGATAGCAGTCATCTCTCCACCCACTCCTCTCGGGCTGAAATCCGGAGCGATCCGGCCGCTCATCCGGTTGTCTTCAAAGATGTCGTAGTACCGTGCTCCGGCACGATCTCCGGTATAGAGGTAGAGAGAAGCCGATTGTGAGGTCGTGTAGAGCGACCCGGTCAGCCTGACTCTCAGATCCGGATTGATCTGGCTGTCGTAACCCAGCTTTCCTACAAATGATGCGCGGGTCATCGGATCGGACTTTACCGTACTCTGGTTTAGCTTGCCGTTGGTCAGACCCACCATGGCAAGAAATCCGTTGTGCTGGAAATAGACCTCTCCGGCAACTTCTGTGGTGAAGGAATCCATAATATAATTGCCGACAAACGGGTTATAGATCGCCTG
>SLKI01000087.1 GCA_007134695.1 Balneolaceae bacterium
CTCTGCAGCACGATAGAGATCTGGGCTCCCTTGCGTACGCTGAGCATCTGGCTGGCGTCGCCTTTATTGATCGCTATTTCCAGCATGCCGGCACTTCCGATATATGCGGCCGGTTCTCCCTCCTCAACAAAACCGTAAGATTTTACAATTTTGTGAAGGATTGTATTCCCCACGTAGATTTTCATCGAACGTCCCTCCACTTTTTCCCGGATCAGCTTTTCCGGAATGTTGCTCACCAGGTTGCCGAAGCGGTCGATATGCACGATCCACCCCTGAATTCCGGCTTTATCTGCAATAGGAGAAGCCCATCGATAGGTAACCAGCTCATCAATTTTTTCTCCGAGCTGATCGAGGGGAACATCGTTGGCAAGATGAGCGGCAACCGGGGCGAAAATATCTCTTCCATGAAACGTCTCGGAACTATTGTCTCGCCAATATTCCGGTTTGTTGAGGCGAACCGCATCGTAGTCGTGTTCCCCGGTGAGCAGAGAAAAGATACCGTTGTCCGGGCCGACGTAGTACTGATTGCCGATCCGCAGCGCCACCGGGTTGCGTTCAGTGCCGACACCCGGATCCACTACTACCAGATGAATGGTGTTATCGGGAAACAGTTCGGCACAATTCCGAACCACCCAGGCGCCTCCCATCACATCCTGGGGCTCGATATTATGGGAGATATCGATCAGGCGGACTTTGGGGGCGATTCCCAGGATAACCGCCTTCATGGCTCCTGTGTAGTAATCTTTAACTCCAAAGTCTGTCGTCAGCGTGATGATTCCGGACATCCTCAGGCATAGCTGTTGAGCATTACCGGCATAACCAGCATCAGCATCTGCTCATCCTCACTCTCTTCGGCCGGCTTTACGATGCCTGCCCGGTTGGGGGATGAAAATTCGAATTTGACCTCTTCGCCGTCGATATTGCTCAATACGTCGGCCAGATACTTGGCGTTAAACCCGATCTCCAGCCCATCGTCGTCATACTCACAAGAAACCGTCTCCTTCGCCTCACTGCTCATATCGAGGTCCTCGGCCCGAATGGTCAGTTTATCTTTATCCAGCTCCAGCCGAATCTGCCGTGTAGTTGTGCTGGAGAAGACAGATACACGCCGGACAGTGGCCAGCATCTGCTCTTTGGAGATCATCATCGTTTTTTCGTTGTCGTGCGGTATCACAGATTCGTAATTGGGGTACTGTTCGTTGATCAGCCGCGTGATGATCAGCGTCTTCCCACTCTTGAAACGTGCATGTTCCTTGGAGACAGCCAATTCACACTCCTCCCCGTCAAGGGCCTTTAAAACGAGCGAAAGCGCCTTGTCCGGAACGATAAAAGAGAGCTTCTCGTCTCCGGTAAGGCCGGAGTGAATGAAGCGTACCAGCCGGTGGCCGTCGGTTGCGACAAACCTGGATTCTTCAGGCCCGATCTCAAAATAGACCCCCATCATGGCCGGCCGGAGGTCATCATTGGATACGGCAAAAATCGTTTTTTGAATAGCACCCTGAATAAGATCGTTGGAGGTGTTGAGAACGGTACCATCTTCCATGTCGGGAATTTCGGGAAATTCATCCGCCTCTTCTCCGACCAGTTTATAGGTACCTTTGTCAGTTCTGAATTGAACATTATACTTATCATCTACTTCGAAATAGACCGGAATTCCGGGGAGCTGACGAAGTGTCTCCAGCAGCCGGCGTGCCGGAACGGCCACAGCGCCCTCTTCTTCAATATCGGCATCGATATATTCGATGATCGAGATCTCCAGATCTGTAGCCGTTAGTTTCAGTTTGCCATCCTCGGATTCAAAGAGAATGGTTTCCAGGATCGGTAGAGTTGCTTTGGTCGGCACAGCCCCGATAACGGCCGAAAGCCCCTGATTGAGGTCGCTGCTGGATACATTGAATTTCATAGGACAAGATTGGTTAGATGATTTTCAGAATCTGTCGTTTCAGGATTGCAGGCACAGTCTTTACAGACAACTTATACTAACAAATCCTGCTTCATCCCGCAACAGGGAAAGGCGCTTTATAGTACCCTGCAGCCGTCAAGTGAGCGATCTCTCCCCCAATTGGGAAAGTTCCCCGTTACAGCCCTATTTTTCCCTTATGGAGAGTGAACAAAAACGAATTGTAATCACGGGCCCAACAGCGTCGGGCAAGACGGAGCTGGCTCATCATCTGGCCCGGGAACTCGGTGGGGAGATCATTTCGGTCGACTCGCGGCAGTGCTACAGGCGAATTGATATCGGAACGGCAAAACCTGGACCGGGACTGCTCGGAGAGTTGCCTTACCACAACATTTCGATCCTGGACCTTGAAGAAGCCGACTCGGCAGCAGCATTCGCCGAACGGGCCGGGCGCTGGACAAAAGAGATCGAAAAGAGGGAAAATCGCGTTATTTATGCTGGAGGGAGTACACTTCACCTTCAATCTCTGATTCAGCCGTTCGATAACCTTCCGGCCTCCAATTCCAGGCATATCAAGCAGCTCGAAGAGCGAATCGAACAAGAGGGGCTGGAGGTTTTGTTTGATGAGCTGCAGCGCGTCGATCCTGAGTATGCCGCTGATATGGACGGAATGAACCGGCAGCGGATCATCCGGGCGCTGGATGTCTGGATGCAAACCGGAAAGCCTTTCAGCAGTTTTCATACTCGGCCTGATGAAGCCGAACTCCCCGGTAACATGGTTGTTTTCGGGCTTCGATGGCCCCGGAAACTGCTTTATGACAGGATCAACAGCCGGGCAGATCGAATGCTGGAGCGAGGGCTCGTCAAAGAGACCGAACAGATACTTGACGACGGGTATTCTCCGGATCTGCAGGCTTTACAAACGGTCGGGTACCGGCAGGCGATCGATTTTCTGAATGGTAATTTATCCGGGGAACAGATGGCCCGGGATATCAAGACACAGACACGGCGGTATGCAAAACGACAGATTACATGGTTCCGGCGGTGGCCGTTCATCCAATGGCTTGATGCAGAAAATTCCTCTGTCGATGAGCTGGCGGGTAAAGTGATCCAAACGTTACAGGTTAGCAGCTGAGTGAAATAAGAGTTAACTTTAGACGGACTACCCGAAACCCTCTTTTTTACTATGTATAAAGCGAAAATCAACGTTACACTTCGAAAGTCGATCCTCGATCCAAAGGGGAAGGCAACGTATCAGGCGCTCCGGAATCTGGGGCTTGGCGAAGTGCAGGATGTGCGCATCGGAAAACGAATCGAATTGGACATCAACTCAAAAAGCCAGTCGGAAGCGCGTAAAGTAGCTGACGAGGCGTGCAGGAAGCTTCTTGCCAATGAAGTGATGGAAGACTACGAGATCGAGCTTGAACGTTTTGAAAACGTAACCGGCTGAATACAGGGTATTGTCAGCGAGTCGAAATGAAATAGTGTCATACACGTTCTGCATTTCGGGTTCCCGAAGGGCCCGGATGGAAGAGGCGAAACCTCCGAAAAGGGAAAGGAAACCCTCACCAGGAAAGGATGTAGATGTTCTGGAAGCTGAGGAGACCGAGGAGTCGGTTGATACTCCTTGGAGAGTTATTCTCTACAATGATGAAGAGCATACGTTTGATGAGGTAATTCATCAGCTGATCAAGGCGCTCGGATGCAGTGTCGGCCATGCCGAGGAGTTGACATGGAAAGTTCACAGCGACGGCAAAGCGATTGTTTTCGAAGGAACATTTGAGGAGTGTATGAAGGTGAACGGTGTATTGCAGGAAATTGAATTGATTACTGAAATAAAGGGTTGAAATCGTGAATAAGACGATCGGTGTTGTTGTGTTTCCCGGGTCCAATTGTGACCATGATGCGTATCATGCGTTCAAACATGTCATGAATGTGAATACCCGTTTTTTGTGGCACAAGGATCGGGATCTGGAGGGGATCGACCTGCTTGTGATACCTGGCGGATTCTCTTACGGAGACTATCTGCGGTCCGGAGCGATCGCTCGTTTTTCGCCCATCATGCAGGCTGTCGTTAACTATGCAGAAGAGGGGCGGCCGGTTCTGGGTATCTGTAACGGATTTCAGATACTGCTTGAGGCCGGCCTGCTTCCGGGAGCCATGTTGCACAACGAGAAGCTGCGGTTTATCTGCAAGAACGCCTGGATCCGTGTGGAAAATGACCAGTCACTCTTCACACGGAGTCTGAAGCAGGGAGAAGTCTATGACATTCCCGTTTCTCACGGAGAAGGGAACTACTTTATCGATGAAGATGGCCTCAAGGAGTTGCAAGACCATGACCAGATTCTCTTCAGGTATAGTAACCGGAATGGTGAAATCACAGAAGAGGCCAATTTTAATGGTTCGGTTGACGCCATCGCCGGAATATGCAACAGACGTGGAAATGTTCTTGGCATGATGCCTCATCCCGAAAGAGCTGTTGAAAAAATATTAGGTTCCGACGACGGCTTGAAAATACTGGAATCGATGCTCGATGGACTGGCGGTTTCCTGAATCACATATTGAATGGCTCTGAAAAGTCACCACAACAGCGGTAAGAAGCTTTACAGTCAAGGCCTGGTAAAAAAGTACCGGAGCCGGGCTGTTGTAGATGATGTGTCGATCAATGTAGAGCAGGGAGAAATTGTCGGCCTGCTAGGCCCGAACGGTGCCGGCAAGACGACTACATTTTACATGTTTGTCGGTCTGATTCGCCCCAACAGGGGAAAAATTTTTCTGGACGACGAGGAGATTACACATAAACCGATGTTTCAGCGTGCCAGAATGGGAATCGGTTACCTCTCTCAGGAAGCAAGCGTTTTCCGCAATCTGACAGTTCGCGAAAACCTGGAGTCGGTCATGGAATTCTTTTCGATGCCCAAAAATGAGATCCGGGAGCGCTCCGAACAGTTGATTGAAGAGTTTGGGCTTGAAAAGGTAGTAGACAATAAAGGCCACAGCCTTTCTGGCGGAGAAAGACGCAGAACCGAAATCGCCCGGGCACTCGTGAGAGATCCGAAATTTATCCTGCTTGACGAACCGTTCGCCGGAGTGGATCCGATTGCGGTCGAAGATATACAGGAGATCGTGGCAAAGCTTAAATACCGTAATATCGGGATCTTTATCACCGATCATAATGTTCATGAAACCCTTGCGATTACCGACCGTGCCTATCTGATGTTTGAGGGCAAAATTCTGAAAGAAGGGACATCAGAAATACTGGCTGATGATGAAGAGGCCCGGAAGTTATACCTTGGCAGACAATTTCGACTGGATCGATATCATAATTCAGATTAGAAGCGTATCTGCCGCCATCTTCCGATCATAAATATTGAACCATTCTTAATTGAAGTATGATGCAAATGGATGAGATCACAGTTCAGCAATTAAAAGAAAAAATAGACAACGACGAACCATTTCTACTTCTCGATGTGCGGGAGACATTTGAGACTCACATCTCCAGCCTGGATGGAACGGTCATTCCGCTGGATCAGCTTCCCGACCGTGTGGATGAAATTAAAGAGAAGGCACATGAGGAGGTGATTGTGCTGTGCAGAAGCGGGAGCCGAAGTGCAAAAGCACAGAAATTTCTTCTTGAGAACGGTTTTGAGAATGTGAAGAACTTGAAGGGAGGGATTAATGAGTGGGCGAGGGTTATTGATACGTCTCTCCCAACCTACTGATTTCAGGGGGTAGATAACGGCGTCTACGGCGTTGGAGCTGCGTTCGACTTGGTTACATACAACTCAGGTATGCTCCCTGCGTCTCACTTGTTCCGCCTTGTATCCACCATTATCTACCCCCTGAAATGATTGCCCTGGATTTGGCATTCACACCCTTTACAAAATCTGCAAAGAATTTACGGGGTGGCGGCGATTTGAGAGAAGATATCCTCGTTACTTTCGGTCTGGTGAAGAACTTTGAGCAGCATCTGCATCGCCTCTTTTGGAGACTTTTTCAACAGGAATCGGCGAACCATGTCCCGCTCCTCAAGCTTCTCCTTGATAAACCGGTCTTCATTTCTTGTTCCGGAAGCGGCGATATTGATTGCCGGGAAAATTCGGTCGTTGGCCAGCTCTCTGTCGAGTACCAGCTCCATATTTCCGGTTCCCTTAAACTCTTCGAAGATCAAATCGTCCATGCGTGAGTTGGTTTCAACCAGGCACGTGGCGATAATCGTGAGAGATCCGCCGTTCTCGATATTTCTGGAAGAGCCGAATATTTTTTTCGGTATTTCAAGGGCTCTGATATCAAGTCCGCCGGAAAGGGTGCGGCCGGAATTGGTTTGTACGGCATTGTAGGCACGGCCGAGCCGGGTCAGTGAGTCGATCAGCAGTACTGCATGCTCCCCGCACTCCGCCATTCGTTTGACATATCCAAGAGCCAGTTCGGAGATCCGTACGTGGCTTTGGGTCGGTTTGTCATTGGAAGAGGCAAAGACTTCTGCATCGGTTGTTCGTATAAAATCGGTCACCTCTTCCGGTCGCTCGTCAACGAGCAGGATCGCCGTATGGAGATCCGGATAGTTGTCGGTAAGGGTTCGGGCAATCTTTTTCAGTAATACGGTTTTGCCGGTTCTCGGAGGAGCGACTATCAGTGCTCTCTGTCCGCGGCCGATCGGAGCGACCAGATCGATCACTCTGAGTTCAATATCTTCCGGGCTTTGACCCAGATTGATATGTTCGGTGGGCATAATCGGGGTTTGAAGCTCAAACCTGTTGACTTTCTGCCAGTTGTCCGCGGGCTTTCCGTTGATTTTATCGATTGAGCTGACCCTTCTGTTACCTCGCTGATCCTGCTCAAACTCACCTTCCAGGATAAGTCCGGAACGAAGTTCATGGTGTTTTACCATCTCGGGTTTCAGAAAGGGATCCTGGGGTTCATAGCTGAACTCAACATCAATCTTTCGAATAAAACCAAATCCTTTCGGATTGATCTCAAGGACCCCATGATAACGTCCTCCGATTCGAACATTCTGGTTGTCGACAAATTTGGGAACAAAAACGCCCCCTCCCTTTTTTCCTTTACCGCCTTTTTGCTTGCGGCCTTTACCTTTTTTAGAGCGACCCATAGATTATTGGTTTGTCGTTTGGTGTAACTTCGAAATGTTGTCTTATAGAGTTGTCCCCGACGGAAATTGACCGTTATGGGAACACAATCTCCATACGGGCTTTACTTGTCGGAAAGATATGAGCGGAGATATACCGGATACACCGTTTCGACAAGCGTTTCTTTCGCTTGCCGGGGGTCAGGCGAATCCGGTATGATCTGACAAATTATTGTCAAGAAGCTGTATCTGAAACGACCGATACTCCGGTATCATCAAAATAAGGAAGGAGCAGTCCGATAAAAAATTTATCTGACGGTGGTCGTTTCATTGATCCAGGCGTAGCACTCTCCAATGCTGCCGTCGATCTGGAAAGAATCACCTTCGTTCCAATCTCTGAAAAACTTTTCCTGAGTTGTAGGCATAACCGGCTTGTAGGACTCAATTTGACGATTTGCCCGGGAAGTCAGTTCAGGACTGACCTCTTTGGCCTTCTCCAGGTAATCGGCAACAAGCCAGTAAACCGTTTTGTCATCTCTTTCGATGCTTCTTCCGGAAGTACATTCGGTGACTGCAGCAGCATAGATAGATGCAATTCGCATGTAGGCTTCTCCATAGTTGCTGTCATATTCCAATGCCTGTCGGGCATACTCTCTGGCCGATCGCAGATCGTCAAGGTTTTGAAAGTTTTCGGCAATCTCCAAAGCGATGCGCTTACTGTGTTCGTTGTCCGGGCTCAGTTCGAGGGCCTCTTTCAGGTAGCGGATAGCTGTTTCATACTCTGCATTGGAAAGTGCCCGGTCAGCCAGCGTGCGAGTGTTCTCAAAATTTGGATTCAGCTCATACAGTTCAAGGGTAATCTCAAATGCACTGTCCCGGTCACCAATCTCAATATAGAGTTCTGCAAGTTCCATAAGGGCCAGCTCCCGATCTTCTACCTGGTCGAGTCGTCCTTCAATAAATGCGATTCTCTCTTCAGGCTCCTGAAAGAGTTGTTCGCGAGCTTCTTCGATCTGATTTTGAAGTTCAAGACCGGCAAGCGGCTCGATAACATCGATCATAGCCAGAGCTTTATCCTGTTCACCTGTCGAGACATAACTCTGAAGCAGAATTTGAGCAAAGTATCCTCCGCCCCGTTCAACAAACCGTTCGTGGTCAAGTTCGTACGCTGTTTCGTAAAGTTCGTAGGCTCGCTGCAACCCCTGATCGAGGTCCCGATGATTGTTCTGGTAAAAAGTGCCTTTACGGATCAACCAGTCAAATTCATCATAATCTTCCTCTCCATAAGTTTCTTCTACGATATCGAAGACGTTCAGAGCTTTGTTGAACCAGCGGGTTTTTTCAGACGGATCGCTCTCCTCATCACCCAGTGATTCATAGATTCGAATAAATCTTCTGAACTGGGTATCCAGAGTAAAAGATGGATGACCCTGAATCTGTCGCGGACGGGCTTCCAGCATCCACTCTCCAAATGTCAGAGCGATTTCGTACTCTCCGGAATTGTAGTTGTCAAGGAAGAGCGAATAGGCCTCCAGAGGAGTCATCCCGTACGGCGGATCTGAGTCGGTTTGAGCGTCTGTCTGGGCTATAGCAAATGAAGCCGAAATAGATCCTGCCAGAAAGAGGGCTGTAAGTAGAAATTTTTTCATGATTCTGCTTTGTTTAATTACACAGTACTACGAATTTGAAAAATAAACTCGAAAAACAACTAAAATGTATTTTTCGAATTTACTTCTTAGCTGGTGCCTGATTTTGTCGATTTGACAGGTTCAGACGGAAACCGCGCTGTTTATAACGTATATGTTAGTAATAAAGTTTATCCGGCAAAGGAAAGAGATTTCCAGTAGTTACGTGATTACCGGATAACCCCGACTAAATACAAACAAATACATTTAAAGTCGAGTAAAAATTTCCAGACGAGGCAATTAATGCCAACAGTAAAAAATAGTCGGATGAGTTTTAAAAATCTTCCAAAAATTTTTATTCGCTTTAATCCGGGTACTCTGCTTAATCGAAACGGCGCTGTACGAACATCACTTCGGCGAGATTGAAGGAGAGCCGGAACCCCCAGATCGTTTCTTCAACTAGGCTTTGCTGTTGAGTTCCACGAAAACCAAACTGAAAACTCAAGTCTATGGATGAAGCAGTTCGGTCGGAGATCAGGCCAAGTCCGCCGTGAAACATGATCGTATCGATATTTTGATTTTCAATCGCCAGGTGTCCGCTATCGTATGAGACCCCTGCACTATACTTTAATCTCGAAAAGAATCGGTCCGAACCTGTACGATACGGGTGATATCGAAATCCGGCGGCTGTTCTTGATCGATTTTTCAGGTACGCCTCATGACCGCTGTTAAAGCTGTATGCAGCATTCTCCCACTGCTGCATGGAAAATTCTGTAGAGAAATCCCACAACTGGCCCGTAGAATAGTTCAGGCCCAGCATAACCTCGGTCGGCATGCCGATTGTGCCATTTCCGCTGCTATTTTCCGGCATGAGATCTACCTCTCTGTCCCGGCCTCCAACAGTTCTGAATCCTGTAACACTGCGATCCGTTTCAATATCGACAGGTAGCACAACAGTTGCCCCGAACGCAAGCTGGTCGTTACTGTTGAACAGCTCACCTGCTCTCCCGTAAAAACCGAACCGGTGGCCGAGTGCACGGCCTGTCATCGATTCGTCATATCTCAGAATTCCGAAATCCAGAACGTCAAAAGCGGTTTCATGTTCTCTGGTAAGGGATGCCAGGTAGAGTGACGCTGCATAACCGACAGAAAAATTGTTGGAGAATCGGTATCCGATTCCAGCTTCCATGCTATTCACACCTCCGCCCCCTGTGATAGTGTTGATGTAGTTGATCGGGTCTCTGCCGGGCTCGGATTGATGTGTACCGGTTCCGGTCAAACTGTAACTGGACCGGGTGATCGGGCGGAAACCGAGTGAAACTCCAAGGGTAGATCGAACGATCGGCAGAACCACCTGAAAGCGGTCTATGGTCATCTGATTAAAGGTGGCCGAGTCCAGGTCATCGCGGCTGTGTACACTTTGCAGTCCCAGTGAAATATTCCCCAGCGTGTAGGAGCTGATTCCCCATAGAGCCGGGTTGATTGAGTTGGGTGAAAAATTGTCAAAAACAGCAATTCCGAAAATTCCGCTGCCGGCAGATGCCGGAGAAAAGGTGTCTACCGGTTCTCCGGAGGCGATACTTGAATAGGGTGAACCGCTGCGGGCTTTGTCATCCTGGCCGAAAAGCAGCAGCGGGTATGCAAACAATAATATGACGAGTGACAGGGTTCGCATCATTCAGTTCCTGGTTTAACCGATGTAATATTCAACTTGGGCCTCCAATCTGCAGGGCCATCTTCATCAACAATCAGGGTTGAATAAATCATGCCGTTGATTCCCTGAAGTGAGAGATAAAACCGTCCATCCGGAGGAGTATTGAAGAGAACGGTGTTGGCGTAATTGGTGATATCGAACCTGAAACTGTTGTCATTGGTATCCAGGCTGGAGAAAAACTCGGGTGAAAAATTGAAAATGTGATCATGAATGTTGGAAGCATCGATAATGTGTATCCTCGCCTGAGTGATCTCGGGCCTGACATGTCCAGGAGGGAGCGATGAATCGAGCATTTCACGGTCGAGATAAAAAACCAGCTGAACATTGGCGAGGTTTTTACTTCCGAGCCGCTCAGATGTCAGACCGGGTTCGATGATTAACATCTGATCGAGTGTGTTGTGAAGAGTGAAACCTTTATCAGTCTCTCCGGGCAGATTTCGCTGAACTGCTGACCCCCAGTCAAACAAACCCTGATAGTTTTGCGGATCTTCTTCCTCCCCGTTATCCCCGTTATCCCCGTTATCCCCGTTATCCCCGTTATCCCCGTTGTCTTCGCCGTTATCTCCGTTATCCCCGTTATCACCATTTTCATCGTCATCCGTTTCTTCCGGTGTATAGACAAAACGCACAAATTCCAGATCATCATCTTCCTCGTCACCGACCGGCCTGATTTTGGCAAAACGAATCTGGGAGCTGTTTTCAGATGGAACGATTGCCAGCCCCGTAAATTCATCTCTATAGATCGTTTCTCGATTTCCGCTTTCCAGTTCCAGATAGGAGTTATACTCTTCGATCCAGCTTCTGTCGAGATCAACAACGGCAACATTTTCGTCGGGTGCGATCGAGAAGCTGCCTACTTTTTGTGACTTATCGACTGCAACTTCATCCCCCACCCTTAATTCGATGCCTCGCCAGTTGGAGTCCAGCCGGTAGATCTCATACTCTGCTACAGCAGTTGTATCGCCATAGATGGAGGAGTTAAAGACGATTCTGAGCTGAAGTTCGTCATTTTCAGTTATCGGTGCTTCGATATTCTGAAGGCTTATTGACGGTTTGATGACACCGATAGAGCGTACCGAACCGAACAACGCATCGTCGTAGTAGCCGATCGCCATATAACGCAGATGACCCGTATAAGATCGGGTGGAAAACGTTTCAACGGTTTCTATCGGGATCGATCTGGATTCGAGATTGGCTCCTTCGTCGATGAACTTGCTCCCGACATTTCCTGGGTCTTCACACCCGTAGAACAGAATCAGAAGCGCCGTAATAATAGCCGGAAGGGTTTGTTTGATCAAACTCTTTGAAAATTTAGTTGCAGAAAAGGGGTTAGAACCGGTGAGCTTATATACGTTTCGCGACGGCCGTTTATTATTTCGAGCTTCCCGCGATTTCCTGGTAGTACTCCGAAAATCTTGAAGACACATCTTCCGGGGATCCTTGAATTTTAGTCGGTTTGATTTTCAGTTCTTTAAACAGGCTGTCAAACTCGTTTCCGAGATGATTGCCTGTGACAACATGATCACTATATCTGAGGCCAATTTTCAGCAGGTCGGTTTTGCCGTCGTCCATGAGTGAGTCCAGGTCCACATCGTCCGGGAGCCCGAGCAGCTCCAGAATTTTTTTCCCTTCGAAAACCCCTCGGTTTTCGGGATGATGCAGATTGTAAACGATTTGGGTCGACTTGAAAATATCGGCTGATTTGTATTTGGTTCTTACAAGCAGCGGAATCAATCCCGCCGGCCAATCGTGGCAGTGAATGATGTCCGGCTGCCACCCGAGTTTCAAAACCGTTTCCAGTACGCCTTTGTTGTAGAAAACCAGCCGCTCATCGTTGTCGTCGTACCAGTTGTCTTTTTTGGGATCGGCAAACATCCCTTTGCGCTTGAAGTAGGTATCGTTGTCGAGGAAGTAGACCTGCAGTTTTGCGTTGGGAATGCTGGCCACCTTGATCCGCATACTCTCGGTGTTCTCTCCCACTTCCACTTCGATGCCCGACAAACGGATCACTTCATGAAGCCGGTTGCGCCTGTCATTGATCGTTCCATATTTGGGCAACAGGATTCGGATCTCATACCCCTTGTCCTGCAAGGAAGCGGGCAGGAACCTGAGAAGATCCGCTGTATAAGTCATTCTGGCGAATGGAGCTATTTCGGCCGCTGCATAGAGTATCTTCATAACTGAAAGGTTCCTGTTTGGTTACCTATTCTGTCTCCTGTGATATTGTTCCATTCCCATGGATCCCGGGATTCTCCCGGAAGGCGTCGATCGGTGAACCGAACGCCAGCAAAGTTTCGGACCTGAGGCCGAGACGGAGAGTTTCTACCGGAATAACTTCCGACGGCTGGATGTTGCCAAGATTCACATTGCTGCCAAATTTCCGAACAAACCAGGCCTGCTGTTCTTTTCTCGGCGCCTCAAAGATAAGGTTCCTGGGGGAAATTCGGGTGGTGATTTCTTCGATCAGCCCGGCACGCACTTCTCCGTTCGGCCTGAAAACCCCGACAGATCCGCTTTCCCGTGCTTCACAAATCACTTTCCAGGAACCGGCATCGAGTTCTTTTTCAATTTTTTCTACCCAGATATAGGGCGGGATCACTTCATCGGGGTCCTTGCTCCCGATCTCGGAGAGAACTGTAAAGTGCCGGCTCAGACGGTTAATCAGCTCAAGTTTTCGTTTTTCGGACAACCGGACCGTTCCGTCAGAAATTTCCACGTAGCCGATTTCAAGCTGCTTCAACGTTTCGATATAGTGTTCGAGCTGATCTCGAAGCAGGCAGGCCTCCAGCAGTGTACCCCCCATAAAGACCGGAATATTCCATTTCCGGTAGATCTGAAGCTTTTTATCAAGATTCCGGGAAACACAAGAGGTGCCCCATCCCAACTTTACCATGTCGATCAGGCCAACGGAAGTTTCACACAGATCTTCGGCCTGACGTGTGCTCAGGCCCTTGTCAAGAACCATCGTGATCCCGTGATCACGTGGCTTTTCTGTACGCTCAGGTAGGTGATTCAGATGGAATGGCATGTCAGGCTTCAATTTATAAGGCTCTTAAAGATACTAAATGATGCTTTCATTAAAAAGAAGCGCTGTTCTCTGTTAAACGGTTGCTTTCTTTGCCGAGACGGCGGATCCGGTCAAGATCAACGCGGTCTAACATCTCGGGCGAATATCTCCATCTCCAGTTCTCACCAACCGTACCGGGAGTGTTCATACGGTGTGATGAATCAAGGCCCATATAGTCCTGAAGCGGAACCAGTGCCTGATCTGAAACCGAGAAGAGAGCGAGCCGGATCAATTCCCAATGGGGCATGGATCCGTCGGAACGCGTATAGACCCGCATTCTGTGTTTGACGTCTCCGGGAGCCGACTGATACCAGCCGATGGTTGTGTTGTTGTCGTGTGTTCCGGTATAGACCAGTGAGTTACGCCTGTAATTGTGAGGAAGAAATGTATTGGCCGGATCACCGTCAAAAGCAAAATGAAGCACATTCATACCGGGAAAGCTAAATCGATCCCGCAGTGCCCGCACTTCGGGAGTGATGAGGCCAAGATCTTCGGCTATGATCGGTACGCTCCCGAGCTCCCTGTTCAACGTTGCAAAGAACTGATCGCCCGGGCTTTTGATCCAATCTCCTTCCCGGGCATCTTTTTTGCCCGCATCCACCCGCCAGAACGATTCGAACCCGCGAAAATGGTCGACACGCAGGAGATCAAACAATTGAAAATTGTGACGAAACCGTTCGATCCACCACTTGTAGTCCTCTTCTTTGAGTGCGTTCCAGTCGTATAACGGATTTCCCCATAGTTGACCCGACTCGCTGAAATAATCCGGGGGTACACCGGCAATATAGATCGGGTCACCGGTTTCGGTGATTGTGAAATAGCGGCTATTAGCCCAGACGTCTGCGCTGTTATGAGCAACAAAAATCGGCAAGTCGCCCATGATGCGAACTCCTTTTCTGTTCGCCTCCGTTTTCAGTTTCTCCCACTGGGAATAAAATTCAAATTGAAGCCACTGGTGGTGCCGGATCGATTCGCTTTGTCTGTTTCGAACGCGGGCCAATGCGTCCCCTTTTCGTGCGGCCAGCTCCTCTTCCCATCGGTTCCAGGGTTTGAAGTTACGCTCTTCGAGCAGGGTCATGAAAAGTGTATAATCGTCGAGCCAGTGCCTGTTCTCGGCTATAAAGGAGTCCAGGCGTCTCTGTTCGTCCAGGTCGTTTCGTTGGTAAAACCGCCTGGAGGCGCGTTGCAGCAACAGGTTTTTAGACTCGAAAGCCAATTCAAAATCGGCATGAACTTTAAACGGCTGGCTAAATTCATCCAGTTCCGCCGTTTCCAGCAGCTCTTTGCCGGCCAGCAATTCCGGGCTGATCAAATAGGGGTTGCCGGCAAAAGCGGAATAGGAGTTGTAGGGTGAGTAGCCGTGCCCTACGGGGTTCAAGGGCAGTAATTGCCAGATCGATTGGCCGGAGTCACTTAGAAAATCGATAAATGTGCGTGCAGCAGGCCCAAGATCCCCGATGCCGAACGGAGAGGGGAAGGAGGTAGGATGCGCAATGGTACCGTAAGAGCGGGGAAACTTCATGGTCAACTCTCATCTCGGCTTGAGGATCAGTCCGGCCAGCGGCGGGAGGGTTATGGAGATATGTGCCGGTTTTCCGCTCCATCCCTCATCAGCAGCTTTAACAACGGGAATTCCCGCATTGCTTCCCCAGTAGTACCTGGAGTCGCTGTTCAAAATCGTTTCATATTTTACCGCTTTCGGTACTCCGATCTTGTAATGGTGAAGTACTGTGGGGGTGAAGTTGAAAACAAAGATGAGAAAATCTTCCGGGTTTTCCGCTGCGCGGGCAAATGAGATGATGCAGTTGTCCGCATCACTCATGTCGAGCCATTCAAAACCCTCCCAGGTTTCATCCAGCTGGTGCATGGCCGGTTCTTTTCGGTAAAGTTCATTCAGGTCTCTGACCAGCAGCCGCACCCCCTGATGCGTCTCCCATTGAAGGAGATGCCAGTCAATCGAATGTTCATGATTCCATTCGCCCCACTGCCCGAACTCTCCTCCCATGAAAAGAAGCTTTTTTCCGGGATGTCCGTACATATAGGTATAGAGGAGCCTCAGGTTCGCGAATTTTTGCCAGTCATCTCCCGGCATTTTGGAGAGCATCGACTGTTTCATGTGAACCACTTCGTCGTGAGAGAACGGCAAGATAAATTTTTCTGAAAATGCATATATCATCGAAAAGGTCAACTGCCCCTGGTGGTACTTCCGGTAGATCGGGTCCTTGCTCATGTAGGCGAGGGTGTCGTTCATCCACCCCATGTTCCACTTGTAATCGAAACCCAACCCTCCCTCTTCTATCGGCTTGGTCACTCCCTGCCAGGAGGTCGACTCCTCGGCAATCGTAAGAACACCCGGAAAGTAGTCGTGCACCACCTTGTTAAAGGTCTGCAGAAAATGGATCGCTTCCAGATTTTCCCTGCCTCCGTGACGGTTCGGCACCCATTCGTGCTCCTGTCGAGAGTAGTCGAGATAGAGCATGGAGGCGACCGCATCCACACGCAAACCGTCGATATGATATTCCTCGAACCACCAAATTGCATTGGAGACCAGAAAGTTAATAACCTCCAGCCGGCCGTAGTTGAAGATATTTGTTCCCCAGTCGGTATGCTCACCCTGCCGTGGGTCTGCATGTTCGTAGAGGGCCGTTCCGTCGAACATCCGGAGGCCGTGATCATCTTTGGTAAAGTGCGCCGGCACCCAGTCGACGATCACTCCGATCCCCGCCTTGTGACAACGGTTGACAAAGTATTTGAAATCATCAGGAGTGCCGTATCGGCTTGTCACCGCAAAATAACCGGTAATCTGATACCCCCAGGAGGGGTCGTAGGGGTGTTCAGCTACGGGCATCAGCTCAACATGCGTGTAACCCATTTCGCCGAGGTAGGGTATCAGCTGATCGGCAAGTTCACGGTAGTTGAGAAAACCCGGCTCCTGGTCGGTTTTCCGGCGCCAGGATCCGGGATGAATTTCATAAACCGAAAGCGGCCGGTTATGCGCCTGCAGGTCGCTTCGCTGTTCCATCCACTTGTCGTCACTCCACTTATGACTGCTCTTCCAGACCCGGGAAGCGGTACCCGGACGCAATTCACACCAGAAACCGTAGGGGTCCGATTTGAGGATCAATCCCTTTTTGTTTTTCGGTTTGATCTCAAATTTATAATAGTCGCCGGGAGCCAAATGTGGCAGAAAGATCTCCCAGATGCCCTGGGCCGGGTGGCACCTCATCGGATGGACCCTTCCGTCCCAGCCGTTGAATGATCCGACAACACTGACACGTTCAGCTTCGGGTGCGGCGACAACAAAGTGGACCCCTTCTGTCCCCTCAACCTCGCGCAGATGAGCCCCCATCCATCGGTAAGCATGATGATGGTTTCCTTCTCCCCAGAGCTGAAGGTCAAAATCACTGATCTGGGGGCCGAACTGATAGGGATCGATAATTTGATACGATTCTCCCTGATGCGGCTCGATTTCGAGCTGGTACCGGAACGGTTTACGTCGGCGGGGAAAGGTTGCTTCAAAAAAGCCGCTGTCGCTGATCCGGGTCATGGAGGAGGTTTTACCTCGTTCCGGAATCACCGTCACGGCTTTGGCATCCGGGCGAAAAACGCGTACAGAGAATGTTTGTTTTCCGTTGACGTTTACCCGGTGCAGTCCGAGGATCGAAAACGGATCGGAGTGGGAAGCATTGGAAATGGCTTCGATTTCATCGATTTTTACAGACGAAGGCTGGGACACCGTTCGGAAAGGATTGGTTCAGTCGGTTTGGATGCAGTCATGCTCCAACAAGATAAAAATTTTATGTGCAATATAACGTCCTGAATACTATTGAACCCCGTTCGCCTGATATCGAAACGTTATCTGTTTTCCGGCAAGGATGTGTCGCTCATTTCGGTTCTGACCACGCTCAGCATTATCGGGGTCACGATCGGAACAGCCCTGCTGGTGATCGTCCTGTCTGTTTTCAACGGTTTTTATGATGTAATCCGGGGAATTCTGCTCGCTCAGGACCCGGATATTCGGGTTGAACACGCTACTGAGCAGACAGTTTATTACGATGAAGAGCTGATTGCTTCCCTGAAAGGGCTGGATGAAGTGGTAGCCCTGTCACCTTTTCTGAATGGAAAAAGCATGATGGCCTTCGATGACCGCAATGAAGTGGTGCGAGTCCGGGGCATCGACCTGGACACCTTTCTTGAAATCAATGATCTGGAAGCGCATCTCGAAACCGGCCTTTTTGATTTCTCTGTTCAGGGTGAACGGCCCGGCATTGTGATGAGTGAACGTCTGACGAACCGCCACGGAATCCGGCTGGAGGATGATCTGGCATTGCTCAGTGCAGCCGGAATGCGCAGAGCGTTAACGCAGTTTTCTGCCCCTCGCATCAATCGGTTTTCTGTTCGTGGCATCTACTCGATGCAGCAGATTGTCGAGACGGACCATGTTTATATCGATTTGCTGGCTGCCCAGAGGTTGTTCAATGCAAGGAACCGGGTCTCCGGATACGATTTGAAAATTATCGATACCGATCAGGCCGATCGGGTCAAGAGCAAACTGGAACCGATTCTGGGAGACGATTATTCCGTTTCTACTTGGTACGATCTTCAGAAGCCGCTCTATGATGTGATGTATCTGGAGAAGTGGGGCTCTTATTTCATATTGATGATCATAGTTCTGGTAGCTGTACTTAATATTGTGGGGTCACTTACCATGATTGTGATTCAAAAGCAGAGAGATATCGGAATTCTTCTTTCAATGGGGATGTCGAAAAAGAAGATTCGTCAGATTTTCCGAACACAGGGACTCTATATCGGATTGATCGGGTCGGGTCTTGGAGGAGGACTCGGCCTTTTGCTTACTTGGCTTCAGGGAGAGTATGGACTGCTCAAGCTATCATCTGCATTTATCATCGACGCTTATCCGGTTGCGATCAGCCCGTTTGATGTGAGCATCGTTTTGGTTGGCAGTCTTTTTCTATGCCTGGCGGCCAGCTGGTATCCTTCGATTCGCGCCGCTTCTGTCCAGCCTGCTGATGCGGTGAGGTATGAGTGATGAGCTGATAGCTCAAGGCTGAAAGCTGAAAGTTCGGGCTA
>SLKI01000060.1 GCA_007134695.1 Balneolaceae bacterium
TCAAATCTCGTGGTCGGAGTCGATCAATTCATATCCGTCACTGCCGGTCACTGCATAGCTGAACCCGTCCCGCACGGCATATCCGCCGGCTTCACCATGCTTGTTCAGGGCGATAAATCCGGCCTGAATCTCCGAGGGGTCGTCGTGACGCCGAACAATCCGGCGAACCGCTTCCCGGCATGCCTCCACGGGTGAATCCCCCTGCCGCATCCGCTCCACAACCAGATGGCTTCCGGCGATCCGGATGATCTCTTCACCGTGCCCTGTCGCCGTTGCCGCTCCAACTTCATTGTCGACAAAGAGAGCCGAGCCGATCAGCGGCGAGTCACCCACCCTGCCGTGCATCTTCCACGCCATTCCGCTGGTCGAGCAGCCACCCGAAAGATTGCCCGAATGGTCGATGGCAAGCATCCCGATCGTGTCGTGCATCTCGATATTGGGGATCGGACGGTACTCGGCATCTTTTTTCCACTCCTCCCACTCTTTACGGACTTCATCGATCAGCAGTTCTTCCTTTTTAAAACCTTGCTCAAGGGCAAACTGCAGCGCCCCCCGGCCCACGAGCATCACATGGGGCGTTTCCTCCATCACTTTCCGGGCCACCGAGACCGGATGCTTGATATGCTGCAGAAAGGCGACTGAACCGCACTTCCCGTCCCCGTCCATCACACATGCATCGAGTGTCACGTGGCCGTCCCGATCGGGCCGGCCGCCGTAGCCCACAGTCCTGTTGGACGGGTCCGCTTCCGGAATTCGAACGCCCGATTCCACCGCATCCATCGAGGATCTGCCGTTTTGCAACTCTTCCAGGGCTGCCCGGTTGGCCTCGACGCCGAAGTTCCAGGTCGAGATCACGAGCGGAGCTTTCCGGCTTCGATCGCTGTTCGCAGAGCGTTGACGTGCAAAAAGTTTTGTACTGCTGAAGGGAACCAGGCCGCCCAGAGCGGCGGTTTTAAGGAACTTCTTCCTGCTGAATTTCATGGAGTGCGATACGTTGTTTTTCGGTTGTAGATGACGGGCTGTTCTTGCAGTGTCCGTTCAATCATACCGGACGGATCCTGCCGGGCCTGTAAAGCTAAAGTGTCCGACAAAGTATAAGAGAATCCACCAGAGTCCAAGTCTGGCAGCCGGAAAAGTAATGAAAAGCAGGGGTGAAATTCACGGTGAATACTCACAAATGCCGGATAGATCTGCATATGTATACGCCTTGATAAATTCGTATCATTCAGGCTTCATTTTTTGACCTGCCCGGGCAGCCGGTTTCGGTGCCGGAATTCGACCGCATCAGGCCTGAACCGCAATCGTGCAATATGAACCGAACTGCACAACGGCAGAAGGGGATCTGAAATCGGATTGCGCTCTGCTGCCGGGTGTTTGCGAGGGAATCCGCCAACATGAAAAAATCCGCTCTTGCTACTGTTTTTCTGGTGGTCGTCATCGACCTGATGGGGTTCGGGATCGTTCTGCCGCTGCTTCCGTTCTACGCGCAGGAGTTTATGGCGTCGGCGGTAACGATCGGGCTGCTCTACAGCGTTTACTCCTTCATGCAGCTTATCTTTTCACCGATCTGGGGCAGCCTCTCCGACCGGATCGGACGACGGCCCATCATGTTGCTGAGCACGTTCGGGGCGGTGATCGCCTATATTATTTTCGGGCTGGCCGAGACGCTCTTTGTTCTCTTTCTCTCGCGGATCATCGCCGGGGTGATGGGCGGCAGTATCTCGACCGCCCAGGCTTACATCGCCGACGTGACCACCACGGCCGACCGGGCGAAGGGGATGGGCCTGATCGGAGCGGCGTTCGGGATCGGGTTTGTTGTCGGGCCCGCTACGGCGACGCTGCTGATCCATGAATCGTTCCACAACTTTATAGCTGGACTCGGGCTGGTCGAGGCGGCCGACTGGATGCGGGCCAACCAATACGCCCTGCCTGGATTTTTTGCGGCGTTTCTCTCTTTCTGCAGTTTTCTGATGGTCTGGTTCCGTCTCGAAGAGACGGTCGACACCACTAAAAAACGCCCCTCTGGCCTGCGAAGGCCGAGCGTCTTCTCGCCCACCTTCTGGCGTAGGCTGGCCGATCAGAAAGGCAAGAACGCCCGCGGATTTCTGATTCCGCTGGTTCTCGGATTTTTTCTCCTCTCCTTCGGCGAATCGAGCCTCTACAGCGCCTTCCCGCTCTTTGCCGAGGCGGAGCTGTCGATGTCGGCCGAGGATGTCGGTATTCAGTTTTTCTATATCGGGATTATCGTGGTGATCGTTCAGGGTTTTCTGATCAAGCCGCTGACCAATCGGTTCCGTGAGGAGAAGCTCTTTGTAGTCGGGAATGTGCTGATGGTGATCGGCCTTGCCCTCATCCCGCTGGCCACCTCCATGCTGACGCTGGCACTTTTTCTCGGTCTGATGGCACTCGGCAAGAGCCTGAACACCCCCACCATCACCAGCCTCATCTCGCAGGAGGCCGATGAGGAGAGTGTGGGTGCGGTGATGGGAACGGCCCAGGGGCTCTCCGGTCTCGGACGGATGATCGGACCCACCTGGGGCGGGGCGCTTTTTGCGATCTGGTTCGGAATTCCGTTTGCTGCGACCGCACTGTTGGTATCGATAACTATCTGGATCGGGTGGCGGTTGGTGGTGAAATCTGTGGGCTCCGAAAAAATCTGATTCGTCGTTTCGATTGATTGGCGGACTATGAACCTGTAGCTTTCCGAGACCCGTTTCTCAATTCATACAATCACACAGAAATGGATAATATCGTACCCCAATTTATTCACGGTGAAATTCGTACAGGCGGATCCCCGGAACGTCTGGAAAATCTCTATCCGGCCGACGGTAGTAAACTCGGTGAGGTTTCGATCGCATCGGAAGAAGATGTTGAAGATGCGGTTCGGTCATCGAAAGATGCTTTTGAAACCTGGTCGGCGATGACCGGGACTGAGCGAGGCCGAATTTTACGAAAAGCAGCGGAAATTTTACGCAAACGGAACGATGAATTGGCCGAGGTTGAGGTGGAGGATACTGGAAAACCGATCTTTGAAGCGAGTGCGGTCGATATCATCTCCGGTGCCGATGCACTGGAGTTTTTCGGCGGCCTTGCAGCATCGATCTCCGGTGAGCATATACAGCTTGGCAAGAGTTTTGCTTACGTTAAACGCGAACCGTTGGGGGTAACTGCCGGAATCGGTGCCTGGAACTATCCCATGCAGATCGCCTGCTGGAAAGCGGCACCCGCACTTGCGGCGGGTAATACCATGATTTTCAAGCCGGCCGAAGAGACACCGCGTAATGCCGTGAACCTGGCCGAAATCTTTGTTGAAGCAGGGATGCCCTCCGGTGTCTTCAACGTTGTTCAGGGCGGGCCGCAGGTTGGTAAACAGCTGGTCGGCCACAAGGATATTGCCAAAGTTTCGCTGACTGGTGAGGTTGGAACCGGGCAGAAGGTGATGGAAGGCGCCTCGAAAACACTCAAGGAGCTATCCTTGGAGCTGGGCGGGAAAAACCCAATGATTATTTTTAATGACGCCGACCTGGAGGATGCGGTTCAGGGTGCGATGATGGGCAATTTTTATACGCAGGGTGAGATCTGTTCGAACGGAACCCGGGTCTACGTGCATAAGCGGGTTATGGATGATTTTTGTGATCAGCTAATCCAGGAGGTGCAAAATCTGAAGATCGGAGACCCAAAAGATCCTGCAACGCGAATCGGTGCACTCATCAGTAAAGAGCAGAAAGAGAAAGTACTTAACTACCTCCAGATCGGTCTCGAGCAGGGTGGGGAACTGCTTTTCGGTGGAGGTGAGCCGGATTTCGGAAGCGGGTCTCCACTGGCCAACGGCTATTTTGTTGAGCCTGCTGCATTCTATACCGAATCGGACAACGACCGTATTGCCCGGGAAGAGATTTTCGGCCCGCTCATGACCATTCTTCCCTTCGAGGAGGAGACGGATGTGATCCGGCGGGCTAACGACACTCCTTATGGTTTGGCTGCCGGGATCTTTACCAGGGATATAAGACGGGCTCACCGCGTGATCGGAAAGCTGGATGCCGGCGTATGCTGGATCAATAACTACAATATCACTCCGGTGGAGATTCCGTTCGGTGGAGTGAAAATGTCGGGAACCGGCCGCGAAAACGGCCGGGCGGCAATCGACTCCTGGAGCCGTCTCAAGACCGTTTATGTAGAGATGGAGGGGGTCGGACGGCCTTTTGATTGATCGATCACTGTTCGTATTTCCTGTTATCTCTGCTTGTTTTCCCAGTCGGGATGAACCCAATATGGGGCATCCGAAGGCGGCAGGGGGTCCTTGCCGAGAATCCTGTCGGAGAGTTTTTCAGCCAGCATTACCGTCGGTGTGTCGGTATTTCCACTGATCAGATCAGGCATGATGGAAGCGTCAACTACACGTAGGCCATCAACACCGAACACCCGGCCTTCATTGTCTACCACCGCTTTCTGATCTTCGGCAATACCCATTTTGCAGGTGCAGGTCGGATGATATGCACTCTCGGCTTTGGTTCGGATAAAGCTGTCGATCTCTTCGTCGCTTTTTGCTTCTGCTCCAGGTGTGAGCTCTTTGCCCCGGTATGGATCGAACGCTTTTTGAGCGATTATTTCTCTGGCGCGGCGAATTGCATCCCGCATCTCCTGCCGGTCCTGTTCGGTAGTCATATAGTTGAAAAGTATTTCCGGCGGCTGAGTCGGATCGCCGGATCGAACCCGGACATATCCCTTGCTGGTTGGCCGCATCGGTCCGGCGTGTACCTGGAAACCGTGTCCGGAAGCAGGGCTCGATCCGTCGTAGTTGATCGCCAGCGGGAGGAAGTGGTATTGAATATCAGGGTGCTCCACACCCTCCCGGCTTCGAATGAAACCGCCGGTCTCAAAGTGGTTGGTTGCTCCGGGGCCGGTTTTGGAGAAGATCCACTCCAGTCCGACCTTGACTCTTCCAAGGGGCCGGAGAGCGGGATAGAGACTGATCGGCTTGCGGCTTTCGAACTGCACATAAACTTCCAGATGATCCTGGAGGTTTTCTCCTACACCCGGCCGGTCGGCAATCACGGGTATACCGGCTTCGCGAAGCCGGTCGGCAGGCCCGATCCCTGATAACTGCAGCAATTGCGGCGAGTTGATCGCACCACCGCAGAGGATCACTTCCCGATCGGCATAGATTGTCTGTTTTTTTCTTCCTTTGGTGA
>SLKI01000077.1 GCA_007134695.1 Balneolaceae bacterium
TGCGACTCGACCGGCGAGCTTCCGTGGGTTGCCCGAATGATCGAACAGTACGAAGAGAAAGCCCGGCAAAGCGGAGCACGACTGGTCCCGTTTTGCGGATTTGATTCGATTCCATCGGATCTGGGTGTTTGGCACCTTCAGCAGAAAGCTCAAGAGACTTACGGAAGGCCGGCTACCGAGGTGAAGATGTGTATTCGAGGGATAAAAAGTGCGGGAATGTCCGGCGGGACGGCGGCCAGTATGATGAATGTGATGCGGGAGGCTTCGCGAGACCGTGCGGTGCGCAGGTCTCTTGCTGATCCATATTTGCTCTGCCCCGGCAGTCACAACCACAGTGAGAAGCAGCCAAATCAAAAGGGTCCTCGGCTGGATCGCGACTTTGACAGCTGGACGGCGCCGTTCTTAATGTCGGTGGTCAATACGAGGGTGGTGTTTCGTTCGAATGCACTCTCGGGTATGGAGTATGGCAGAGATTTTCGGTACCGGGAGGTCGTTTGTACGGGGAGGGGTTTTGCCGGATGGGTGAGGGCGGCGGGGTTGAGTGGTGGTACAGCCCTGATGGTAATGGCCGGTTCGATCGGTCCGATTCGCCGGCTGTTTGAACGTTTTGTACTTCCTTCACCGGGCCAGGGACCGGATCTGAATGCAAGGAAAAAAGGATTCTTTAATTTGAGATTTGCAGGAAAAACAGAGAGATATGAAGCGATAGAAACGGAAGTTAAAGGGAGTGAAGATCCCGGTTATGGGACGACAGCCAGGATGCTTGCCGAATCTGCTCTTTGCCTGGCCGAAAACAGCTTTAAATCCGATAATCGTACTTCTGAAGGGGGATTTTGGACACCTGCAACCCTTCTGGGAAACACCTTGATTGAACGTCTTGAGAGATATGCGGGGATGGAATTTCTCTTTTTGTCTAAAAAATGAGAAAAAAAATTTAAGAACGGCAGATTCATTTCGATAACTGCAATTGACTGCGCGGCAAAACGCGCAGAGATGCATTAGGTGAAACGTTGGTATTTCGCCTCTAGAAAAAAGTCTTATTGGCGATCAATCAGATTCCAGGATTTTTTGCCATTACTTGAGGCAGCATTATCAATTGCCTTGTGAACAGTCAAACAGAAAAATCTCGACAGATCCATGAATATTAAAAAACGTCTTTCACTCATTGCAATCGTCCCCCTGGTTGGGCTGTTGCTTATTTCATTAAACCAGATTCGAACTTTCTACGCTACCAGTCAGGAGGCGTCTGCTGTTGTAGAGATGGCAGAATTTGCCACTCATATGAGTGCAGCGGTTCATGAGTTTCAACGAGAGCGCGGCCGTACGGCGGGGTATCTTGGCAGTGACGGCCAGCAGTTTGCCGCTGAACTCTCCGATCAGCAGTCGGTGACCGACGATTTTGTTTTTACGCTGGAGAACCAGCTTGAGGTGTTCGACGCGTCCGAATATGGCAGTAGTTTCGAGAATTTGCTTGAATCGGCTCTCGGTTCGATGCGTCAACTTCAACAATACCGGCGCGATATCCAGAGTCTGAACATTGATGTGGCCGATGCTACCGGCTATTACACCGGCATGATTGCGGAATTCATCGATGTGATCAGTGAAATGGGAAGCTTGACCGCATCTGCCGAAATTGCCAACAGTATAACCGCCTATACAACGTTTATGCTGGCCAAGGAGCATATGGGTATTGAGCGGGCGGTTTTTACCGACATTTTTGGTACCGACCGTTTTGAGGAAGGGCAGTTTCAGCGTGCGGTCGAAGTGGTTAATGCACAGGAAAACTACTTGTCGCTCTTTGTGAATTATGCAGACCAGAACCAGGTGCGGTATTATTATGAGACTATCCGCGGCCGCGATGTGGATCAGGTGGACACTTGGCGAGCTTATGCGTTTGGAAACTCGAATGCCGAAGAGCTGGGAATCGATCCGGATGAGTGGTTTGCCACCATCACCCGAAAGATCGACCTGGCCAAGGATGTTGAGGATCGCTTGTCGGAAGATATTATTGCGACCAGTGAAAGGATCTACTCGGAGGCCAACTTTGCCCTCTGGATGATCGTGGTACTATCGGCACTGATTGTGGCGGTGACGATCGGAGTGGTGGTCTACCTGATTCGCGGAACGGTTGATTTCTTCAGCAGGATTATCGAGAGCCTGACCAGTGGTGCAGAACAGGTAACCGCTTCATCGACACAGCTTTCCAGCTCGAGCCAGGAACTGGCTGAAAGTTCAAGTGAACAGGCTGCCAGTCTTCAGCAGACGACTTCGTCGCTTGATGAGATGGCTGCACATGTGAAGCAGACGGCCAGTAATGCCGGGGAGGCAGAGAATGCGATGAAAGAGGCAGCTCCTCAGGTCGAAAACGGTGTGAAAGCGATGGAGCGGATGACCGAGTCGATGGATGAGATCAAGAATTCCGCTCTTGAAACATCAAAAATTATCAAGATTATTGATGATATCGCGTTTCAAACCAACCTGCTGGCCCTTAACGCCGCAGTGGAGGCTGCCCGGGCCGGTGAGGCGGGCAAAGGGTTTGCTGTGGTTGCCGAAGAGGTTCGAAACCTGGCTCAGCGAAGTGCGGAGGCGGCAAAAAATACATCCGAACTGATTGAGGGTTCACAGAGCAGTTCCGAACGAGGTGCAGCCATGGTGGATGAGGTTTCGGAGAATCTGAAGACGATCGAGAAGAGCATCGAAGGTGTTCAGATACTGGTTTCGGAGATCTCCGGGGCAACTGACGAACAGTCCAAAGGCATCCAGGAGATCAGTGCGGCGATGCAGCAGATGGACGGTGTGGTGCAGCGAAACGCTTCGGCTTCTGAAGAGACGGCAAGTTCGGCCGAGGAGCTATCATCGCAGGCCAACGAATTGAATCATATTGTTGACGACCTGACAGCATATGTCGGTGCCGGTGGACAACAAGCCGAAGGATTAGGAAGTGAAGGCGGATCAGTGCTCAGCAAATTCAACCCGGTTAAATTCTTTAGCAAGGGCGGCGGTGTGAAAGCTCCAAACGGATATGGTACGGGCCATGGCAGTTATGCCCAAAGTCACGAGCATGATTACAGCCGCGGACAATATGGAGGAGACAGTCCGGAGCATCATGGCCATCACCAGGCCCAATATACCCATGGCGGTTCGGCAAATGGAAATGGGCCGCAGGGTGCTGACAGACCGGAAGAGCAGAATCAGAAACGGCCCGGTCAGTCAGATGGAAATGGACATGGAGCGTCGGTTGCCAGCAAGTTTCAGCTTGATGATTCGTTTGCTGAAGAGTTCTGATTCTTAAAGCGGTTGACGCCTTGATCTGTCCAGCTAACAAGATGAATAACTGAATGATTTGAGGCGGCATTAGTACAACAAATTCAGACGTCCTGATAAAATACCGAACATGTCAAAAGGCGTCCTGAAGTTCAGCCCGGTCTATATGGCCGGGCTTTTTTTTAGCCGTAACTATTTGTAGGTGGCCGCTGCTTTTTCCAGGCTGTCGTAGTGATCGAACAGGGTAAAGAGTTTCGAAACTCTGAACAGGGTTTTTACGTGGTCGTTGGCGCCGCAAAGGATGATATCTCCATCCGCTTTTCGCAGCGTGGTGAGTACGGATATGAGAATTCCAAGGCCCGTTGAGTTGATAAAGCTGACATCACTCAGATCACCGATTAATTGGATCTTCCCTTCGTCGATCAGGCCTCTGACCTTTTCGCGAAATTCGTCGCCGCCGGTCCCCAGGATTCTGCCTTTGAACTTGATGACTACATAATCTTTTTGGTCAGAAATAGTGTATTCCATGATGGATGTCCCCGATTATCGGACTGTTAGATCGCCGGGCATCAGCCGGAGCAATGTTCACATCAGCCCTTTTAATTAGTTTTTGTTTAGTTGGTGGTGATGACTTTGTATAGCCGCAGGTTTTCTACTCATAAGCGACTCCCGCATAATTTAACAGAATGGATTAAGATCGCAAACAGGACAAGACGAGATTGCCATTCTTGGGTGTTAACCCCCAAAAGTCAATGGTTTCTTGCCTATTGCGGTATGCCGGACTATTATCCGGCGTAGGTATTTGCGCAAACAGAGGAGTATTATCGGGTACAAATAATCTGTTCACTCATCATTAAAATTTTATGCAACCGACCATAATTAAACACTCAGTAACCGGATTGGGGTTCCTGTTGTTATTGTCAATTGCTCTGCCTGTCAGCCTCAATGCTCAAAACAAAGTATCCACTTTTCCTGATACAACCTGGATGCAATACGCCCATCCTGAAGAAGCAGGCTGGTCTACCGAGGGTATTGAAGAGGCTCGTGCTTTTGCCGACTCTGTCGGCTCAAGAGCAGTTATGCTGGTATACAATGGAGCGATTGTTGCTGAATGGGGCTTCGTTGAGGATCTCGCTCCGATCGCATCGATCCGAAAAAGTCTACTTAGTGCATTGTTTGGAATTTCTGTTGATGAGGGCCTGATAGATACGACTTCAACCCTTGATGAGCTGAATATTGATGATATCTCTCCACTTAGTGATCAAGAGAAACAAGCCAATATAAACCATCTGTTATCGTCGAGCTCCGGAGTGTACCATCTGGCAGCTGCGGAGCCACCAGCCCTTGTCAAACCTGAACGGGGCAGTGCCAAACCCGGAGAGCAATGGCTCTACAACAATTGGGATTTCAATGTATTGGCTGCCATCTATGAGGATGAAACCGGAAGGCAAATTTTTAATGCTTTTGAAGAACAGATTGCAAAGCCGATCGGTATGGAGCATTATCATCCGGATTGGGGTTCCTATTCGTTACAGCCGAATCGTTCAAAATTTCCGGCGTATGATCTCTGGATGAGTGCACGGGATATGGCCCGTTTCGGACTGCTCTACTTAAACAATGGAAAATGGAACGACAGAAAAATTATTTCCGAAGAGTGGATCGATGCCAGCCGTCATGTTCATCATGAGATTCCGGCCGAGCATGCTGTCGGTTACGGGTTAAGTTGGTGGGTTCCTGCCGGTACACTTGAAAAATATGGTGCATATCATGCGTCAGGTGCCGGAAACCAATTAATCACCATACTGCCCAAGTTAAATATAGTGTTTGTTCAGCGCGCTTCATCGATCCTGGATGAAGGGGTGTTTGGACTGGATGCCAGGGAGATACTTTATCGGCTGCTTGATGCAAGAACAGGAGAA
>SLKI01000117.1 GCA_007134695.1 Balneolaceae bacterium
ATTCCCATGATCATCATGATCACGATCACGGCCATGATTCACACGGGGGTGGCCATGACCACAGTGACCACGATCACCACAGCCCGGAGGTGTTTCGAAACCGGTTTTGGGTGAGTCTTGCGCTGACGCTGCCCATCCTCTATCTCTCCGAGGATATCCAGCGCTGGTTCGGCTACGAAGCTATCACGTTTCCGGGTGCCGAGTGGGTGGCACCGATATTCGGAACGATTCTGTTCTTCTACGGCGGATGGCCATTCCTGAAAGGTTTTGTTCACGAAATTCAGGCTAAACAACCGGGGATGATGACGCTTATTTCACTGGCGATCACCGTTGCCTTCGTCTACAGCGTAGCCGTCACTCTCGGCCTGCCGGGCATGGCACTTTACTGGGAGCTCTCTACACTGATTGTCATCATGCTCCTTGGACACTGGATCGAGATGGCCTCGGTGGAGGGTGCAAGCAAGGCACTGGAACACCTGGCCGAACTTGTGCCGAACGAAGCACAGCGCCTTCTCGACGACGACAGCACCGAAACTGTGCCGGTACACGAACTCCGCGAGGGTGATCGCATTCTGATCCGCCCTGGTGATCAGATTCCGGCCGACGGTGTGGTGGTGGATGGTATCTCAAGTGTTGATGAAGCCTTCCTGACCGGTGAATCGAAGCCCGTACCGAAGAAAGAAGAGGATGAAGTTGTGGCCGGTGGCGTAAACGGGGAAGGTGCCCTTACCGTAAAGATAACACGAACAGGCGACGAAACCACGCTGAGCCAGGTACAACGGCTGGTTGAAGAAGCGCAGCAATCGCGAAGCAAGTTTCAGAATCTCGCCGACCGTGCGGCTTTCTGGCTGACGATGATCGCCATTGGCGGTGGTACAGTGACGCTCGCAGCCTGGTTGCTCATCGGGTTTGAGTTCGACTTTGCACTTACACGTACAGTTACAGTACTCGTCATGGCCTGCCCTCATGCACTTGGATTGGCCATCCCTCTTGTCATTGTCAACGGCACATCGATGTCTGCACAGAACGGTATTCTGGTTCGTAACCGTGAAGCTTTCGAACGGGCGCGCGACATCGATATAGTCTGCTTCGACAAGACGGGTACGCTTACGAAAGGGGAGCATGTTGTACAATCTGTTCATACGAATGGCCTTGATGAAGATGAAGCACTAAAGCTCGCTGCCGCTTTGGAGAACCGATCCGAACATCACCTGGCCGCAGCAATTGTGAAGTCGGCCCGCGAACGCGGCCTCCAGCCGCCTTCCATCCAGAATTTCGAGGTTGCAGCCGGCAAGGGCGTGAGCGGTCAACTGAACGGAAAAACCTACCGTATCGGACGACTCGAATGGCGGGAGGAGTTCGGCATTGACTTTCCCGACGAGCTGCAGCAGCCGTTTGACGACGTCAACAAGCGCGGAGAAAGTGTTATCGCACTGATGGACGAAAGCGAAGTAGTGGCCCTCATCGCACTGGCCGACCAGGTACGTCCAAGCGCTAAAGCAGCCGTGAAAGCGCTTAAAAAGATGGGCGTCGAGTCGGTGATGATAACCGGCGATGCAGAAGCCGTAGCGAAGACCGTCGCAGCAGAACTCGGCATCGAACGCTACTACGCTCGCGTATTGCCGGGTGAAAAAGCCGAGATCGTAACCGGCTTGCAGGAGGAAGGGAAGCAGGTTTCGTTTGTAGGAGATGGCATTAACGATGCCCCGGCACTCGCTCAGTCAAACCTTGGCATCGCAATTGGCGCAGGAACTAATGTTGCGATCGAATCCGCCGACCTCGTACTGGTGGAAGATGATCCGGAAGATGTGACACGTGCGCTTCAGCTTTCGAGCATTACGTATCGCAAAATGATTCAGAATCTATTCTGGGCGACCGGTTATAACGTAATAGCCATCCCGCTGGCTGCCGGTGTCGCATACAGTGTCGGGATTCTTTTAACTCCGGCTGTAGGAGCCATTTTTATGAGTGCTTCTACGGTAATTGTTGCTATCAACGCCATGTTGATGCGGCGAGCCAAACTTGTGTAAATAAACATCTAATAAATGAAACCCGTGAAAACTTTATCAACGATAACCTGTCCGGAATGCAATTATCAGAAAGAAGAACCGATGCCGGAAACATCGTGTCAGTTTTTCTATGAGTGCGAATCCTGCAAAATCGTACTGAAACCTGAAAAAGGCGATTGCTGTGTGTTCTGCAGCTATGGCACTGTACCGTGTCCACCACAACAGAAAAATAAAAACTGATTCTAACCATGATACCCGACTGGATTCCCAACTTACATCCATTAGTTGTTCATTTCCCAATCGCACTGCTTGTGATTGCCGTATTTTTCGACGCAGCACGCCTCTGGTTTAAAGAGGAGAGCTGGCTTCAAAAAGCGGTACTTGCGCTCTACGCCACCGGTTCGGCGGGACTGATCGCTGCATTCTGGTCCGGACGTCGTGCGGTTGAAACCGTATCCGTTACCGGCGATGCTATCCCCGTGGTCACCTCCCACGAAGATTGGGCTCTCTACACTCTGATCTATTTCCTCGTTTTTACCGCCATTCGTTTTGCAACCTGGCGGAAGGAACTTGAGAAAGGATTTCTGTTGCCGCTTTTTGTTTTGATTGGCTTTGGCGGGGCCGGAATGCTCTGGTATACCGGCGAGCGTGGAGCGGAATTGGTATTCAAACATGGTGTTGCCGTCGGCGAGATTGACCGGCTGGGGCAGCAGGTTGAAGAGCTGGAACAGCGTCTTGCCCAGTTCAGGGAAGAAGCGGGCCCCGAGATTCGTGATGACGGTTCCTGGGTCTGGCGGATCGGCCAGGGAGCCGACCAGGCTTTGAATGACCATTTTACAATTGAAGGTGCAGAGAATCTCCGCGCTTCAACCGGACGTGAAGATGACCGCCCTTACCTTGAGATAGAGGCACCATCAGACATGGTATTTTTCTTTACCGGTGGCGATTTGCAAACGATCGACGGAGAGATGGAGGTCAATCTTGCAGATTTTGACGGAGAGATCAAACTGGTTCATCACTTCCGCGACAGAGAGAACTTCCAGTATATCCGGGTCGCCGGAGGCGAGTTGCAACAGGGGCAGATCGTGAACGGTTCCGACAACGTTCTCGGGTCCGGCCAGGTCGAAACGGAGGGCTGGAGCACATTGCGGGTCACAGCATCCGGACGCCATTTTTACGGCTACCAGAATGGAAACACGATTGTTCACACCCATGCCGATGAGCTGGAACCAGGTAAAACCGGAATTGCGCTTTCCGGTACAGGAACAGTAAAATTGCGGCGAGTCCAATTTGATTTTGTGCAATAAACCGAACATTGAACAGTTTTGACAATGCTTAAAATTTCATAATGCCATGACTAATAAAACCGTCTACCTGATACTTACCCTTCTGTTGACTCTCAGTGTGGTGTTCTGGATCTGGATGTTCCAGAGTCCGCAATCATCCAACAGCGATCTGCAGTCGCCCGAAACTGCTTTGCAATCAGCCGATACGGTTTCAGGCGCTTTGGGTTCTGCAACCGAAGATCATAATTCAGCTTCAGAACCGGCAAGCCCGGATCACGCAGCTTCAAATTCTCCCGAAAGAGCCGACACCGATAATAACATTCAATACGCCGATGAGGAGATCCTTGAAATCACCATGTACCGAGGTCAAGGGTGTCAATGCTGTGTTCGCTGGGCCGACTACCTGGAGGAAAATGGATTCAAAGTAACGGATGCTCTTGTCGACGATTTGATCGAGGTAAAAGTTGAACGACAGGTGCCATCAGAACTGGCTTCCTGCCACACGGCAGTGATCGACGGTTACGTGGTGGAGGGGCATGTTCCTTCGGATGAAATCCGCAAACTGGTTGAGGAGCAGCCTGATGCGATCGGAATCTCCGTACCGGGAATGCCGGTTGGGTCACCCGGGATGGAGGGGATGATTTCGGAATCCTACAGTGTCATTCTGTTTGACGAAGCCGGAAACTGGAGGGTGTACGCCCGCTATTGATCGTGCAGATCTGTTATTGGTATCTTCAGTGAACCTGACGATCCAGGGTTGGAGGACCAGCGGTCAAAAATTTAAAAATTGATAACCCCATGAAATACCTGATATCCCTTACCATTTTTTCAGCTCTTCTAATCGCCGCCTGCAACGAAGGTGAACGTGAAGAAGCACAGCAACAGCAATATGAGGCTGAACTTCAACAGCAGATGGTCGAAACTGACGAAACGTTCCGCGCCGGCCTGTCTGACCTTCTTGACGTCTACTTTGAATTAAAAGATCACCTGGTTGAATCGGATGCTGATGCGGCCGCCAATACTATAGACCCACTCGTTGAGAGTGCAGAGCGTATTGATACGTCAGGTCTCAATGATGAAACTGCGATGATCTGGGCCTCCTATGCCGATCTTATTATCGGAAGCGGCAGATCCCTGGCCAACGAGACAGACGTTGACGATCAGCGTTACCACTTTGAGGGCTTATCTGATGCGATGATCCAGGTTGTCGAAACGTTCCGGCCGGTCGGTTATGAAGTCTACGTCCAGAGCTGCCCGATGGTTCGTGATGGGTCTGCTGACTGGCTAAGCCGGGAAGAGGAGATATTGAACCCTTATCACGGCGACCGAATGCTCAATTGCGGAGAAGTGTTGAGAAGGATCTGAAAACTCTTTCCATTCATCTCGAATACTTTTACCCATCCATTCATATCAAGAATAGATAACAAACTCAAAGTTGATTATGTCGGAGAATCACGAAAACCGAATTGAATTGCTCGAGAACGGCCCTGTCTATTTCAAGGGTGACATCAAGGTGCAAAATTCAGCAGGCGAGACAGTACTGGAGAAAGAGAAGGTCGCACTCTGCCGATGCGGACAGTCTACCCGTAAACCGGCTTGCGACGGTACTCACCGCAAAGCCGGGTTTGAGGCGGACTGCAATGCCGACCTGTCTGATATTCCTCCTAATGAATCTGATTCAGACGGCAAGCTGGTCGTAAAGGCACTTGATAACGGCCCTCTGCTCGTCGAAGGTACCTACACGCTCGTTACCGAAAATAACGGGGAATATACTTCCGACAAGACGATCGCGCTATGCCGATGCGGGGGCTCGTCGAACAAGCCGTTTTGCGACGGAACCCACAAGCAGATCGAATTTAAGGCAGAATAGCGAGCACAAAGCCCAAGCCTACTCGCTGTACACCTGCAGGGCGGTCAGCAAGATCTCACCGCTGATTCTCTCTCTGTAGTTCGGATTCACATACTTAAACTGAATGGTACCCTCCGGATCGGTTATAAAGACAGCGGGGTCAGAAACCGGAAGGTCCGGCACAGCCTGGCCGATCAGCAGCGGGGTGACCTCAAATGCATCGTGTGGTACAGAATACTCATCAGCAGTCTGATGAATTTCGGCTGCAGAAGATTCCGGCCCTTCTTCATCGCCCGGCCGGTCGGTTGCACAAGCTGAAATCAGCAGAAGCGGAATCATTACCAAAGCAAGGGCTCCACCTGGAAGATTTCGGACGAAACTATAAGATCCCGACCATAAATTAATTGACGCAAAGATTCCCTGTTTACTCTTCAATTTTTCAAGCATGGTGTTGTTACAGATTTGAATTGAGATTCAGAAATAGCCTTTTCGATCAAACAACCGAAACGACAGAGAGGGAATTGAATTGAGATCTAGCTATTCAGCTCTCGCAGTGCATCGAGCAATGCCTGATATTCCTGTCGGCACTCGCCGCACTTGTTCAGATGGTCCTGAACGAGCGGCATCGCCTTTTCCGGTGTCTTCCCGGATAGTTCCAACTCGGCGAATTCGTGCAACTGATCAAAACAGTCGTCACAACCTATCTCTTCCGAGAGCGTCTTTTGCGATGCTCGAACCAGTTTTTTAAGTAGTTCCGGGGTCAGTTTCATAGCTCGATTTCATTCAACTCCCTGATGGAGTCAATGCCTCCGGTTATTTTGATGAGACAGGCCTTCCGAATCTTACCTGTCGTTGGATATTTATCTATCAATTCCCGATTCATTGCATTTATGAGAGTTGTTCAAGGAGTTTATCGGGATCGATTCCCTCTGAAGCAAGCTTTGTTTTCAGTTTGACCCGGGCGTCATGCACAAGTTTATAGAGCGCATTGCGCTTCATGCCCATTTGATCTGCAACAACTGTTGATGAAATGCCTTCAACCATTAAAGCATTCAGCGCCATTTTTTGTTTGTCGGACAAATCGTTTTCAATGATCTCCATCACCTTTTCCAAAACCATGCTTTCATGTGTTGTACGGTCAGGGCCCGGATTATCTGCAGCAAACTGCACCGGGTGGCTGTCATCGTCATCTTCTATTCCGGCACTCGCTAAATCATCTATTGAAACATCCTGCCACTTTTTTCGACGCAGCTCGGACAAGCCTTCACGAACGGCAACTTTCATTGCCCATGTGGTAAACCGGCTTTCACCTCTGAATGAGTCCAGCTTGTCAAGAATCTTGACCAGGCTGTCCTGAACAGTATCCTCGACAAACTGATCCAGCTCCCTGTCGACATATTTATAAAGAGCCGGCTTTAAGCCTCGCACTAAAATCTTTCGAAGCTCACCAACAGCTTTTTCATCGGCAGGCGAAGCCAGCAGCTCCAGCCACTCTTCGTTCGACAGGTAAGATTTCTTCGTCTGTTTACGTCTTTTAAACCAGTTCAGCATAGCAACAATCATTCAACCCTATAGATAGAGAACCTTATGAAATCCGTCAAATTAAATCTGATCTTTCTGATCACAGGGTCTATAACCGGCAAAGCTGTGGAAGGTGAGTTAAAAGGAACCCGTCTTGAACCTTTGAAGGTCGGTGACTACTTTGCGTTCGCCTGGCTGGTGTTTTACCCCGACACCGAAATCTATAACCGTTGACAGTACACCTATATGAAAAGTGAAAATATAAAGTTTGAGGGAAGTCAGGGATTAAAGCTTTCCGCCCGCATGGACCTGCCCGATTCCGGTAAGTGCCGGACCTCAGTCCTCTTCGCTCACTGCTTTACCTGCAGTAAAAATCTCAAAGCGGTCGGTCATATCAGCCGTGCATTGACGGACCATGAGATCGGGGTTTTCCGATTCGATTTTACCGGACTTGGCCAAAGTGAAGGTGATTTTTCCGAAAGTACCTTCTCAACTGATGTGAAAGATCTTGTTGCGGCGGCCAATTTCATGAAGCAGGAGTGGCAGGCCCCGACTATTCTGATGGGGCACTCCCTGGGCGGTGCGGCGGTGCTTCAGGCTGCCCGCCGGATCGATTCGGCCCGGGCGGTAACTACAATCGGTTCGCCCTGCAATCCGAAACATGTAAAACGGCACATGGAGACTCAGGTTGAGGAGATTGAAAGAACAGGAGAGGCGACCGTACGGCTGGCCGGCAGACCCTTCAAGATTAAAAAAGAGTTTCTCGATGACCTCGAGGAGCAAACGATGGACGAAATCATTCAAAACCTGAATAAAGCCCTGCTCATCTTTCACTCCCCGATCGACGAAACCGTCCATATCGACAATGCAGCTCACATCTACAAACTTGCCCGACATCCGAAAAGTTTTATCTCCCTCGATAATGCCGATCACCTGCTCACCAACGAATCCGACGCAAAATATGTGGGTTCGGTGACAGCCGCCTGGGCCGAACGCTACTTTTCCTGAGCTCGAATCCGGCGGCAAGATGAAAAAAGATCAGTTATTCTGACTTTTGACTTACGATTTTGCGCTTCTTATCGTTAAGTATCAGTAACCGAACCGCATCAGTAAAACCGAAACGATGTTTCGAGCTGTCACCATCCTTATCATCGCACTATTCACTGTAACGGAAGTCCAGGCCCAGAATGAAGTGTTCAGGGAGCTCGCTTCCCTGCAGGGTATCCAGGAGTTCGGCTTCACGGTCAATATTGAGGGGAGCCACAGGATCGCAGCCGACACGACCGTCACCCCGACAACCATCCGGCAGCAGGCGGTGAACCAGATTGTCGATGCCGATATCCGTTTCGTCTCTGATGAAGAAGTTCGCTCTTCGGCAGATATTCCCTTCCTGTATATGCACATCAACATGATGGAGATGGAAAACGGACTGATCCCGTTCTCGATTGAACTGAAGCTGTACCAGCCAGTCCGTCTTGAGCTGAATCGAAGACAGCAGGCAACGGCCAGCACCTGGAGTCATAGTATGGTCGGACTTGTCACATTCGATAATCTGCCAACCGTTAAACGAGCTGCCGAAAGCCTGATGGATACTTTTTTATTCGATTATCGACAGGTAAATTAGATCTATGAGACGTTTTCTGTAATTAAATTCGGTAACCACCCTTCTAATTTCGAGCCAGGCGGATTCGAATTTCGAATTGTGCGCAAATTGGCTTTCAAGCTAGTCATTGAAATTAATTGCAAATGACTTAAAATAATTTCCGCCGAATCAAGTTGTTATATCGCTCAGGCACGTTTATTTCAATTTGCAACTATTAAACCTGCGGAATTACGTGCGTCATCTACTTTTACTGATTATTTCAACCACTTTTCTTTCAATCACGCTGAATGGCCAAAGTATTGAACAGGACAGTCCTGACGACAATCCCTACTCTGTAAATATCCATCGCCTCGGCCCGGATGATTCGTTTACTCTCGACGGAAAGATGGAGGAGGCATTCTGGAATGATGTAACACCGATCAGGAATTTTAGCCAGCGTGATCCGGTCGAAGGCGGCCAGCCGACGGAGAGAACCGAAGTTTATCTGGCTTATGATGATAACTATCTATATATCGGTGCAAAACTTTATGACTCCGACCCGTCGGGTATTCTTGCCTGGCAAAAGCGGAGAAACCAGGGGTTGTCGACCGACGACCGGTTTATGGTGATTCTGGACACCTTTCATGACGGCCGTAATGCATACTTTTTTGAAACCAACCCGGCTGCACTTCGGGGAGATGGTTTGCTGACAGTAGGCCAGGGTACCAACTTGAATAAAGCCTGGGACGGCATCTGGGATGTACAAACCTCCATTTCCGACGACGGCTGGATTGTTGAGATGCGTATCCCGTTCCGTTCGCTCGACTTCAACCCGAACAACTCTACATGGGGAATCAATTTTCAGCGAACCATTCGACGCCAAAACGAGGAGATCATCTGGTCGGGGTGGAGGCGCCATCAAAGCTTGATGCGCCCTCAAAATGCCGGTGTCGTCACCGGGTTTTCAGACCTGGAAGAGGGAGTAGGCCTCGAAATCAAACCTTATGTAACCTCAAACGCAAGCCGTATCCGGCCCGAGGGAATGGAAACGGTAGATGACCTGACCGCTGATGCAGGTTTCGACGCTACGTACAACGTAACCCCCAGTCTTCGAACCTCACTGACGATCAACACCGACTTTGCCGAAACCGAAGTGGATCAGCGAAGAGTTAACTTGACCCGCTTTCCCCTCAGGTTTCCCGAACAGAGAGATTTTTTCCTTGAAGGGTCCAGTATCTTCTCATTTGCTCCGGCCAGCGGAGTGAGTCCCTTTTTCAGCAGGCAAATCGGCCTCTCCGATGGTGAACCCGTACCGGTTCGGGGAGGTTTGCGAATATTGGGCCGGGAGGGCAATACGAATCTTGGCCTCTACCAGATTCGAACTGCAAGCATGGATGAGATTCCAACTGAAGATTTTACTGCTGCACGTGTTTCCCAGAACATCTTTAGTGAAAGCAATATCGGCCTGATCTATACCCGGAGGGCGAGTGACGACGACATTTTCAACAATCGACATACACTTGGCGCGGATATGGAGCTTAGCACATCCGAATTTCGGGGTGACAGAAATTTGCAGTTTCAAGCCTTTTTTGTCTGGCACAACCCTCAAACTCCCGAGGAGGTATCGAGTTTCTTTGATCGTACCAGCCGGGGAATTCGTATCAACTATCCCAACTTCCCGTTCTATATCCGGTCATCCTATCGCGAATTCGGATCTTCATTTGATCCCGCTGTCGGTTTCACCCCCCGAAACGGATTCAGAAGAGTTCAGCCGACCGCAGGTTACCAGTGGTACTTGCCGGACAGCCGTCTGATACGAAGTTGGGAAGTTCAGGTTCGCTATGAACACTTGACCGATCTGGATTTTCGGCCCGCTGATGTCAACTTGAATATCAGGCCTGTCATCATCCAGTTCGAGAGCGGAGACCGGATAGATGTCGGTATCCGCAGGGCATTTGAACGGCTTCGTAATGAGTTTGACATCCTTCGCGACGGCAATATCATCATCCAGCCCGGCGATTACTACACCTGGCGATTCAATACCCGGTTCAGAAGTGCTAGCCATCGCAGAGCTGCCGGCAGTGTCGAGTTTTCCCGGGAGGGTTTCTGGACCGGGACCCGTAATATTTATGACCTTTCCGGAACGATCCGTCCCTATCCGGGTATCAACCTTTCGGTCGATTGGTCGAGAAGTGATGTAAATCTGCCTGAAGGTGACTTTACAACAGACCTCATCAGATTTCGGGGTAATATCGATCTGACACCCGATATCGCAATAACAAACATCGTACAGTTCGACGACATCAGTGATATGCTGGGTCTCTATAACCGTATCCGGTGGACCATTACACCGGGATCAGATCTCTACCTGGTCTACAATCACAACTGGATCCGGTTCGACGAACGCTTTTCACCCATCGAAACGCAAGGAGCACTCAAAGTCAACTACACACAAAGGTTCTGATCACGGCACGCATCGGTCTTGGGCTAAGCAACCTTCGGGTTTGATCAGATCCTGACTCCGCCGAACATCAACACTATTTCAGAATCAGCCAGCGGTTAACGCTGTTTTTCGGGGCATCGAGTACAATCTTGTAGAAGTCAGAAGGCAGATCTCCCAGTTCAACCGTCGCCGACCGGTCGATCAGCGGAAATTCCCCAAGCAGTTGATAATCGTCCCGGCCCCCTTCACTGAATTTGTTGGTGGTTGCTGCTTTGATGCGCAGATATCCCTCATCCTGCCAGGAGTTCCATTGGATCGTAAGTTGGCGATTTTGATCGTCCCATTCCAATAGCGGATCGCTGATCGAGATCTCCCGGTTCATCGGCACACCGTCGAGCTCAAAATCCAGATCCCGAGGTATTTCCAGCCCCAAATGGTGGCTGATTGTCGGGTAGATATCCACAATCGCGGGATCCATCGCATCAAAATATCGATTTCTTTCTTGCATATTCGTAACCATCCAGATGGTTCGTTCACGCTCGGTCTGGCCACCATGCCCGCTGCCGTCCGGAAGCTGCCGGCCGTGATCGGTTGTTACAATAACCAGCCAGTCTTCCTCAAACTTTTGCTGACGATGCTGAACAGCGTCCCAGATCCGCCCTACCTGACGGTCGGCAACCCGGATCGCCTCAAATTGCTCCTCACCTTCTCCAAAGGCGTGGCCGGCCGAATCGGGAAACCACAAATAGACCCATGAGAGATAAGGCCCATCTTCAATCAGGCTTTTAGCCGCTTTTTCGGAGACAAGTTCGTCGATATCCTGAACATACGCCCCTTCATGAGGGAATCGAAGAGTATCCTGTTCATATCCGTCGTAATGGATATCCACCTGAATCCCTCCCGCCTCAGGCAGTCCATCGCCGATCAGTTTGGTCCGGTTGTCGAGCCAGGAGGAGTAGACTGCGACCGAATCTTCGGGACGCTGCTCTTTGAAGAGCCGAAAGAGATTCCAGTAGTTGTAATTCGGATTCTCGATTTCGTTGTCATATACATTATGCTTGTTTGACCAGACCCCGGTGAGTAGATGATTATATCCAACCGCCGAAACTGTCGGAGATTCGGAATACCCCCCCGCTTCGCCGCCAAGCCATGCCCGGGTATAACTCCCCTCCCGGGCAATCCGGTCAAGATTCGGCGTGTGAATCATCTCCAGAATATCGGCCGAGATACCGTCTACTATGATAAAAAGTGCCTTTGGTTCACGATCCTGAGGGGCCGGATATTCAGATGATTCGTCGTAACTCTGGTGTCCGCTAACCTGATGCGGATTTGCCCAGATAGTCGAGACCGGCTCCATCAGTAGAAACAGTAGAAGCAAAGCGAGTGAGCTGCAGAGTGTTTTCTTCATGTTCATAGCAGTCATAAATCTATAATTTCAATTCAATCCATTAAAAAATCCCCCTCTTCCGGAATCGGAAAAGGGGGATATATTCAGGTTTTTGCATCGTGATTCTTTAAGGAAAAAGAGTCATCAATCGATCTCCCGAAGCTCACTCCCATCCAAAGATCTGTTCCAGGTTGGGATTAATCTGTGTATCCCTGAACGGAATCGGGCGGTAGTAGTACTTTGGATCTTCGAAAATACCCATATCGTCACGTGCAAGAATAGCTCCATGGTCCCCATTTTCAAGAGCAATTGTTGCATCCACTCCATAGGGCCCGGCCCGATAATACTGAAGGGTCTGTCCCAGATCGTTAACTTCCCGATCTTCCGGAGGCGGTACCGATTCCGTATGGGAGATAAGCCGGACATTGGGGTGACCATCTCCGGTCATATCGTAACTTCCCAAACCGTCGAAATAGATTCCTCTCGGCAGCTGTTCGAGCAGGTGGCCAGCACGATAACGCATTATATCATTAAATCTGCGCTGTTCATGCGTCAGTTCCACTCTGCGTTCACGCCGGATCTCAAGAAGTTCCGGGGAGTTGACATTGGGATAACGCTGCTGCTGAACCGCATCTACCGGAGGTGACATGGTCATATCCGGCATTCCGGCCCGGGCCCGAAGCCGGTTGATACTGATATCCAGATCTGTCTGGGTCAACTCTCCAAGCTCCGCTCTGGCTTCGGCATAAATCAGCAACACCTCGGCATATCGAATCAGGGGCATATCGAGAGCATCTTGTACAGCCGGATCGGGATCATTGACAAACCATTTGATCAGATGGTACCCGGTAAAGTGCTGAGACATCTGCTGAATATAGGGTTCTCCGGCCGTCCCCGGGGCATAAGTGCCCGGATTCTCAATAATCCAGCCGGGATAGGCAAAAGTTTGAGAGAGCCGGGGATCCCGGTTTTCAAACTCCTCAACAAAGGAGTTGGTCTCATAACCGGGTTGCTCGCTATAGTAACTGCCATCCTGCATCAGATAGGTCTGCAAAAGATCTTTGGTTGGAGACTGTTCATAGTTGCCAAACGCCGAAGGTACCCAGCCGCTGTTCCGCTCTCCTTCGATACTTCGATTCAGCAAGATGATCTCGGGATTTCCAGCCAGATTTGTACTGTTAAAGAGCGACCCGTAATCGCTGTAGGGATCACCGGTCGAATAGATATGAAATCCGCCGTTATCCATGATATCTCTTGCCTGATCTCGTGCAATCTCCAGAAATTCCTGATGAGGGAGATTCAGGTAGTCGTGATACTTTCTGAAAGTTCCTTCATGCAGAGCGTGCCGCGCCATGAACGCTTTTACCACCCATCGATCTACCGCACCGACTACAGAAGATGGTTGTACATGCTCGGCGGCAAATGCGTAATCTTCAAAAATACGATCGATTACGTACTCCCGGGGATCTCTGGGTTTATAGAGATCCTCATCGTCCGTCTCCAGAACCGAATCGTACCACGGTACATCTCCGAAACGTTTGACCTTTTCCATATAGAATCGGGCTCGGTGAAAACGGGCAATCCCTTCATAATGATTCAGGTCTGCCTCTGAAATTTCAGCACGATCAAAGTTCTCCAAAAAGTAGTTGATATCTCTCAGCTGCTCCCAATCCCATCCATCCGTTAATTGACGGGAAGTCAGGTCATTCAACTGGATATTGCGCCACTCATTGGATCCCGATGTCGTCGCATCATCCGACTGTTCAAGAAAGATACCGGCGCCGAACCCGAATCCAGGCCAGTCTTTCAGGCTGTTCAGATACATTTCCAGGTCATCGGCGGAATTGAAAAAGGTGTCGCCGCCGATCTCGGTCTGCGGCTGGACATCAAGGAGGTTGTCCTCACACGCCTTGAAAACCAGCGCCATTCCGATAATGACGAAAAGTGTTATAAGTTTTTTCATCTGATTCATCCGTCTGAGTATCAATTAAAAGTTGACATTAATTCCTACCGAATAGCGTCGCTGGAATGGATAACGGTATCCGTAAGCATCATCCGTAATCGCTTCCGGATCGACGATGTCCGCCACCTCCGACCACTCATAAAGATTTTCGCCCGAGACGTAGACTCTTAAAAATTGGATGCCGAGCCGCTCGGTGATACGTGAGGGCAGTGTATATCCGATCGTCAGATTCTTTAACCTCAGGTAGGATGCATCCATCATATATCCGTCATTCGGCACCTGGCCGATTCCAAATGTGTTGACATCTTTCAGCCATGCCTGCATCACCGGATATTTTGCATCCCTGTTGGCATCCGCAAGGCCTGCATCGATATAGGCCTGGGAATGCTGCTGCCGAACTTCAGGCGGATCATCTTCGGCACGGTAAAAGTCGAGCAGATGGGTAAACCCGCCTTCATACGGCTGCTGATAGAAACCCCAGAACAGGTAGTGTTGCGGGTAATAATCCCGGCTTCCGACACCCTGGAAAAAGGTTCTCAAATCAAAATTCCTCCAGGAGAGGTCAAAGTTGAATCCAAATCGATAACGCGGCGAGGAGTTTCCGATAATCGTCATATCTCCCGGTTCATCAACTGTTTCTCCAACCCAGACGCTACCATCTCCTGTCCGGTCTCTGAATTTTGGCCATCCGGGAACAACCGGCAAAACACCCCACGGGATGATTTCGCTCTGATCGGCATGTTCTTCGATCTCCTGCTCGGACTGAAAGAGCCCGAGAAACTCCAGCCCCCAGATTTCGCCAATCTCCATACCCTCATAGTACTGGTTGAGGAACATCTCGGGATTGTCGAATCGGGTAATCCAGGTTTGGCTGTCCGCCAGCGTAAACCGGGAACCAAATGAAAAATGCTCACCGAACAGCTCAAAGTGATCCCGGTAACTTACCGAAACTTCCCAGCCCTTGGTCTCCAGGTCAGCAGCATTCTCTCTCGGTTCATCCGCTCCAAGTACGGCAGGAAGTTCCTGGCCCAACGTCAACATACCGGTCGTCTCCCGGGTGTAACGATCGAACATGATATTGATCCGGCTCTCAAACAGGTCGATGTCCAGGCCCACATTGCGTGTAAAGACCTCCTCCCAGTGATAATTTGGAGAAACAAGTCCGGGAGAAGAGATGCTGAGCGGCCTGGAATCGCCAACAATGTAGTTGGCTCGCTGTGCCTCCATCGTTGGTATATAGCCGAACGGGTCGACCGACTGATTTCCGAGCGCCCCATAGGATGCACGGGGCTTGAACATATCCAGCCAGTCAAAGCGATCCATAAAAGACTCCTGATCCATTCTCCAGGCTACGGAAGCTGATGGAAAGAAACCCCAGCGATTATGGCTTGGGAACCTTGAAGATCCGTCATACCGGCCGTTAAACTCCAGGATATATTTATTGTCAAATGTATAGTTCACCCGGCCGAAAACACCTCGAACCGCCCAGCCTTCATAACGGTCAGTTGTCATCGGATCACCGAGTGAAAGCGACAAAGAAGGCAGCTCCGACGAGATCACATTTGGTACATTAGCCACCACCTCGTACAGCTCGTTCAGCTCCTGATTGTAGCCGACAACAGATTGAATCTGGTGGCGTCCAAAACCCATCTCCGAATTGAAGTAGGCATTAAATACCTGATAGTCGAATGTGGTTCGGTTTCGATAGACCAGGGTTGATCCGTGTTCACGCACATCATCCGGCCCATGCCCGATCGTATACCGGCGCTGATCGTAATTGAAATCTCTCAGCTCCCTTCGAATGGTATAGTCGGCGTTGAACATTAACCTTTCATCGATCAATTCACTCGATAGATGAAACGACGTCTGATAGAGCTCCTGTCCATCCGTCAGATCCCCGCCCTCTGTAAGTTGTGAGGCAAGCTCTCCAACAGAGGTATTGGCCCAGGTGCCGTCGGGATTACGGTCAACAGCCATCGGTTCGTGGTTGTAAAGCTCCCACATCGTCCATTCTCCGGCCCCCATTCGGGACGGCATGATGCGGTCACTGCTGCTGATATAGGATCGATTCTGAACGGTCACCCACTCCCGCGGCCGGTACTCTACATTGCTTCGGACTCCCCACCGGTCAAAATGGTCGTCAGCAATTGCCAGAGCACCGTCCTGACGGTCAAACGATCCGGAAAGATAAAAGCTGGTGCTTTCCGTTCGTCCGTCGATACTGATCGTATTGTTTGTGGACATACCGTAATCGTCCAGGAAATATCGAGTCCAGTCCCGATTGCCCATATACTGCCATTGCCCGGGATTATTAGGATCTTCTCGCACCGCTTGTGTACCATCGGGATTATCGGATCGCTGCCGGGCCCATTCAAACTCCTCATCCGAATAATTGATGAAATCCCAGGGAGTTGCACCGGTCGCATCATCCTGCCATCTCATATAGATATAGGGGTCGGTTACACGTTCGGGAAGCACGGTAGGGGTATCCCATGACGCTCTTGCCGAATAGCTGATGTTGATCCCTTCCCGAGTTCCTCGTTTCGTTTCAATCATCACGACTCCAAATGCAGCTCGTGCACCGTAAATTGCAGCCGATGAGGCGTCCTTAAGAACAGAGATGCTCTCCACATCCTGAGGGTCGAGTCGATTCAGGTGGCTCGGTTCGGACGGGATACCGTCGATCAGGATCAGGGGATCCCCTTCATTGATCGAGGTAAACCCTCGAATATTGATATTCGGTTCGGCTCCGGGGGCCCCTTCGAAGTAATCGATATTGAGATTCGGAATCATCCCCTGGAGTCCCTGGGAGATGTTGGAGATAGAGCGTCCGTCAAGCTGCCGAACATCGATCTGGTCAACGGAACCGGAAAGATTGACTCGCTCCTGGGTTCCGAAACCGACAACTACCGCTTCATCCAGCATGGCGATATCCAGTTGCAATTCAACATTAATCTCGGAACGTCCGTCGATTGTTACTTCCTTGCGTTCATATCCGATATAGGTAAATGCAAGTATATTCAATCCCTCCGGAACTTCGATAGAAAATTCTCCATTCACATCGGTCTGTGTTCCGAGAATCGAACCCGTTACTTCCTCTGAACCGAGTACAATTACATTTACTCCGATCAGCGATTCGCCGGTTTCCGCGTCAACAACAGTACCGCGAACCTCCTGGAGATTAGATTTCAAAGCCTCAAGCCATTAAATAGATTTAAACGAAAAATATATGTCCGAAAGAAATTACGACTACATTATTGTAGGAGCCGGAACCGCTGGCAGTGTTCTGGCAAACCGCCTCTCTTCCGATCCCGATAACCGCGTACTGGTACTTGAAAGCGGGCCTCGCGATCGGTCGATTTTCATTCATATGCCGGCTGCCTTTTCTGAACCACTCAAAAGCAAACGGCTCAACTGGGGGTACTACTCCGAGCCGGAACCGGGAATGAACAACCGTCGAATGTACTGCCCCCGAGGCCGGGTGATCGGCGGCTCCTCTTCGATCAACGGTATGGTCTATATCCGGGGGCACGCCCTGGACTATGAACGGTGGGCCGGTTACGGACTGGATGATTGGAGCTACTCCCATTGCCTGCCCTATTTTCGACGTGCTCAACGTCACGAGATGGGCGCCAACGACTATCGGGGCGGCAGCGGCCCGGTAGGAGTCACAGCCGGCCGTGCATCCCATCCCCTTCACGCCGCCTGGATCGAGGCCGGACAACAGGCCGGTTACGAATATACCCACGATGTGAACGGCTACCGGCAGGAGGGTATCGGGCCGTTTGACAGGACCACCTGGAAAGGCAAGCGCTGTTCAGCAGCCAAAGCCTACATTCACCCGGCACAAAATCGAAGCAACCTGGAAATACGAACCGGCTGCCTGGTCCACCGGGCTGTTTTTGAGGGCAGCCGGGCGATCGGTATTGAGCTCACCAAAGG
>SLKI01000054.1 GCA_007134695.1 Balneolaceae bacterium
AATGAGGGGTATCCAGCCGTGATCAATGAGGAAAAACTGGCTGACAATGTGCGATTGACCGCCGAAGAGCTTTTCGGGCCGGAGTCGGTTCTGGATCTGGAAAAGCCCTTAATGGCTGCCGAGGATTTCGCTTTTTACCAGGAGATTTATCCAGGGGCCTATTTTCTGTTAGGCAGTGGAAGTGATGAGACGGGATCCACCTGGAGCTGGCACCATCCACGTTACAATGTCGATGAGCGTTGTTTTTTGACGGGTGCGCCGTTGATGGCTGCTATCGCTCTGTTCCACCGCAACTCCTCATCCTGAAAATTCACGATAAATCTCAATCATCTCGCTCAGCATCATCGCTGTTGCGCCCCAGAGCGGGACACTGTGAATATCCCAGTAGGGAACCCGGTAGTCCCTGCCGCGAAGCTGCCAGATTTCCCGGACAATATTCTTCTCATCGGCCAATTGATTCAGCGGTACGGTAAATGCTTCCTGTACTTCTCCGGGATGAAGTTTCAGACGGGGCGGGGATTCCATCAAGCCGACAAACGGCAGAATCAGACTGGAAGTGGTGTGGAGATAGAGAGAGGTGATGCGGCCGGCTACTTCGACAAAGCCGGGTGGGATGCCGACCTCTTCCTGCATCTCCCTGAGTGCGGTTTGGTGGGGCTGTTCTCCATGTTCCGATCTGCCGCCGGGAAAGCTGATTTGTCCTCCATGCCGAATCTGTTCGGTCCGATGGGTCAGCAGACATTCGATTTCTCCGCTTTCACCCGGAAAAAGAAGGAGAATCACACTGTTCGGGGTAGCGTCTTCCGGTGGCTGCCCGTTGTGTTGATATTGCCCTTCAACAGGCTCCGGGGCCATCTTCAATTGAGCAGCCCTGCCCGGCAGCGAGATTTCCAGCCGCTGAATCAGAAATTGGAAAAAGGGGATCTTGCTCATTTTCAATTGCCTATTTGTGCCTTCCGGCTTTATCACTCCTTTGTTTATTTAACATTTTCAACAGTTCAGTAGGGCAACTTGTCCTCTTTTTTACGCCACTCTTCGAACAGCGTGTCGGTTTCGGGGATGGATACTCGTTGCATCGGAATGGTACGTTCATCGGGGTTAAGGGTGAGCTCCCGGTAGATCATATCGTCGTCAAAACCGGCAGCTGCTGCATCCTGTCGGGTTGCAGCATAGAAAAGCTGCTCGGGGCGCGCCCAATAGATTGCTCCGAGGCACATCGGACAGGGTTCACAGCTGCTGTAGATGGTGCATCCTGAAAGCTGAAAGGATCCGAGGTGCCGGCAGGCATCCCTGATGGCTGCAATTTCGGCATGTGCAGTCGGATCGTTGGTGGAAGTGACACTGTTGACACCTCGGCCGATAATTTCCTCCTCTTTGACCACCAGGCAGCCGAAAGGGCCCCCGCGGTTGGCCCGCATTCCTTTTATTGCCAGCTGAACCGCTCTCTGTAGATATTTTTGATGACTCATAACCATTTCAAGTTAAACGTACAGGTTCAGAAAAACCATTTGAAATGCGTGCAGTTAACTGCGAACTTTGCCCATCGTCCTCTTTAACTGAAAACAGTGTATCTGAATATGAGTGTATTGGTTGTAGGATCAGTTGCATACGACGGAATCGAAACCCCTTTTGGCCAGGTTGACCGGATATTGGGGGGGTCTGCCACTTATATATCGCTGACCTCTTCCTTTTTTTCCGATGACGTGAAACTGGTCGGTGTGGTCGGCTCCGATTTTGCTGATGAGGATATCCGCTTGCTGGAAAGCAGAAATATCGATCTGGATGGTCTGCAGGTTGATGAAAGTGGTAAAACCTTTTTCTGGAAGGGTAAATATCATTTTGACCTGAATACTCGTGATACTCTCGATACCCAGCTGAATGTGTTTGAGCACTTTGACCCGGTCATCCCCGATTCCTGGCGAAACAGTAAGTATATCGCACTTGGGAATATTGAACCGGGCCTTCAGTCGAAGGTACTTGAACAGGTGCATCGACCGGAACTGATCGTCATGGATACCATGAATTTCTGGATTGAAAAGACGCTGGATCAGTTGAAAGAGACTATATCAAAGATCGACATGCTGGTGATCAACGACTCGGAAGCCAGAGAGTTGACCGGTACTCACAACCTGTTCAAGGCAGCAGGAGAGATCAAGGATTTGGGCCCGGGCCACCTGGTGATTAAAAAGGGTGAACATGGAGCACTGCTGTTTACCGGAGACGAAGTTTTTTCGGCACCAGCCTATCCGGTAATCGATATCTTTGACCCGACCGGCGCCGGTGATACGTTTATGGGAGGATTGTTGGGCTGGCTCTCCTATACAGATGATCTGGAACCGCAAAATATGCGTCGTGCGGTCATATTCGGTTCGGTGATGGCCAGCTTTTGCGTGGAGAAGTTTGGCCCGGATCGACTGAAAAGTGTTTCTGAAGATGATATCTACAGCCGTTATAAAGAATTCCGGGATCTGAGTCTTATTCCGGATGTCCAGGCGGGCTGACTGTCTGGAACCATTGTTATGCCCGAATGAATAGAACTCGGAACATTTTTCTCGCTTCTTCCAACCGGGATAAAGTTGAAGAACTTCGCAAAATTCTCGCACCGCTGGGTTTTGAGTTGACTTCCGCATCGGAGATTCCGGATGCACCGGAGGTTGAAGAGGATCAGCCCGACTTGAAGGGGAATGCGCTGAAAAAAGCCCGCTTCTGGCATCAAAAAACCGGACTCACTTCGCTGGCTGACGATACCGGCCTGGAAGTGGATGCGCTGGATGGTGCCCCCGGTGTCCGGTCGGCAAGATATGCAGGTGAACAGGCCGGATATCGGGACAACCTGGAAAAACTGCTCAAGGTTATGGTGGGAGTCAAAGATCGGTCGGCCCGGTTTCGGACCGTGATCGCCATGGTCGGGGAGTTGGCAGGTTCACCCGATGAGAGTTCTGAGAAGGGCGAATTGATTTTTGAAGGAGTGTGTGAGGGTTTTATTACGGATTCTCCCAGCGGGGAGAAGGGGTTCGGATATGATCCGATATTTCGGCCTGAAGGATATGAAGAAACGTTTGCCAAACTCGACCCGGAGGTTAAAAACCGCATCAGCCACAGGGCAAAGGCGCTGGAAGAGGTTGTTCGCTATCTGAAGCAGCGACAGGCGGGAGAGAAGTGATGGGTTTTTCTACTCTCGATTACCTGGTTGTAGCCGCCTACCTTGCTGCTGTAACGGTTTTCGGAATCTGGTCGGCCGGCCGGCAGAGATCTTCGAAAGATTACTTTTTAGGCGGCCGTCAGATGCCCTGGTGGGCTGTACTTCTTTCGGTTGTCGCCACGGAAACGAGCACGTTGACCTTCATCAGTATTCCCGCCGTCGCCTACGGCGGCAGTTTGACATTTCTTCAACTGACGTTCGGGTATATTATCGGACGGGTGATCGTTGCTATCTGGTTCTTGCCGGCCTATTTCAAAGGGGAACTGACGACTGCCTACCAATATCTCAATCGCCGCTTCGGTTCAAGTATGCGGAGCGCAGCCAGTTACACGTTTATCGTTACCCGGGTGCTGGCCGACGGGGTGCGGCTTTTTGCCACTGCCATTCCGCTCTCAATCATACTTCAGCTGGCTGGAGCGTTCCCGGAGTGGAGCGACCTGCAGATCTATGCCGTGGCAATCGGGATCATTTCGGGAATTACCCTCATCTATACATTTCTCGGAGGAATCAAGGCGGTCATCTGGATGGATGTGGTCCAGATGGGGGTCTATCTGGGCGGAGCTCTATTTGCTGCCCTGCTGATGTTCAGCCAGATTCCCGCCGCTCTGCCGGAGATTCTAGCGACACTGGGCGGGGAAGGCAAACTTCGGGTTATCGAATGGGGAGGCGAGCTGGGGTGGCGACAATTTATCTCCGAACCTTACCTGTTCTGGATCGCTGTGATCGGGGGTGCAATCTTCTCGGTTGCTTCGCACGGCACAGATCAATTGATCGTTCAGCGGCTGCTCTCCACGCGAAATGTTCGGGACAGCCAGAAGGCGATGATCTGGAGTGGGGTGGTTGCCTCTTTGCAATTTGCATTTTTTCTCGGCATCGGACTGCTGCTCTATATCTTCTATCAGGGTCAGACTCCTGCGGAGCTGGGCTTGCAGACGGCTGATGAAGTGTTTGCCAAATTTATCGTGGAGCAGATACCAACCGGGATAGCGGGGCTAATTATCGCCTCACTCCTAGCGGCTGCGATGAGCAGTCTCAGCTCGTCGCTCAGTTCTCTTGCATCGGCTACAACTTTCGACCTGATCAAACCGCGTTTTGGTGCCGGTTGGAGCTCACGGGAGGAGCTGTTTGTGTCAAGAGGGATTACCGTCTTCTGGGGTGTGATCTTGACGATTTCGGCACTCTTTTTTACATGGCTTCAACTTGCCGGCGGTGAAAGGCCGGCGATAGTGGAGCTGGGTCTGGGTATCGCATCCTATACCTACGGCGGGTTATTGGGGGTTTTCCTGCTCGGCCTGTTCTTTTTGAGACCTGACAAAACTGATGCGATGTGGGGCTTTTTCATCGCTCTGATCTCCCTTTTGTTTATGGTGGAGGGAGCATTACTCGAGTTGCTCCCCGGTGAAGGAGTAGCGATCGCCTGGCCGCTCTACACCCTGGTTGGTGCCGTCATAGTTATTATCGTCGGAAACGTCTCCTGCCGGGTTCGCCGGGTTGCCGGTACCAACACTCAGGAGAGAGAGACGTAACGTACATGCTCCACTCCATCCAGATCGTAGATCGGCTGCAACTCGTCGCGTGACATTTTTTTATCTACAATGACGGCTGTAATGGCTCGTGAACCCTTGTGTTCGCGTCCCAGGCTGAGAGCTCCGATATTGATATTCTGTTTGGATAGCGCCCCTGCAACGGCGGCCAGCATGCCGGGCTTGTCGATATTCTGATAGAAGAGGATGTCACCCTCGAGCCGGAGCTCTATGCCGTAGTTGTCGATCTCCACAATTCTGTAGTCGTGTTCGCCAAAAACGGTAGCCGAAATTTCCCGGTATTCGGCTTCATCACCCAGGCGAATGGTGATCAGGTCTTTGTACATGCCGCCATCGCTGCTTGTTGTCTCTCGAATATTGAGACCACGTTCTTCCGAATAGTGCCGGGAATTGATCAGGTTGATATTTTCGTCGATAAATTGTGCAAGCATCCCTTTGAGTATGCTGTCGGTCAGCACATCGGAATATTTGGCACACGTTCCGGTGTATTCAAATTCGAAGGTTCGGGCGTTTTCCGGCTTTATCTGACCGATCATAGAGCCCAGTTTTTCAGCAAGCTCGAGGAATGGGTGGACTTCCTTGTTGCTGAGCAGGGCAATCGATTTGCTGTTCAGGCTCCCTTTGAAATTTTTTTGTTCCAGAGCATCTGCCATCTGCTGGGCGATCTGTGATGCTACCTTTTCCTGGGCTTCCTGAGTTGAGGCCCCCAGGTGGGGGGTGGAGACGATTTTCGGGTGTTTCAAAATCTCATAGAGAGTATCGTTTGGCGGCTCCTGGCTGTAGACATCCAGGGCTGCGCCGGCAACAATACCCTTTTCGATCAGCGGGACCAGATCCTCCTCTTTGATAATTCCTCCACGGGCACAATTCACCAGTCGTATTCCTTTTTTAAGTTGATCGGCATTGTCGAGTGAAATAATTCCTTTTGTCTTGTCGGTCAATGGAGTATGAACCGTCAGAAAATCGGCGGTGCCGAGAAGTGAATCCAGGTCGACCAGTTCCACGCCGATCTCTTCGGCATGCTCTACAGTCGCAAACGGATCGTAACCGTAGATCTCCATGCCGAAGGCTTTCATCCGCCGGGCAACTTCGCTCCCGATCTTTCCAAGGCCGATAATGCCAAGTTTTTTACCGCTCAGTTCGGCGCCCATGAATTTTTTTCGGTCCCAGCCTCCCGACTTGACCCGGTTGACCGCCTCGGGAATATTCCTGGAGAGAGCCAGTAAAAGTCCGCAGGTGTGTTCAGCCGTCGAGATGGTATTGCCATCCGGTGTATTCATGACCAGAACCCCCCGGCTGGTTGCCACAGGGATGTCGATATTATCTACTCCTACACCGGCACGCCCGACAACTTTCAGCCGGGATGCTTTTTCCAGCAACTCCCGGTCTACGGTTGTGCCGGATCGTACAACCAATCCAACATACTCTCCGACCTGGTTCAGCAGTTCTTTGCGAGATATGTTCGGTGAGGAATCAGCTCTGAATCCGCGATTTTCAAATTCTTGTGCACAGACCGGGTTGACGTTGTCGAGTAATAGTATTTTGTCTGGCATATCTCCTTTGTTTGTCTTTTCTGCATTTCACTTATGAGGATTCAAATTCATCTTCTGCAAACTCCATCAGCAGTGATTTGAGATCCTGGATCCCCTTCCCTGTTTCAGCCGAAGTAACAAGAATCGGCACTTCAATGTTCATCTCTTTGAGTGTTCGGCGCACCCTGCTGACCGATTGCTGCTGTTTGTTGGATGAGATCTTGTCGCATTTGGTGAGTATGACACTAAACGGTTTTTCGTTTGATGCCATCCAGTAGAAAAACTCTTCATCGAGCTTTCCGGGTGGATGACGGGCGTCTACCAGATGCAGGATCAGTCGCAGTGTTCTGCGTCCAAGAAGATAGTTCCGAATCTCCTTACCCCATCGTTTTCTTTCTTTTTCGGGCACTTTTGCAAACCCGAAACCGGGGAGATCGACCAGGTAGATTTTTCCGTCAATACGGTAGTAGTTCATCTGCTGAGTCTTGCCCGGGGTATTACTGGTTCGGGCCAGTCTCTTTCGCCCTGTGATTTTATTGATCAACGTGGATTTTCCCACATTCGAGCGTCCTGCCAGACAAAATTCCGGCAGGTCGGGCGCAGGTGCATTGTTCAGTGAAGTGGCACTGGTAACAAATTCGGCGTTGACAAATTTCATTAAATGACTTCGTTCTCTTCTTTTTCCGCATCAAAATTGACAGGTACCGGATAGTTACCGGTGAAGCAGGCGGTGCAATAGCCGTGGGAAGAGGGGTTAGATGCCTTGACGGCACTGACCAGCCCTTCCGGGGAGAGATAGCGAAGGCTGTCGACTCCTATGTAGCGGGCCATCGAGTCGATATCTTTGTCGTGCCTGTTGGCAATCAGTTCTTCGGGTTTGGGAAAGTCCATTCCGTAAAAGCAGGGATGGGTGATCGGCGGGGAGCTGACCAGAAAATGAACTTCGCGGGGATTGGCCGAACGGATCATGTCGACCAGATAACTGGATGTAGTACCTCTGACGATCGAGTCGTCGACGATAATAACCGACCGATCTTCCAGTACACCGCGGACTGTGTTGAACTTGGTGCGGACTTTCTGTTCCCGGGATCGTTGTCCGGGCGAGATAAATGTTCGGCCGACATAATGGTTGCGAATGAGTCCAATTTCAAATTTGCAGTCCATCCCCATTTTCTGGTTTTCATGAGCATAACCGAGTGCTGCTGTGTTACTGGAGTCGGGAACAGAGATAACGATCGGTTTATACTCGCTTCCCGGCTTCCGGACCACATCGTCGATCGGATGCTCTTTGGCCAGCTGTTTACCAAGAAACCTTCGGACCTTGTCGACATTTTCACCAAAAATCCGGCTGTCGGGGCGGGAAAAATAGACATATTCAAAAATACACTGACTGCTCGAAGTATCGGGTTTCGGCTCAAGCCGGAACGATTTCGGTTCTTTGTTTTCGGCCGCATCCCGGTCGACGACCAGAATTTCGCCAGGCTCAACATCTCGAATATATTCAGCTCCGATAATGTCGAATGCGCAGGTTTCACTTGCTACCGTGAATGCGCCGTCGATCATGCCCAGTGCCAGCGGGCGAAATCCATTGGGGTCACGAACGGCAACCAGTTTATCATCGGTCAGGATCACAAGACAGTATGCTCCTTCGATCTGATGGAGTGCATCGAGGATCTGATCCATCTGATTCTGCTCATTTGACTGAGAAATCAGGTGCAGAATCAATTCCGTATCGGATGTACTCTGAAAAAGCGTGCCCTTTTCCGTAAAACGATCACGTAGCTGCCGGGCATTGGTGAGGTTTCCGTTATGGCCGATGGCCAGATTCCCCTTGCTGTAATGAACACTAAACGGCTGGATATTGGTGGGGTTCTTGGCAGCTCCCGAGGTAGAGTATCGGTTGTGTCCGATAGCCGATCGTCCTTTCAGATGGGTCTTTAATATATCCGGATCGTCGAACACGTTGAGCACAAGGCCGAAGTCCTTGTGATTCGGCATAACGGGACGGTTTTTTTCATCATCGAACCGGGCGCTGACAATTCCGGCAGACTCCTGTCCGCGGTGCTGCAGGGCATGTAGCCCAAAGTAGGTAAGTAGTGCGGCTTCCGGATGATCATATATTCCGAAAATGCCGCAATAATCGTGCGGTTTGTCGGCCATTATGGCGTTTAACCTGAACTTGAACAGTCAATCCGCCGGATTGCCCGATGCTTTACCGGCTCTTCTGTGCAGTTTGATGCTGCACCGGCGGAAAAGTGAGTACCAAAGATACAGAATCATTCTGTATATGTTAACGGATGCTGCTGAAAAAACATTTCTTTTTTCTGTCGGCCCGAGTAGATGCAAGCGTGGTACTTTTTTACAAACTTCCGATAACTGGTGGAAAGAAGCTTCCGGATACCCTATTTTTTCTCCGTGAACAGAACAAGAGTAATACATATCGTACAATGGGCCTTTCGTGTTGTCCTGGCTGCCGTGTTACTGATCGCAGGCATTTTCAAGCTGCAGGACAATACAGCACTCTTCGAAACTGTGGCCTATATCACCTGGCTTCCGACAGGGGTGAGGTGGCTGATCATCGACCTGCTTCCCTGGGCTGAAATTGTGCTGGCGCTTCTTCTTCTGCTGCGCCGTTTTGAATTTTGGGTCTTGTCGGTGACAGGTTTAGTCTATCTGGGCTTTTTCATCTTCTCGATCTACGGTACAGCTACCGGAATGGAGGGGGATTGCGGCTGTTTTGGCGATTTGATGGACAGCAACTTCGGGCCGGGTATGATCATCCGAAACGGACTTTTTCTGGTGATGGCCGGTTTTCTTTTCTACAGGCCGTCGGATTAATCTGCGGCCGAAGGGCAGATTATCGGCCGAAAAGAGGGTATGACCGCTCGAACGGCAGAGTGACGGCTGTCCGAAAAGTGGAAACTGCTGACCAAACTATAGATATTTCCGGCCGAAAGGCAGGTCAGGGAGCTGCTTTGGCCATCTCGTTTTTATGCATCTTGTCGACCCAGCGAGCTGTTTCCTTCAGCGACATTGTACCGGTGATATTGGTGCCGTGATGCGGCTCGATATGTACATCTCCCCTGTATCCGTTGATTTGATCCCACACCCTTTCAAGCTTCTTCAGCTTGCCGGTATAGGCATAGGCCGCCGATTGAGGGGTTGAGCAGGAGACAGGAGGATTACTAAGTCCATGAAACATGTAGCCCGACAGAGGATACTCCTCGTCCGGATATCCGTGCCAGTGCGAAATGGAGAGCCCGTTGTTGCGCAAAATTTCGGGGAAATCGGAATTCTGATCGGATGCCAGGAGCATGCTGGCGGTAATAACATTGCCGAGGGCATGGGCCAGGATTGCATAGGTATCGTAAGAAGGCCGGCATTCAGAAGCTTTGGTCTTGCCGGGGGTTTCCAGGATGATATTCTGATTTTGAAGCCCGAGCCTCAATATATCCCGTTCCGGATTCAAATTGGTTTTATTGCAGCCGGAACGAGTGGAAAGAAGCCAAACATCGGGAATCTTGACAAACCACTCTCTGTCGAAGAGCTGGATGCGGGCATATGTATCATCACCGAGCCTGCAGAAGGGTTTTCCGCCCCACTCGGCATCCCGAAGTTTATCAGGTGCATCGGACGCTTCTACTGCCGGCTCAACTTCTGTGGGCAGCTGCCGGACCATAAATCCGTAACTCATTCCGGTACGGTGATCCAGGTATCTGGATACAATTCTTTTGTGGTAGCGACTTCGATATTTCAGATCGTCGATCGAGGTATGAGCCAGCATCAAGCCATTTTCACGCCAGATTTTGGCACCTTCCATAAAATCGTTGACGTGATCTTCGTAACCGTCGTTAATCGTGTCGAGGACTCCCTCCCGGTAGACGATCTCCTCTCGCTTCGGCGGAACCACCTGTGCGGAAAGTTTGGGTACCAGCGAATGTAATATATCTTCTTCCGGGTTTTCCGGGTCTTCACATTCAATAACAGCTCCGTTCATGGTGCAGATAGTCCATTTGGATTCTTCCAGAAAAATGGGGACGTGGGAGACATTCCAGGCCAGAACCCCGATGATACTATCGAGAGTCTCCTGCAAAGTTGGGTTCTTCGGGATAGGCGGCGGCCCCTCTGTCAGAAGTACGATTGGGTTATGGTAAAGACTCGATACCTGTTTGATTGCCAGTTCATTACCTTTGCTCTCGCCCTGTTCAACCAGTACAATACCAGATCGCACTTTCTCCTCATCGGGCAGAAGCGCTTCTTCATAGGGAATAATTTTGGCTCCCAGGGCATTAAGTGCTGACTTCAGTTTGGAAGCAAAGTCGTTGAGCCGGGGTGTATTTTCATTGGGAGGCAAAAAAGTAACAGTAAGCTCTTTTGCCATTTCTTCTTCAGTGAGAGGAACATCACTTGATATCCCTAACAGATCGAATACCAGCTTGGAATTCTTCATGTTTTATTCGATATCCCGTGTGTGGCCAAGGTTAAGAGTTTGCCTTCGCAGGTTAAAAGATAACAAAGAGCAAAAACAGTTCGGATTCAAAGATGTTGTGTCCTGGCATTATTTTTTTAAGCCGAAATAGTGTAACCAAGTTATATATTTTTAACAAAAATGCAGAATCAGGGCAAATTAACTTTTGGACAGGATGAATCTATGTAATAAAAAAGCCCTCTACATATTGTAAAGGGCTTTATCGAGCTGAGCGGGAAACCGGATTCGAACCGGCGACCCTCACCTTGGCAAGGTGATGCTCTACCACTGAGCTATTCCCGCATCAAAGGCCAAATATAAGATCTTTTTAACCACTCGGTCAACGGCTCTCTGAATTCTCATGCGATTTCGAGGTCTCTCACTATGGTTTCGGACCGTTTCGGGCCGGTTGACACAATTCGGAGCGGAACTCCCGTCATATCTTCAATATACCGGATATAATTTTGTGCCTGCTTTGGTAACGCGTTAAAGGAGTCTGTATTCCGGGTGGAACCCTTCCACCCGCTCAGTGTCTCATATATCGGCTTTACCATCTCGAGACGGTCGGTAGAGAGAGGGAAGACTTCTGTGCGGCTCCCGTCGATCTCATAAGCTGTACAGACCTTGATTTCGTCAAAATGGTCCAGTACATCAAGTTTTGTAAAAGCGATCTCATTGATTCCATTGAGACGGATGGCGTAATTGAGGGCAACCAGGTCCAGCCACCCGCATCTGCGGGGCCGGCCGGTCGTCGCACCAAACTCAGCTCCATGTTTTCTCATTTTTTCCCCCTCGCTTCCGGTCATTTCAGTAGGGAATGGGCCGTTTCCAACTCTTGTGCAGTAGGCCTTCACAATTCCCATCACGTGAGTGACGGCCGTCGGAGGCAAACCGCTGCCGGTACAGGCACCACCGGCCGTCGGTGACGAGGAGGTGACATACGGATAGGTCCCGTGGTCCAGGTCGAGAAGTGTACCCTGGGCGCCCTCCATCAGGATCTCATCTCCGTTCGAAAGAGCCTGATGGAGTGTTTCGGTCGTATTCCGGATATAGGGTTTGATCCTTTCGATCGTCGGTTCCAGCGATTTGATCGTTTCATCGGCATCAAGTGTCGGCTCGTTATAGATATGCTCCAGCGCTTTGTTGATATCTTCGAGATTGCGACGAACTTTCTTCTTGAACGATCCCGGAAAGAAAAGATCACTCATCCGGATACCGACCCGGGAGACTTTGCTGACATACGCCGGTCCGATTCCTCGGCCGGTTGTACCGATCGCATCATCCCCGCGGCCCTTCTCCTTTACCTTGTCCAGTACTTTGTGGTAGGGGAGGATCAGGTGGGCTGATTGACTGATAAAGAGACGTTCATCCAGCGGGAATCCCATCGATTCTACTTTGTCGATCTCTTCGATCAATTCCTGAAGGTCGATCACAACCCCGTTACCGATGATACAGGATCCGGAACTATTAAAAACTCCGGAGGGTATCAGGTGGAGAACAATCTCCTCGTCATCAAACTTGAGTGTATGGCCTGCATTTGCGCCACCCTGGTAGCGGACGATCAAGTCGGCCGATTTACAGAGCAGGTCAACGATTTTGCCTTTCCCTTCATCTCCCCACTGGGCTCCTACTATGATTCTTGCTGCCATGGTCTATCCAAAAAAAAAGAGGTGGAGACCACCCCTTTTTCCTCCTAAATAATACAGGTTATGTTGATACCGGTTCTGTTCGGTACGTTTAGAGAAGTCGTACTGTTCAATTCTTCTCCGTCTTCTCCTCGTCATATGATTGAACCGCTTCCTCAAGAGACTTGTAATGTTTGAAAACGGTAACCAGCTTCGTAACGACCAGAAGGCTTTCTATTTTATCGGTTGCGTTGGCAATCCGAAGGTCGCCTCCGGCTTTCCGCATCGTCGTGAGTCCTCCGATCAGCATACCCAGCCCGGAGGAGTTCATAAAGCCCACTTTGCCCAGGTCTACGACAATGTTCGTTTTATCCTGCTCAATCAGCTCGTGAAGCTTTTCATTGAGGCTGACGGCGTCAGGCCCACCCATCACATTGCCTTTAAACTCAATGATTGCGCAGTTGTATCGTTCGGATACCTTGAAGCTCATGGCTTACTCCGGTTTTTTTAGTAACCAAGTTAGTTGGAATTGAGAGAACTTACGATTTCGCTTCAAGCCTTCTGCTCTCGAGCTCTACAACCAATGCACTTGCAACAAAAAGCGAGCTGTAGGTTCCCAGAACAACACCTATCATCAAAGCAAAGGAAAATCCTTTCAGGACTTCCCCGCCAAAGATAAACAGGACGGTTACCACAAACAAGGTGGTGACCGACGTGATCACCGTCCGGCTAAGCGTGTCGTTCAGGCTTTTGTTGATCATCTTTTTGAATTCCATTGTCTTGTAGATGATCGAGTTTTCACGGATCCTGTCGAACACAACCACCGTATCATTCAGTGAGTATCCGACGATCGTCAGGAATGCGGCAATCATCGACTGACCGATCGTTACATCAAAGGGAGCAAACTCCGCCATCAGGGTGAAGACTCCAAGCACGATGATCACATCATGAAAAAGTGCTGCCACGGCACCGGCCGAGAAATACCACTTCTTGAACCGGATCAGGATGTAGATAAAGACCACCGCAAGGGCAAAGAGGATCGAGTTGATTGCAGCGATTCGCAGATCCTCAGCAAACCGAGGCCCCACAACATCCGATTTGATCACGGTGTAGGGGTTGTCTGCGTAGAATTCGGTGATGGCTGATTCTACAATATTGCGAACTTCCACGATATCACCTTCGGCGTCGGTTCGGACCATGATTTCCGTAGGCGACCCATATAATCGAACTTCGGGTGCTACGCCCAGCGGTTCGGTCAGATCGGATCTCATTTCGACCACATCAATCGGCTGATCGAACTGGAAGACATACTCTTTTCCACCCCGAAAGTCGATTCCATAGTTGAGCCCCAGGCCGAATATTGCGACGAGAGAGATCAGAACCATCGTTCCGGAGAAGAAGTAAGTGATTTTCTGAGTGCTGATAAAGTCAAAATTGGGTGTTTCAAACCATCTCATAGTATCAAGCCTTTCTGTTTTAGAATTCTTTGTGAACGGTTAACCGAATCAGCCGAAACTGACTTTGGCGGTTTTCTCCCGGGTCAGGTAGTCGATCACCACGCGGGTGATGACGATAGCGCTGAAGAGGGAGGCGGCAATTCCGGCCATCAAGGTTACGGCAAATCCTTTGATCGGGCCGATCCCAAAGCTGTAAAGGATGATCCCGACGAAAAAGGTGGTAACGTTGGCATCGATAATGGCACTCATTGCATTGGAATACCCGTTGTCGATCGCCGCTCGTAACGTTTTGCCGGCGCGCAGCTCTTCACGGATCCTGTCGAAGATCAGCACATTGGCGTCGACAGCCATACCGATGGTCAGCACAATTCCCGCTATACCGGGCAGGGTCAGAGTCGCCTGGAATCCGGCGAGAATCCCCAGTATAAAGATGATGTTGAGAAATAGCGCTAGATCAGCGATCGCCCCTCCCACGTGATAGTAAAGTATCATGAAGAATGCGACGGCCACCAGGCCAAAGGCAACCGAAAGAAAACCGGCGCGGATTGAGGCCTCACCCAGTGTTGCACCGACGGTTCTCTCCTCGATAATATCGAGCGGAGCCGGCAATGCACCCGAGAGCAGAATGTTTACGAGGTCCTCAGCTTCTTCAAGCCCGCCAAGACCCGAAATGGAGGAACGACCATCGTTAATTCGGGTTCGGACAGTTGGATATGAGAAGACGTAATTGTCCAGAATAATGGCGACCGGCCGTCCGATATTGGCACCGGTGATCCGGGCCCACTGCCGTGCTCCTTCCGAGTTCATACTCATGGAAACTTCCGGAACATTCGTTTGCGGATCAAAAGCGACTCGTGCTTCGGAGATCACATCTCCTGTAAGCTCCACCTGATCCCGAACACCGATCAGTTCGAAATAGTCCAGTCCTTCCTGTTGACCAAAGGGTTGGGCTCCCCAGAGCAGTGTGGTGTTTCTCGGCAGACGCTCTCTGAAATCTTCTCTCTCAAGGATCCGGTTTACGTCAGCCGTGTCGGGACCGGCAGCATAGCCGAAGATGTAAGGGTTGCCGGTCTGCGTCTCCAATCGCTCCCGGAGTATATGCTCTTCCAGCTCTTCCGCTTCATAGAGCTGGTCGAAATAGCTCAAGATGTTCTGGCGTGCGCTGTTGAGTTCATCCGGGTCGGCTGCCAGGCGGAATTCCAGCCGGGCGGTACCGCGAAGCAGATCACGAACGCGCTGTTCATCATCCACACCGGGCAGTTCCACGATGATTCGGTTATCACCCTGCTTCATAATGGCCGGTTCAGTCACACCGTATCGGTCGACCCGTGTACGGATGATTTCCATCGCACGATCGACTGCCTGGGAACTCTGATCCCTCAGGTAGGTAGCAACTTCGGTATTGGTCGAGCGCCGGGTGATTCCTTCCGACTCTGACCGGTAATAGCGGCTGAGTCGTGCATCAGGATCCCGGCTTTCAAATTCGGCAACGATTTCGTCTACAAGATCGGTTCGATCTTCAAAGGCGCGTTCAGCGGCAACGCGGATCACATCTTCAAGGGTTTCGTCGGCAAAATCACCGGCCAGCTCCATAAGCAGCTGAGGAGTACCTACTTCCAGGGTTACCTGCATCCCCCCCTGAAGGTCCAGGCCGAGGGAGAGGGAGCGTGTCTGCAAATTCTGCAGCCGTTCCCGGTTTTCATCCTGATAGGCGATTCGTTCGACTTCCGGCATATTTGCCATATACCGATTTTCAAGCATAAGCTGAATAGTTGGCGTCAGATACCAAAGGGTCATCCCGAGAAAAAAGATGATGGCACCTATTTTAAATCCGTTTCCTTTCATGATTTTGTGAATTGTAAATTAAATAGTTGACAGAGTAAGAGCCTTGCGGCCTGTTTGGAAGTGAAGATGTCACTCCCGTTGAAATCGCTGATGAGAAGGGGAAACTCTAGGGGGCGTTGATCGAGATTCCGCTGAGGAAGGGGATAGGCTGATCCTGCAATACAAACAACAAGCGTTCAACTGTGTCGGAGACAACAATTCGTAAAATTGACGATTCGGGCAGAACGACGCTGTTCCAGGAGGTTTGGCTGGAGACCCATTTGAGCCCGTTTTTCAGCTTCTCCGGAAGAATAAGATCCATCCGTTCAGTATTCTGCTGATCTTTGGACCACAACTCCATCAGCCAAAGCCCGATCGAGTCGGATCTTTTTTCCTGGTTGCCAATCGGCAGTTTAAAGTCGTGCTGAAAATTGAGGACCAGATCGGACGCCTCTTTTAGCAAAAGAGAAAACGTGTCGTTCTGGGAAGGAAGCTGTTTGATCTGGATCCGGATCGTGGACTCACTCTGCTCGCCGGACTCTTCCACATTACGGTCGAGCCACTCCGCAAAAGCTGCTTTTTGGGCTTTCGTCGAATAGGGCAGGCTGATGTAAGCCGCTAATCCGAGCAAGAGGGCAAAACCGACGCCCCATCGTATGTGGCCATTTCGAAACAGTTGCATAAATACAATTATAAGGAGATTCAATAACGCGAACAACCGGAACTGATTGTGAATAAGCTGAAAGCTGAAAGCTGAAAGGTGAAAGTGCGTTCGTTTCCTGAGGTTATTATTTCTTGCCTTTTAGATCTCGCTCATCCATGTCCCACTTCTACCTTTGGTAATTCCGTTTCTTTGCCCTGTCCGGGAAGCATTTGGAGTGTGAGGCGCCTCACACTGGACAAAGGAGCGGAGCGCACTTTCAGCTTTGAGCTTTCACCTTTCAGCTTCTTTGTGAAGCCGTTCGAACTCTGTTTTCAGAAATTTTCCGGTATATCCGCCGCCCGCATCTTCGGCGAGAGATTCCGGGGTTCCTTCAGCCAGGATTTCGCCACCGGCATCCCCGCCTTCCGGCCCCAGATCGATGACCCAGTCGGCAGCCTTGATCAGGTCGAGATTGTGTTCGATCACGATGACGGTGTTCCCCTTTTCGACCAGTTTCTGGATCACTTCGACGAGCATTCGCACATCCTGAAAATGGAGGCCGGTGGTTGGTTCGTCCAGCATATAGAGCGTATCACCGGTACCGATTTTCGACAATTCTCTGGCCAGTTTGATTCTCTGAGCCTCTCCACCACTCAGTGTAGTGCTCGGCTGGCCGAGCCGCAAATACCCGAGGCCTACCTCGACGAGCGTTTTTAATTTGCGGCGGATTGAGGGGTGTGCATCGAAAAATTCGTACGCCTGATCAACTGTCATATCGAGCACATCAGAGATATTCTTTTCCCTGTAGTGGACCTCGAGTGTCTCACGGTTGTAACGCCGCCCGCTGCACGCTTCACAGTCCACATAAACATCCGGCAGGAAATTCATTTCAATTTTCCGAACCCCATCTCCGCGGCAGGTTTCACATCGGCCTCCCTTGACGTTGAAGGAGAATCTGCCCTGGCTGTAACCGCGAATTTTTGATTCCGGAAGCTCTGAGAAGAGGGTTCGTATCTGGTCGAACACTTTGGTGTAGGTTCCCGGGTTGGATCTTGGCGTTCTCCCGATGGGGCTCTGGTCGATGGAGATAACCTTGTCGACCGAATCGATTCCATCTACAGAATTGTAGGGCAGGGGCACACTTTTAGCGTTATAGAAATGGCTGGAGAGTATCGGTTCGAGTGTTTGATTGATGAGGGAGCTTTTTCCGCTTCCGCTCACTCCGGTTACGCAGATAAAACGGCCAAGTGGAATTCTGAGCGTCACACTTTTGAGGTTGTGGCCTCTTGCTCCGTGAATAGTTATCGCATCTCCCGAGCCGTTTCGGCGCTTTTCCGGCATCGGAATTACCTCCTCGTCCCGCATAAATCGGGCAGTGAGTGAATCTTCCTTCAGCTCTTCAGGCCGGCCCCTGCTGACTATCTTGCCGCCATGACGACCGGCGCCCGGACCCAGGTCTATGACATAATCGGCCTGTTCGATCGTCTCCCTGTCGTGCTCGACTACGATTACCGTATTTCCAAGGTCCCGGAGAGTCTGAAGTGAACGGATCAGTTTGATATTGTCTTTCTGATGCAGGCCGATACTCGGTTCGTCGAGGATATAGAGCACCCCGACCAGCTGAGTGCCGATCTGAGTGGCCAGGCGG
>SLKI01000073.1 GCA_007134695.1 Balneolaceae bacterium
AAAACAAAGGCCACCTGCAACTGCCAGTGAAACATTTACACACAGTCGCAATAGTGGCCGAAAAGGAGAAAAGAAAAAAGTACGCCCGTAGGGACTCGAACCCCAAACCTTCTGGTCCGAAGCCAGACGCTCTATCCAGTTGAGCTACGGGCGCAGAGATTACAAATATACGACGCTTTTCAGGTGAAAAAAACAGGAAAATACTCCATGCGGATCAAAACCGGAGCCGCAATCCTGAGTGGGTCGTATATATTCGGATAAAGTCATCCAGCGCCATCACCTCCTGGTGATTCAATCGAAACTCGGTAAAGAACTGGAGATTTCTTTGTATCAGCCAGTAGAAGTTCATTCCGATAAGCGACGATCGGAGGTTAAGCACTTCATCCGGAGAATCGATCAGCCGTCGTTCTTCGGGTGAAAATCCGTAACCGATGAGGATCGACAGATAGGTGTCGGAGGAATTTAAATAACGCCTCACCGTAGCTACAAAGGAACGAGACAATCCATCATCATTCGGTGCCAGAAACGGACGAATGGAATAAAACCATCGTCCGGTATATTTGTTGACCGACCCGGTGAAGATCCAGACTTCATCCAGTTCAAAGTCCATATATCGGAGTCCTGCAGAAACCTCCAGTCCATCCGGAAAGATTCGGTAGACTTCTCCGCCAGCCCGCAATCCGGGATAGAGTGCACTGGCAGAATAGCCGATATGGAAATGTCCATACGTTCGTCGTATCAGCTGTGGCCACATGTCGACCTGCCATTGAACACCCGTCTGGCCGAATCGGTCTGCAACCCTGGTGTTGGCGATAATCGGGCCGATTGGTGTTTGACGCTGAAGTTGCAGCCAGAACTCTTGCCAGGGTTCAAAGTCGTCCGTGTAATGGTCGTATGTGTAGGAAGCGGAGAGTTGGTTGTTAAGCCGTCCCTCTTCCAATGAGTTTCGAAGTTCCCGCACCTCCTGCATCCCGGGCAGAAGCTCATCTGCACGATGTAAATCCCGTGCAGCACTTGCCGGATTTCCCATCAGAATTTCGATTCGTGCCCGCTGAACCAGCAACCCCGCATCATTGGGATGCCAGCTGACTGCCCGGTTGGCTATCTTAAGGGCTTCTCGCGGCCGATCATCCCAATATTCGATATCGATGAGTGCAGACAAGGCTGCCGGATGCCGGGGTTCGGCATTCAGAACAGTTTCCAGCTCCTGGCGGGCCGATGAAAACCTGTTTTCCCACCCATAAGTTCGGGCAAGAAAGATCCGAACATCATGGTAACCGGGTACAACCTCAAGAATCTCCCGCAACATCCTTCGAGATTCTTCAAGTTGATTGTTGAATGCCAGCTCACGAGCTTCATGAAAAGCCCGATCCGGATCATCGATCTGCCGGCCCTGAAGCTCAACAGCGGCTGCTATCAGTAATAGTACAGCGAGGAACGGGATCAGATTTACATATTTCATTAAAATTCTGCGAATTCGGTGTTATATTACAGGTATGAGAGAATAGAGTCATAAATGCCAATGCCACAAGGATATTCACCTCATGCCGGATCGTAAAATACGATTATTTATCGGTTATCCGTTTTCAACTCCATTGTCGAGAGATGGCGGAATGTTGTTTGGAGTCGGGTTATATGGCAGAGATCTTTTTTCGGCCGAAATCCCGGAAACGAATCTCCGTGTCAACGCATTGAAGCAGAACAGGAGCAGGCATGATGAACCGTAATATTCTCATATCCATTTTACTCTTTTTCTCGGGTGCCGCTCTGGCCCTGGTGGGGCAGGAAGCCGAAGAAGCGGAGGTTCAGGATCTTGAGCAGGTAGACGAAGCGTCGAGCGTCGGTGTGATGTATGTGAAAGGTGCGATCGGCCCGCCGACAAAAAACTATATCGAGCGGGCGATTCGGATCTCCGAAGATCGGGGCGATGAACTGTTGGTCATGGTTATGGATACGCCCGGCGGGCTGTTGGCGTCTACTCAGGAGATTATTCAGATCATGCTGGGTTCGGAATATCCGGTTGCAGTCTATGTTTCGCCGGAGGGAGCCAGTGCAGGCAGTGCAGGGGCCTTTATCACACTTGCCAGCCATATTGCTGCGATGGCACCGGCGACCAATATCGGGGCCGCATCGCCGGTTACCATGGGGGGAGCCCAGATGGATACGGTTCAGCAGAAAAAGATTATGGAACATTCGATCAGCTTGATCGAATCGATTGCCGAGGAGAGGGGCCGGAATGTGGAGTGGGCCCGGTCTGCCGTGGAGGATGGGGCTTCGATTACAAGTCGTGAAGCCCTGGAAAAAGGAGTTATCGAAGTAATTGCAAGAAGTATGCGAGATCTTCTGGAGCAGATTCACGGCAAGGAGATAGGAGAACGGACGCTTAACACCCGAAATGCCGAAATTATCCCGATCGAGGAGAATCTTGCGGAGCGGTTTTTCAAATTTATACTGAGGCCCGAGGTGATGCTGATCCTCACGCTGGTGGCGATCTACGGAATTGTCGGGGAGCTGACCAATCCCGGTGCTATAATTCCCGGCGTATCGGGTTTCATTGCTCTGATATTATTGCTCTACGGAGCCGCAGCGATGCCGATCAATGTAGCCGGTTTTCTGCTGATAGCGCTTGCGATCGCACTCTTTGTGATTGAAGCGTTTACACCAACATATGGAATATTGCTGACCAGTGGTGCAGTTGCCTTTTTCCTTGGGGCTTTGATGCTCTTTCAGGATATGCCCGAGGGGTTCCGAATTTCTCTTTACTGGCTGATCCCTGCAACTCTGCTTACGGTACTATTCTTCGGATGGATCCTTACCTACGGCCTGCGGGCTCAGTTCGGGGAACATCGTGCCGGACTGGAGTCGGCTGTTGGCAAAAAAGCCAAAGTGATTGAACGGATTGACGAGACCGGCCAAGGCCGAATCCTCTTCTCCGGAGAGTATTGGAACGCCGAAAGCGATACAACCCTTGAAGAGGGGGATGTCTGTGAAATTATAAGATTTGAAGGATTGAAAGCTATTGTAAAACCAACCGACAACCAACAATAGGAGACTAACCATGGAAGATACAGGAGCACTGGGAAATTATCTGGTATGGCTGATAACACTCGTAATATTTCTGGCCATATTCCTGCCTCAAATGTTCAAGATTTTACGCGAATATGAGCGCGGTGTCGTATTCCGACTGGGTAAATTTTACATGACCAAAGGCCCCGGCCTGATCGTTCTGATACCGTTCATCGATAAGATTGAGCGGGTCGATCTTCGGGTTCTGACAATCAATGTGGATAAGCAAGAGGCGATTACCAAAGATAATGTGACCGTAAATGTAGATGCGATCACCTTTTTCCGGGTCGTGGATGCAGAGAAAGCCGTTATTCAGGTCGAACGCTATATCGCGGCAACATCGATGCTTGCTCAGACAACCCTGCGAAGTGTGGTCGGCCAGGTGGAACTCGACGAACTGCTGGCAGAACGAGACGATATCAATCGAAAAATCCAGACGACGATCGATACACATACCGATCCCTGGGGAATCAAAGTGGTATCGGTAGAAGTAAAGGATGTAATTCTGCCTGAAACGATGAAGCGGGCGATGGCACGACAGGCCGAGACCGAGCGGGATCGACGGGCCAAGATCATTAACGCCGAAGGTGAATTCCAGGCTGCCAAGAAGCTGGTTGAAGCGGGTCAGATGATCGAAACTACACCGACAGCCCTGCAGCTTCGATTCCTGCAAACCGTGAACGAGATCAGCGAAGAGAATACAACATTTGCGGTACTGCCGATTCCGATGGACTTTCTGGACGCCTTTTCCAAAAAAGGGTAAGGCAGAACGCTGAATCGATCAATTAATTCAATCTGAAAACCGACAGAATCCAGCAGATCTATGAAACGAATTTGGATAGTGGCTTTGGTGTCGTTGCTTTCGACGGCACTGATTGCGTGCGAAACAGATAATGCGAACGATCAGGAAACAGAAATGGACGCAAATAACTCCGAGTGGGCGATCGCCCTGCATGGCGGTGCGGGTGTGATCTCCCGCGACCTGCCTGAGGATGAACGGCAGCAGTATTATGAGGGCCTTGAGGAAGCGCTGAGAATCGGCGAAGAAGTACTCAGAAATGGCGGTTCCGCCCTCGATGCGGTCGAACAGGTGGTTCGAAACCTCGAAGATAATCCGCTTTTCAATGCGGGGCGCGGCAGTGTTTTCACCCATGAAGGCACCCACGAACTGGATGCGGCCATCATGGACGGAAGCACACTCGAGGCAGGAGCATTAACCGGTGTGACAACCGTCAGAAATCCTGTTACACTGGCCCGGAAAATCATGGAGAATTCGCGACACATCTTTTTTTCCGGCAACGGAGCCGAAGTGTATGCCGACGAAATGGAGGTAGAGCGCGTCGAAAATGAGTGGTTCTCCACCGAGCGCCGTTATCAGCAGCTTCAGCGGGCACTGGAAGAGAGCAGCAGTTATCTGCAGAACCCGGAGCTTGGAAAAGATTACCTGCACTTCAAATATGGAACAGTCGGTGCGGCAGCTCTGGATCAGAACGGAAATCTGGCAGCGGCCACCTCGACCGGCGGCATGACCAACAAGATGTATGGACGCGTCGGTGATGTGCCGATCATCGGATCGGGAACATATGCCAACGATCTGGCAGCGATCTCGGCAACCGGATGGGGAGAGCAGATCATGAGAAATGTTTCGGCCCATACGATTGCCGCACACATGGAGTTTACCGGAAGTTCACTTCAGGAGTCGATGCAGTTTCTGCTCACCGAACGGCTCAATCCTGGTGATGCGGGCTTTATCTCCGTCGACAGATATGGCAATGTGGTGATGGATATGAACACCGAAGGGATGTTCCGGGCCGGTGCAAATGCAGCCGGATTCAGGGAAGTGGCGATCTGGGAGGATGAGTAGGTCTGCTCACTCAAAACAGCCTTGCTGATCTGCCGGACCGATCAGCTCAATCGATCCCATAGTTGAATTGATCCCTCAGCTCCTGAATATAGATACCGATATCGTTTCTCAGCTCGAAAAGACGGTTGTGGAAGCCCTGATAGGTATTCTTTTCGAAATAGGGATACTTTCGCTGTCGCAGCAACAGCTTTAGCGCGTTGTTGGCGCAGTAGAGTGCCTTTTTATTGTAAGCGATATTGCCGCCGAGAAAATCTCTTTCAAATCCGAAGGAGTAACCACCGGCAATTTTGGCACCTATTTTCAGGACCTCGCTGACAAACTCGTGGTAGGTTTTGTTGTGGTGGCGTTCCTGAACAGTTTCGGCCCACTTGAGCACATCCACAGCAAACCTTCGCGTCCGGTTGTAGAGCTCAAAACTCTCGATCGATCCAAATTCGGAGTGGATATAATCGTCGCTCAGATATTTCCACTCATCTCCCTCGTCAAAGTCATTTTCCTCAGCGTTCGGGAAAGCGTCGTCGAGCCGGAAAAGGTCGTCATCATCAAAATCATCCTCCTCGTCCCAGTCATCTTCATCCTCCGGGAAATAGGCCTCATCAAGAAGAAGTTCCTCCTCGATAAATGCATCGACGGTTTCATGTTCGTCGATATTTTCCCGAAGAAGAGTGAGCCAGCGGGGAGTACTGCCTTTGGGATCGGCAGTGATAAATTTTCGAAGCTGTTCGCTCCTCTTTTCAAGCTCGTTCAGATGAGCTTCCCATTGGTGTTCATTCCAACAGAACTCATCATCAAAACCGTCAAAGCTCATGTATAATAGACTAGGGTAATAATTCAATCAAGGACACAGGACATGGCTCCGTCTGATACCATGCCAAACGTCTGTAACTGACGCTCCATACAAATTACGAAATTTGCATAAATGTAGGTAGCGAAAAATGAGACTTCCGAATTTTGTCGATCCGGACGCCGGCCTATAACTTTTCGAGAACACCGACGACAACACGAGTCATTTTCGGCCCGGCAATTCCGGCCGCCTCAATCACATCTTCAATTGTAACTGCCTCAAGAGCTTCGGGGAAACATTCGTCGGTAATGGCCGAAATTCCCATCACCTCCATGCCCATATGGACCGCTGCAATCACCTCGGGAATGGTACTCATCCCGATCACGTCGGCGCCGATATGTCGCAGAAAACGGTATTCGGCACGGGTCTCCAGCATCGGTCCGCTGAGAGCGGCATAGACGCCTTTGTGCATCTTGATGTTACGCTCCAGGGCGACCTGTTCAGCGATATCGACCAGGCGTTCGCTGTAGGGTTCACTCATATCCGGAAAGCGAGGCCCCAATTTCTCATCGTTGGGCCCGATCAGCGGATTATCGCCAAACAGGTTGATGTGGTCGTTGATCAGCATGATATCCCCTTTCCGGTAGTCGGGGTGCAAACCGCCGCAAGCATTGCTGACAATCAGTGTGCCCGTACCATTCTCTCTGAGGACCCGGACCGGGAAAACAAGCTGCTGCATCGTGTACCCTTCGTAGTAGTGGAACCGTCCCTGCATCGCCACCACCTCCTTGCCGCCGAGATTCCCGAAAATCAGCTTGCCTTCATGACTTTCGACCGTTGAGGAGGGGAAGTGAGGAATCTCTTCGTAGGGAATTTCGGTTTCCAGGTCGATTTCATCGGCGAGCTGGCCGAGCCCGGTCCCCAAAATCAGCAGATAATCGGGTTTTAGTTCGGTTTCGGATTGAATGTATTCAAAAGCTTCACGTCGTTTTTTTCTGGAAGTTTCGACAGATTCGTACGCCATATTCTAAAGCTGATATCAGGTTCTGTTGGAAGAGTTTCGTGTATATTGTCAGGTCTTGCGAAGTTCGGCCGTTAGCCGTCTGTCCGGGTCAATCGATTTCGTCCAGGATATCATCCATATTGTCGGTACCACGGCTCTTTTTACCGGTCTCACCGGGGCCTTTCTTTGCTTCCGATCCCGGGTCTGTGGAGCTTGAGGAGCCCTGAGTGTTCGAAGAGCTTGCGGATTTCGATAGATCCGACGAGCCAGCGGAACTCGATGCTCCCGAAGAGCCCATAGAGTCCGGCGGCGGCGCGTAGAGATCGGCCTCCTCATCGGCATAACGATCTACCGACTCCTGTGCGGTTTCCAAAAAATTGCGCAGCCTGCTGATAATCTCCAGCCGGCGGTCGAGAAGCTTCTGGATACTTAGCCGAACGGTTCGTTTCTCTTCGTTGGCTTTCTGAATAATCGCTTCCGCTTCCAGATTGGCTTTTTCGATAATATGTTTCGACTCCTTTTCGGCATCCTCCACTTTCATTTCCGCCGAATCCCTGGCCGATTGAAGAGTTTCGTGCAGAGCCGCTTCCACCTTTTCGTAGTGCAGGAGCTTTTTTCGCAGCTCTTCCACCTCTTCTGAAAGCTCTTTATTTCGGTTTGTCAGATGCTCCCACTCACTCGCAACCATTTGAAGGAACGACTCCACCTCGGAGGGATCGTAACCTCGAAAGGACTTTTCGAACGTCTGCTTTTTGATTTCCAGTGCTGTGAGCTTCATAACAGTTGACACAATTGGAGTGGAGTTGGGTTGAATAAGTTGAAAGTCCCTATTCGTTCAACATGTTCCGGATGTTGCCGTCAGATCCTTTCGACTGTCCTTTATCCTGTTCTTTCTGCGATCCGGATTCGTCCCGATCAACCTCGATCGTTCCGGAGTCGGCCGGCGGGTTGATCTTTTCGGTCTTTTTTTCCGGAAGCTCATCAACAACGATCGCTTCCAAATGAGACAACCGGCGATCGGTTTTCTGTTTGAACTGCCGCAGCGCCTCCAGGAACTCTTCGTTGTTGGCGAGGTTGTTGCCTCCGCGTTTATTAATCCAGGTTTTAATGATGCTGCCGAATACGACAACGGTCACAATAGCCACGATGCTTCCGAATACTATGAAAACTTCATCCATGACTTATCCTCGTGCGTTTATTTTGACTTTCTTTTCTGACCGGCTCGACTGGCGACCCGGCTTTCATAATCATCCCGGTCATCATCCAGAGTGATCTGTTTCGGAGAATCTGATAGATCCGTATCGTGTTTAAAGTCCGACGAAGTTTCCACGGCAATTGTTTCGAGGTTCTCCACCCTTTTGCGGAGCCTCTCCACTTGGTTCTGCAACTCAGTGAACCCCTCATTATTACTTTGTTTCTCGGAAAGTTCGGCCATTTTGGTCCGGTGTTCCAGAAATTCGACAATCATCCATCCGATGATTCCGAGAACCGGTATGATGATCCAGGTTATTCCGCTCATGGTATAAATATTGCCTGACAAGTAAATTGAAATCGCTTCCTGACGGAATCAGGCAGCAATTACTGTTTCAATGTACAAAATCCGTCGCAGATTTTCGGATTCTCTATTGGGTTGTTACGAGTTCTTTATACAGCCGGTTTCAGTTAGAATGCGGCCACAGACCGGGCACCTTCAATCGTAATCCCGTTCGCCGAAGATCGCTGTTCCTACCCGTACCATCGTCGATCCCTCCTCAATAGCAATTTCCAAATCGTGAGTCATGCCCATTGAAAGGTGTTCAAGCTGAACCGCCCCCCCGTTTTTATCGAGATTGGCCTCCAGGGTATTCCTGAGCAGCCGAAACTGTTTCCGGATCACCTCCTTGTCGTCAGTAAAAGAAGCCATTCCCATCAGGCCTCTGATGCGGACATGTTCAAGATCCCGGGCATATTCGAGCAGCTGCGGAACCTGTTCAGGTTCACATCCCTGTTTCTGGGATTCTCCGCTGATGTTAACCTGAATCAGTACCTGAACCACCCTGTCTTCCCGTCCGGCACGCTTTTCCAGCTCTTTAAGATACTTCTTTTTGTAGATCGACTGAATCCAGTCGACACGGCCGGCCAGATACTTGATCTTGTTGGTTTGCATCGGGCCGACGAAGTGCCATATGATATCTTCCCTGCCCGCCTTCTCCATCTTGTCTGTCTCCTCCATCTTTTCCACCAGTTCATCGACGCGATTCTCACCAAAATGGAGTTGACCGCATTGCCAGGCCGTATCGACATCCGAGGCCGGTTTGGTTTTGGAGATCGCTACAAGTTGGATCTCCTCCGGGTTGCGTCCCGTTTTTTCGCAACACGTTTTTATCTGAAGGTGAATTTTCTCAAGATTTTCGCAAATGGGCTGGTTCATGAAATCTGTCAGCAGCTTTAGCTGTTTTTGAATGTTGAGTATGAAAATACTCTTTTGGATGAGCGAAATAAATCGTAATTTTAAAGTCTGTGAAAAAAAGTAGTAGATATTTCGATGCGATTCATTTTCTGTGGTGCGGAAAGGGTACCCGAATCGGGTACTACACCAGGTTCCAGCCCAATCAAAGAGGGGGGTTAGGCGCTTGAAAACCAAGGTCCGGCATATTACAGATTTTATGCACCAATGGGCCCCACCCAAGATCAAGCTGGAATATGACAATGTAGGTCTACTCATCGGAGATCAGAACAAACCGGTCGACCGCGTTCTCGTTTGCCTGGATGTAACGGAAGATGTAGTCGACGAAGCGATCGAGAAAGAGTGCCAGCTGATCGTCTCACACCATCCGCTGATTTTTCAGCCGATCCGCCGGATCAACCCGACAGACGAACAAGGCCGCATCATCTATAAGCTGATTCGGAACGAAATTGCACTTCTGTCTGCCCACACCAACCTGGATGCAGCACTAGACGGGGTATCTTTTGTGTTTGCCAACAATCTTGGGCTCGACAACCTCCGGTTTCTGGACCGGAACTATCCTATCAGCCGAAAAATCACTTTGACGACCGCCTATGAAGATTCCAAAGCGGTCCTGAAGCTGCTCAACTACTATTCGGCCGAAGAGGCCCACTTTTTTAATGTGGACGGGCGCAAAGAGGGGCTCAAATGTTTTGAAGCGATTATTGACGCCCATAACGTGGAAGATCTCAGGAGAGCTCTTGAACGGGAGGGGTTGCTCAAGAAAGGCTCCTTCCAGGTACTGGAGATGGCGAGTCCGTCCAACAATTTTGGTTTGGGTGTGGTCGGAAGCTATCCGGATGACGGGATTGCAGTGGATGAGTTCCTTCATCTGGTGTGCAAAGCGCTTGATACTTCCGCAGTACGCTATTCCGGAGGTGCGAATCGAATACGGAAGGTTGCCGTTTGCGGCGGAGCGGGTATACGCCTGAAAGGTGCCGCCCTGTCGGCAGGAGTTGATGCATTTGTGACCTCCGACATCAAGTATCACGAATTCTTTACCGAAAAGAAGGACTTTCTGCTGGTAGACGTGGGACATTACGAGAGTGAATTCCCGGTTGTGGAGGCGATTCGAAAAGAACTGGCAGAAGGTTTCGAAGAGATTCAGGTGATCTCATGCGAATCGGTTACCAACCCGGTCAGGATCTATTCAACACAGTTTGAAAACAAAACCGTAGAATAACAGAGTCAACACATGGAAGAGGTACTTCAAAAATTAGCGAATCTGCAGTATATCGATAGCAGAATCGACGAATTGAAACAACTCCGAGGTGATCTGCCTGAGGAGGTACTTGATATCGAGACCGATATCACCCGGCAAGAGGTCAAGCTTGAGCAACTGGAAGAGGAGAAGAAAAACCTTGAGGTTGAAGCTAAGAATCTGGAGCTGGAGATCAAGAGTGCCAAAGAGAAAGTAGAGAAATATGAGGAGCAGCAACTTTCGGTTCGAAATAACCGGGAGTATGATGCGCTGACCAAAGAGATTGAAGCGCAGAAGCAGCTTATGGAAAACGCCGAAGCACGGATCGATGAGATCGCCAAGCGGCAGGAAGAGATCGACCCGGAGATCGAAGAGGTCAAAGAGCGGCTGGAAGAGGTTCGGAAACTTCACAAGGAGAAGAAGAAGAATCTCGATAAAGTGGTTAAAAACACAGAAAGCGAGGAAAACGCACTACTGGATAAGAGAGAAGAGGTTAAAGAAAGCCTCGAGAAGCGGTATGTTCGCAGCTATGAGCGGCTGCGTAACGGCCTGAACAACAGTATTGCCGTGGTTCCGATGGAGAAAGGTGCAGCGCTCGGCATGGCACTGCCTCCGCAGACCCAGGTGGAAGTGCGCCGGAAGAATAAAATCATTATCGACGAAAACAGCGGCCGAATTGTCGTTGATCCGTCGTTTTTTGATACGGCCAAAGAGAACCTGGACCTGTAATCCGGCTAGATACTGTATCAGCCGAATCGGTGTTTATATTCTTATATATTCCAGGCCGCTTGCATCCAGGCATTCCAGCCCGCTTGTATTCCGGTGCGCCAACCCGCTTGCATCCCGGCACTCCTGCCCGTTTGCATTCCGTTTGCATTCAGACACTCCAACTAGCTTGCATCACGGTGCTAGTGCCGTGATTTAGAGGCTGCCGGCCGAAGAGATGCGAAACACTCTCCAAAAACGTTTATCTTTTAACGTGGTTATCGGGTGATCGCCGCACCTGCCGGTGCGGAGGAAAGTCCGAACACCAACGGATACCGTGCTTCCTAACAGGAAGGTCCCGGAAACGGGAACAGAAAGTGCCACAGAAAACAGACCGCCTCCAGCGCTCAGGCGCAGGGGGTAAGGGTGAAAAGGTGAGGTAAGAGCTCACCGCCCCGCCGGTAACGGCCGGGGGCACGGCAAACCTCACGGGGTGCAAGTTCATGCAGGTTGTGCGCCGTCCGTCGCAATACAACCGGGTGGGACGCTAGAGCTTCGGAGTGATCCGGAGCCCAGATCAATGATCACCCTTCCGCAATCCGGAAGACAGAATTCGGCTTACAGATAACCGCACATTCTACCAGTCACAGAAATGCCGCCTGATGATATCATCGTCAGGCGGTTTTTTTGTAAAATTTTATAAACAATTTTTTGATAAAACGTCAGAAAAAAGCCCGGTTTTTTTACAAATCACATCGAAATTTTCTCAGGATTTTTTCTCAAAATATTAATGCAATATTTGCCTATATTTCTTGTTGTTAATTAACACTTATCAATAAGCCAACAAAAGCAACTCTATTTATGCGACTTTTGAAATCATTTTTTGCCGGTATGGTACTTGTACTGGTCACAACCGGCCTGACCTTTGCCCAGGTACAGCAGCAGATGCCCGACGTTCCCTCCCCTGATGAAATTAGCGACGAAGAACTGGAGCTATTTTTGCAAGCATCAGATGCGATCCATCCGATCCAGCAGCAAGCTCAGCAGGAGATTCAGGAAGTTATCCAGGATGAAGGTATGGAGCCGGAGAGGTGGCAACAGATAATGATGGCCCAGCAGAATCCGCAACTCGCCGGACAGGTTGAAATAACCGCCGAAGAGGAAGAAGCGATGGAGCGGATGCAGCCGAAAATCATGGAAATTGAAATTGAGGCGACCGAAGAGATCCAGGATGAGATCGTTAACCAGGGTATTGAAGTAGAGCGATATCAGGCGATCTTTATGAGCCTTCAGCAACATCCGGAATTGATGGAGCGAATTGAAGAGCTGATGGAGGACAACGGCGAAGGCTAATCCCTCCAATCAATTAACTGATCACAAGATCTGAAGGCTGTTGCGGACAATCGCAGCAGCCTTTTTTTATGGCTGCTCAAGCCTCATAGTTTGATTTTGTGCGACCCCTTGATTTTGCGGTCGATCTCCCTCTTGAGATCTTTCTCTTTGATATCTTCTCTCTTGTCGTATTTCTTCTTCCCCTCCGCCATGCCGATCAGCAGTTTTGCATAACCGTTTTTAAAATAGAGTTTCAGCGGAACCACCGTCTTGCCTTTCTGGCTGACGAGTTTGTCGATCTCGTTGAGTTCCCTGCGTTTCAAAAGCAGTTTTCGTTCCCGCCGCTCGTCGTGATTAGCCCAGGAGCCCTGCTCATACCTTTTTATATACATATTTTTCAGGTACAGCTCCCCATCCTTCATATAGGCAAACGCCTCGTTCAGGCTTGCCTTGCCGTCTCTCAGGGATTTAACCTCCGTGCCCTTTAAAACCAGCCCGGCCTCAAAGGTTTCTCCGATCTTGAACTCATGCCTGGCCTTCTTGTTCTTGATAGCGGGAGGTTTCTTTGTGCTATTTTTCTTGTTACTCATTCGATCTGAAAATCAGCTGAAAATTGCCAGTTAGCAGTACCATCGGATCTCGGCAAATATCAGAATAGCTTCGGAGGTGATCGTTCAAATTGAAAACCCGACTTCCCTGAGCCCTTCGATCACATCCTCATCCGGCTGCCGGTTCGGGATCGTTTCGTAGACACCCAGTATCTGTTCGATCTGATTCCGGGCCACGACATTGGCATCGTTGATTCGGAGCACTTCGGTAAACTGGCGAAGAGCGCGGTTCATCCGGGTTCTCATCTCCTCTTCATCAAACGTGTTCATGCTGTGAAGCCCGTAATTGAGGTGAACCTTTTCGAAAAGCTGCAAGATCTCCGGATCACTTCGATCTTCACCTTCAAGTCGTTCAAGCGCTGTTTCATACCGGTTCTCCTCGATCAGAAAGTCGATCTCCTCGTCGATGCTTCCGAACTGCTGCTCGCTATTTCCGCAGCCGGCCAGAAGCAGCAAAGTTACAGTCCATATCAAAATGTTGAGATGCCTCATCATACTACATTCCATTTAAGAAATAGATCGGGTTTGGTGAGATACAAAGTACGAAAATTGCCATACTCGTCCATCCGAGAACTTTACGGGTCGGAGTAAGATTTTTTTCGTAGAGTGCGGGAGGATGCTCCAGGCCGACGAAGTAGGCAAGGAAGAAGGACCACACGAGCCAGATGAGCGACCCGGTCTGCTCCATGCCGCTGCCGATCAGAAACAGATATCCGGTCGAAATCAACAGGGAGGCCAGCAAGACCGGCAGCATCCAGGTATGGTCGTTGTTGAAGGCCCGGCGAACAAGAAAGTAGAGGATGAGTGCCCAGAGAACCGGGGAGAAGGAGGCAAAGGCAGCACTCCATTCGACCAGCGCTCCGTGCAAAAAGGGGATCGCCTCGATTCCGGCGAGAGCGGTGATGGCACCAAAAGTGATGCGGGCGACCTTCCGGTGATTTCGATAGCCGATCAGTGAATAGAGGATATGGCCGCCGTCGAGCTGTCCGACCGGCATCAGGTTGAGTGCGGTAAAGAAGAGGCCCAGCCATCCGGCAAACAGAAAGGGATAATGATACATCTCCCACATCGGCGGAGCATTGTCAAAAAAGCTCTCGACAAAGGAGTAGAGAATCGTATTGCCGAACACGATCAGCATACCCTCGGTTTCCTCCGGAGGAGTGTCGGGCCAGGTTCCATGCTCCTCTACATGGGCGATCACCTCTTCGTGCCCGGCGAAATTAGAGATAAATTCCGGGCCGGGCAGTGTGGCGAAGCCGTAGATCAGTGTACCCAACGAGATGATGAAACCGGCGATCGGGCCGGCCACACCGATATCGAACAGTTTCCTGGAGTCGTTGATCTTCTCCTTGATGCGGATGACGGCACCGAGTGTCCCGATTCCAAATGGCACCGGAATAAAATAGGGCAGGGTTACGCGGATGTTGTGATATACAGCTGCGAAATAGTGGCCAAATTCGTGGCATGCAAGAAACATCAGAAACACGGCGGCAAAGAGAATCCCTTCGGGCAGCATGTCGAGAACTCCGTCGGCGTGAGCCGTCTGGCCAACCCACATAATTCCAACAAACGTCACCGTGATAAATGTGAGCAGAAAGAGTCCTGAGTGTTTCAGGATGGCGGGGGTGTCGGGCCGGTTCTTCTTCGGTTCGTCCGGGCCCCGGATCGTAATCTCCTTATCTGGGGAAGAAAGTTCTGGAAACGACAATTTACTTGTAGTTATGAAAGTTTGTTACGCAACAGGGGCAGTGTCATACAGCGGGCTCCACCGCGGCCGCGGCAGAGCTCATGTCCCTCAAAGGTGACGGCGATCTTCTCTTCGCGTGTCGGGTCAAGCCCCGTCTTCTCGAACTCTTCGATAAACTCAAACTGATTGAGACAGCGATAGCCGTGATCGATCAGCGCATTAAACGTTTTGGTATTTCGCTCATAACCGGCGATCACTCCGGGCGCCAATGCAAAAACGTTGGCTCCGTCGGTCCATTGCTCACGATATTGGTCGGTCAGGTCGTCTCCCCCACAGTTGATAAAGGTCATGGAGCGGCCTGTCAGCTCTTCGAGCGTGGCTTTGAGCGAGATCCTTCGTTCGGAAAAGAGACGCCCGTTTTCGCTTCGCAGAACCAAAACGTTGTCTTTGCGGTTTATAATCACCGGCGGAAATACGATACATTCATCCCGGTCGGCAAAGGTGAAAATAGTGTCCAGGTGCATCGAAGACCTCTGTTTCGGGATGTCGACGGCGATAACCGATTCGACGCTTCCTTCCAGAAGCTGTTCGGCGATCGCAATCAGGCCGGAGTAGGAGGTTCGTTCACTCATCCCGACCATGACGGTCTTTTCGTCGACGACCAGAACATCTCCCCCCTCGACTGTCTGGCCGTCGCCGGGGTCGATCAGGTTCTCCTTTAGCGATTCAAAATCCGGATGAAATTTCAGGATCGCCTCCATCAATACCGACTCACGCAGCCTGGCTTTCCTTGCTGCCCTGGAGATGATGATTCTCTCTCCGGCTACCGCGGCAAGATCCCGGGTGAAAACCAGGTTGGGCACCGGCAGCATGGAGAACCCTTTGACCGGATCTTCTCCCCCCTCAACGATAAATCGGACAAATTCTCGGGGCGAAAAGTCGACTACTTTATTCCGAATCAGGTTGATATTCAGTTCGGGAGCTCTTCGGTTGAGATGATCGACAAAAAACTCTCGTGCTTCGGTCTTTTCGAACGCCTTTTCTGCCAGATCGAGAATTTCGATGATCTCCCCATCTCCCGGCATGGCGGCTGAAAACATACGGAGCATATTCAGATGCTCTCTGCGGGCATCTTCTTCGAAAATGATATCGTCGAAAAGCAGTTCATCCTTCAGCTGAGGGTTTACGAGCGACACTTCTCGTCCCGGTGTATGGACGATCACCTTTTTGAGAGGATCCACTTCGGAAAAGATGCCGATCTGCATGATAAGAAGTTTAGCTTGGGATTACGTGGTTTATCCCGGTATTCGGGATTTTCAAACAGTTTTTACCGGAAATTTGCAGTTTTGCCCGGCGCTTTCGGAGGCGTAAATATACGTGTTCTTGTCCGAATTTCCGGGATGCGAACGACCCGAAATATTTTGTAGTTTTGGAGAGTTAATTTTATCTCTGCAGTGGCGATAAGAGACCTATGGCGACGCAATCCGAAATAGAATCCCTGATCTTTCTGCTGGACGATCCCGATCCCGAAGTACAGAGCGGGGTGCAAAACCGGTTTCGGCAGCTTGGCGAGCGGGCGGTGCCGCTACTCGATCAGTATCGCACCGATATTCGCGACAAGCAGGAGCGGGAGATGGTGGACGATATCCTCCACTCGATCACATTTAGTGCTCTGTACGAAGATTTCAACGATCTGCTTAAAGAGGGAATAGATTCGCGGGAATCGCTGGAGAAAGCGGTTTTTTTGCTTGCCCGGTTTGGCAATCCGACGCTTCGGATCGAAGATTACATGCGAAAACTGGACCGGTTCACTGCCGAGGTGGAGCATGAAGTACTCAGCCGGCCGGAAGAATCGCACCGGATGCACTCACTGCTGAAATTTATCTTCCGGGAGCTGCGGTTCAGGGGCGACAACAAAGATTATCACAACCCGGAAAATGCTTTTATGGACCGGGTGATCGACCATAGAAAAGGATTGCCGATCTCGCTAAGTCTGATTGTGATGTTCATCTCCCGGCGGTTGAGGCTGCCGTTCTACGGGGTGAACATGCCGATTCATTTCATGCTGATTTTTGAAGGGAGTACCCGGGAAGTTCTCATCGACCCGTTTGACGGCGGCACAGTGGTTACCTACGACCAGTGCCACTACTTTCTGAAAAAGAACGGAATCAAACCCCGCCCCGAACATATGCGCCGGGCTCCGGAACATGAGATCCTTGCACGATCGATCCGAAATCTGATGCACAGCTACATCCGTCTGGAGAAGGAGGAGAGGGCAAACAATTTACAATCGCTGCTCAATCTTGTGGAGTTGCGGGGCGGCTGATCTCCGGTCAGTGCAAGTTAATACTTGATTTGAAACACCTCTTCGCTGTCGCTCTCGCTGCTTCTTGAGGGCTCGATCTGTTCAGCCAGTGCATAGAACGATTTGGCCTCCCCCTCGTTGCCGCTCATATGATGGATCTGTCCGGCCAGCCTGTAGAGCCCCGGGTGGCATGGAAACTTCTCCATCAGCGGCGTCAGCAGGTCGGCCGCCTGTTCCGGTTCCTTTTCGGCCACCGAGATCCGAAGCCTGTAGTAGTCGTAGAACAACCCTTTCGATTCCGGCCGCTCCAGGTAGAGCCGGCACCGGGAGTAGATATTGCGCCGGTAGTAGTAGTCGATCAGAGCCCGGACGAGGTCTACCGGCAGTTCTTCATCGATCACCCGGGTTTCGGTCTCCCGCAGCAGATCGCGCTTGTCGGCCGCCATCAGGATACGGATCAGTTTGATCAGGGTTGGAACCTCAAGCTCCCGGTTCTGAATTTCGGTTTTTGCCTCGGCCGTGAGAAACTCATCCACCATTTCGAGCCAATACCCCGGCGGGTTAGAAGGATTCACCGGGAGAGGAAACTGGTTGATGCGGTCGGCCACATCACCCTGGACGGGTGCTTTGAGATCAGGGCTTTGGCCCCACTTTGCATTGAAAATATCCAGGTTGTTCAGATGGTATCCAGACACCAGGTGAAGTCCCATCGGGCCGGTGGTCTGGCGGTGATGGTGGCGTACACTTGCTTTGGGAGCAACCGCCACATAATAACCGGCCTCTGCCATCCGCCGGCAGAAATCCCGGTCCTCATAAAAGGCGAGTCCGTAGGAATCACTGAAACGGACGCCTGAATCGGCCCTCATCAGCATACAGCAACTGTCGATCCATTCGGTTTCGATATAACCATCTGTGCTGCTTGAGCGGGAGGCGTCGTCACTGCCGGCTGTGTTGTGGGGTTCGCTGGCGCGGGCAGGGTCATCGGTGTGTGCGGGGTCGTCGGCTCGAGCAGAGCTGTCGGCGGAGTGCGCCGATACCAGCTGATGTTCCGCATCGCACTGATCTACAGCGGGCCCGACAGCACCGAGGTAGGGGTTTGCCTCCATCTGCATCAACATCGTTTGCAGCGCCTCGGCGTTGAGAAGCAGGTCGTTATGCATCAGCAGAACATATGTGCCGTTTGCCGCATCAATCCCCTGGTTGGCCGATGCTCCGAAACCGGCGTTGACCGGGTTTGTGATCACCCGGATGTTGAGAAAGTTCTCCTCACGAAGCTGCCGGAGGTAATCGAATGTATCGTCGATACTTGCGTTATCGATCACGATCAGCTCGGTCGTTGCCGGGTCACAGATTTCGTCGAGTCGCACCAGGCACTCCTCCAGGAACGGCTTGCCGTTGCCCGCCGTCGGGATGACGATGCTGAGCCGGATATTTTTGGGCGACCTCTTTCCGTCGTTTTGAGCCCTCTCCTTGTCGGTTCCAAAAAGACCGGATTGCCGGACCGGCGCCTGATCGGCCTGGCCGGAGCTCCGGATCTTTGAAAGGTCGTATTTGAGCTCGGCCGCCTCTACATGCCTGCGCAGTTTTTCCAGCAGGTTGACCTTGAGCTTGAGCGCTTCGTAGTGGCCGGGATGCTGCCTCAGGTAACTGTCTACCTGTTCGAGGGCAGTTCGCGGGTCCTCTTCGGCGGCCTGATGGAGCCGTTCTATATCGCTTTTCTCATCCTCATCAGCCGGTTCGAGGTCGATCTGCCGGATCTGGTCGAGGGTCGAAAGGCGTTCGCCGGGATGGGCAGAGAGGCGAAGAAGAGAAAGCAGCAGTTCCTGTTTTTCCCGCGGCCCGGGGATCGGCCCGGGGCTCTTCTCTACTACAAAAAAGGAATCGGTTTTCTGATGCGGTTTGTTCTGAATGACTCGCAGGGCCAGCTCACACGCCAGGTTCCGTTGGAGTGCCGGGTTGAAATAGAGCTGCTGCGGAGGTATCGCTTCCCGGTTGAACAGAAAACAGTTGTCGCCGGGCAGGTTGCCCGCTTCGATAGCATCGATCCAGCCCTGGCGGGTGGCGGGCAGCGTATGATCGAGCGTCCAGACGGCTGCCGGGTCGGTGGTCGATTTATGCAATACCTCTTTTAACAGCTGCCGGTTGAGCCTTTCTGCACGCTGCGGAGCCCAGATGTAAGTTCCCTCCGCCTGGAGCAGGCCTTCGTTCAGACAGATCGCCCTCCCTCTCGTTTCGGAATGTTCAAAATAATAGGCCCGGTCGTGCGGGTGCATGTCGAGCAGGAGCTGGATCGATCGGGTTGTGGCGGCATCCGCTCCGTCGTTGATGACGATGATTTCGGTATCGTCGAGCTCGAAGGTGAGCAGTTTCTCCAGCAACTCCTCGAGGTACTCCGGCTTTGTATGAGTCGTCAGAAGTACGGATAGATTTGGATTACCGGCCATGTTTCGAGGTCAGTTGTCAAAGGAGCCGCTTTAACAAACTCAGCGGGCGACAAAGAGTGGTGCATGACCACCCCGTCACCGTTCTCTTTCTGCTCCGGGGTTTGTCGATACTGCAAATATAAAAGAGCAGGTGCCCGGAGCAAAAGGAAAAATGTGTACTCCCTTACTCCCGAAATGGCATCGGATAGACAGGTATGCCTACGTGGCCGCCTTCACTCACAGCACGTACTCCGAAAATCCAGTTGTCTTTCGAAACCAGCTCGGCGGTAAACTCGGTTCCCTCTACAAACTCCCGGTGCTGCCAGACCGGCGAGGCGGTTTCGCGCCAGAGCACTTCATATCCGGCGACATGGGCAGAGGGTGAAGGATCCCACCGGAGCCGGGTGTCGTTTTCGAGCCGGCTGATATTCATCCCGACGTTTTCCGGGGATCGTGGAGAGCTGGCCAGGTTGGCCAGTGCTGCCAGGTTGACTCTCGTAACCCGGCCCAGGTAGTCGTAATCGACAAATTCGGGCAGATCTCCATATTGGACTCCATCCTCCTCCCGGATATCCTGATGTTGATGGCGAAACTCTTCATGCGGTTCGGAAAAGCGCAGTGCCGGGTACCCCTGCTCAAGAAACGGGATGTGATCTCCGCCCCGCAGATAGCGATCGCGTCGGTAAATGAGCCAGACATCCATATCGGGCAGATAGCTCTCGGCAACCTCCTTGACGGTTCGGGCGAACTGCCGCGTCGGCATATCGTTTTCACCGCCCGTTTGCAGGTAGCGCCTGATCTCGGGTTCGAGCTCACTGACTGCGGGAACTCCTTCGGCAAACAGCCTCACCTTGTTCGGGTCGGTGAGCGCTCCGTCATCGGCGGCATGGTTTCCTATAATATCGTTGGTGATCATGCCGGCGATATTCTTCCCCTCTTCAGCGGCCCGTTCTGCCCAGTGTCGCGCTCCGAGCAAGCCCTGCTCCTCGCCCGATACAGCCATGAAAACGATCGTCGCCGGAAATTCGTAGGCCGACATCACACGGGCCATCTCCATCACCGCTACGGTGCCCGATGCATCGTCGTTGGCTCCGGGAGCGAGAGATTCGCCATCCATCACATTGGATGCGCGGGAGTCGTAGTGGCCGCTTACCACAAAGATGCGGTCGTCATCCGGGTCGGCACCGGGAAGCGTGGCGACCACATTCACGATCTCGACCGGTTCGGGGATTCGCCCCATCGGCTCCTGGATAAAACGGTCCAGTTCCACCTGGAGCCTTCCGCCGGACTCTTCGCTGTAGCGTTCAAACTCATCACGGATCCAGCGCCAGGAGGCGCCGATGCCGAACGTGTCGCTCTCGGTTTCTGAAAGTGTGTGGCGGGTACCAAAATCGGCCAGCCGGTAGACATTTTTTTCGAGGGTGTCCGCGCTGACGTCGAAGACCATCTGCTGAATATCGGAGTCGAGCTGTTCGATTGTCATTCGATCCGGCTGGGTCTCCGGAGGCTGGCACTGGACGAAAAGCAGTGGAAAGAGCAGAAGTAATGGCAGGAGGGTATAGTAGCGTTTCATCATGGTTTGGGTGAGGAGGTTTATCGAAGTTACCTTGAAGCGTGGTTACCGGGTATGAACGGAAAGCACGTGGACAATTGAACCTTTAAGGTTTGACGAAGTTTTGGAGAGTTTCATGTTAAAAGATCCAGCTGTAATGTAGCTTTCCGCTGCGGAAAAATAAAATCTGAGTTGGGGTGGGAGCCAATTATAATCTCCGCACGATCCACCAGAGCAGCAGGCAACTGATCAGGATCTGGACGGATCCGGTGATTGCTGATCCGAAGAATACCTCACCCATAGCGTAGAGAAAGAGGATGATCGACGAGGCGGCGACCACCACATAACCGACGCCCTTCCAGAGCGATTCGGGATCGTCGCCGGCGCGGCGGAAACGGCCCCAACCCGGACCTCCCGGCCGAACCCGGTCGTAGAACGCCTGAAGAATTTCCTCGTCGTCCGGACGGGTCAGCCAGGTAGCGGCCAGCCAGACGATGGTGGTGACGATCAGCGTGAAGATCATCTTGGCGGCGAACCCTTCGTAGCCGATCGGTCCGGCCGCAAAGCTGGCGATGGCGGCAGTGCTCATCGCGGCGATCTCGCTCCAGGCGTTGATGCGCCACCAGAACCAGCGGAGCATATAGACCAGCCCGGTGCCGGCTCCGATCGAAAGGATCGCTTCCCAACCGCCGCGTACCGTATCGAAAAGCAGCGAGACGATAACGGCCGAGATCATCATCAGGATGGTGGTCCAGCGCGAGACGCGGACGTAGTGTTTCTCGGCGGCCGCTTCGCTTTGGAACTGGTCGGCAGGTTTGATAAACGGTTTGTAGAAATCGTTGACCACGTAGGAGGCACCCCAGTTGAGGTGCGTGGAGACGGTGGAGACAAATGCTGAAAGGAATGCGACGGCGAGAAGGCCGAGCAGGCCGGCCGGCAGAAGATCGAGCATCATCAGCGGGTAGCCGGTTTCCGGGTCGTCGAGCGCCGGGTAGGCGATCAGGGCTGCAAGGGCGACGAGGATCCAGGGCCAGGGGCGCAAGGCAAAGTGAGCGACGTTGAAAAGCAGCGTTCCCGCAACGGCATTCTTCTCATCTTTGGCCGAGAACATCCGCTGGGCGATATAGCCGCCTCCACCCGGTTCGGAGCCGGGGTACCAGGAAGCCCACCACATCATTCCGACCCAGACCAGTGCGGTGGCAAGGGCGATCTCCGGACTGGTGAGCGGATTGAGCGATAGAACCCAGGGATCTTCGCCGTAGATTCCTGTCAGTTGCGCTTTCATTTCGGCCAGCCCGCCCACGCTGTCGACGGCGTACCAGGCGAGCAGGATGGAGCCGCCCATGGCGATAATAAACTGGATGAAGTCGGTGACCACCACTCCCCAGAGGCCGGCGATGGCGATGTAAACCCCGATGAGGACGTAGAGGAGCACCAGCACCTCCCATTGGCTCGCCCCGGTGATAACGGTGAGGATCTTGGCCATGCCGACGGTTACCCAGCCGAGTATGATGCAGTTGATCGGGAAGGCGAGATAGAGCGACCGGAAGCCGCGGAGGATGCGGGCAGGTTTGCCGCTGTAGCGGATGTCGATAAACTCCACGTCGGTGATTACGCCGGCGCGCTTCCAGAGGCGGGCGTAGAGAAAGACCGTGAAAAGGCCGGAGAACATGAAGTTCCACCAGATCCAGTTGCCTGCAATCCCTTCGGCGGCGACGATGCCGGTAACGGCAAGCGGGGTGTCGGCGGCAAAGGTGGTGGCGACCATCGAAATACCGATCAGCCACCAGGGGAGGTCTTTTCCGCCGGCAAAGTAGTCGTCGAGCGAGTTTTGACCCCTTCGGTAGGCTGCCCATCCGGCAAAAATCATCAGCAGAATGTAGCCGGCGATGACGGTATAGTCGAGCCAGTTGAAAGGCATGAGTGGAGTTTCAGGGTTTTAAGGTCCGCAGCAGGCGCGGAATGGAATTCATCAGAAGATTCCATTGCAATCCGACAGAATATAGGAGAGGCAGGGGGGAATGCAAACCGTCTGTTACGGGTCTCTGTTAGACTATTGTATATTCGTCGTGCTGCAATCCGGCTGACCGAAGCAGTTCGAGAAAGCAGAGAAAAAGAGTAGTTTGATTTGCCGGGTTGGCTTGGTTTGGCTTGGACAAGGCTTACTGATGTAGCTTTATTTTTTCCGGGTCCTGACGGGTATCCCAAAATCGTAAAATGTAGGCGTTATCCTTTTCAATTTTATAAAATAGCTTGTAATGACGGGCAATGATATGAAATCGAACCCCTGGTTTGTCTGTAGCCAGACCGGCCTGGGGATATTCTTTGATCATTGCTACTCTGTGTTCAATAGAGGTGTTTAATTGTTGTGAATACTCTCTTGATTGGGTTCGTTCATTCCAGTATTCGAACACCTTGATTCGGTCTTGCAAGGCAGAACGCGTCCAATATACGTTTAAAGCCATGAGGCAATATGCTCATTGGCCTGCTCATCATCAGTTACATTACCCTCAATGATATCTTTTTCTGCCTTATCGATTGCTTTTTTTTCCATCTTGGTAAGTGGAAAACTTTTTGAGCCCTTCGGGCCCGATTCACCTTCGATTAATCGGAGCAGGTATTCAATAAAATCAGAATCGGTCAATTTCTCTGCTTCTTCGATGAGTTTCTTTTTTTTCTGCAGTGTAGACATGATTAAGATATTTTATTGATAAATAGCTCTGTTGTTAAGAGTCAGAGCTGAATTTTCCATTTCTTTTAAATCGGTGGTCATAACACAAGTATTTAGGTTACCTGAATGTAATTATTAACGGTGAAAACCGGAAGAAATTCGATCCGACTCGCTGCTGTCTATCGGCAGGCCCGACTCGCTGCTTCCCATTCACGAAGCAATATCATGCTCTGTAGTGCCCGCATCAATCGCTGCCATGCATCCGGTACCCGCCGCAGTGACCGCTTGCCGATAATCTGACTGTCCGCATCAGGCCGAATAAATTAATTAACGGGAATTTCGTTTATTGTTGCAGGAGGAGGCTATGGCCATTGTCAAATACCATATCGGAACAACCCAGTGGGGGCTGAAAGAGTGGAAGGGGCATCTCTATACCGACAATGCACAGCCAGGACAGTTTTTACAGCAGTATGCGTCGGTGTTCAATTCGGTGGAGGGTAACACCACATTTTACCGAAAGCCTGATCCGGAAACGGTGATACGCTGGGGAGATGCCGTTCCGGACGGGTTCAAGTTCTGTTTCAAGTTTCCGCAGAGTATAACGCATTACCAGCAGCTGGATGGGGTCGAGGAGGAGGTTCTCCGGTTTATCGATCTTTTTGATCCGATTCGGGAGCATGTCGGGCCGTTTCACCTGCAACTGAGCCCGCAGTTTTCCTATAAGGAGTTTGGCCGGCTGGAGCGGCTGCTGAATGCTCTTCCGGGCGACTATTCCTATGCGGTGGAGCTGCGTCACCCCGATTTCTACGACAAGGGAAAGAAGGAGAGTCATCTTCTGCATTTGCTTCGAAACCTGAAGATCGACCGGGTGATTTTTGATACCCGCAGGTTGCACAGTCTCAAGAGCCGGGCTGCATCGGTCAGGAAAGCGCAGGAGAAGAAACCGAAAATGCCGATTCGATTCGAGACGACCGGAAACCGGCCGTTTGTCCGCTATGTGGGTGCGAACGACATCCCGAATAACGAGGCGTTTCTGAAGGAGTGGACGATCATCGTGGCCGACTGGATCCGGGAGGGGCTGCATCCCTACATTTTTATTCACGCTCCCGATCCGTTTTATGCGCCGGAACTGGCGCGCTATTTCCACCGGGAGCTTTCACGGCTGGTTGAGCTCAATCCGATGCCGAAGTGGCCGGGGGAGCGTCAGGATGAGCAGCTTGGGCTTTTTTGAGCTGATAGCTGAAAGGTGAAAGGTGAAAGTAGCTGAAAGGTGAAAGGTGAAAGTAGCTGAAAGGTGAAAGGTGAAAGTAGCTGAAAACTCAAAGCTGAAAGGTGAAAGTAGCTGAAAGCTCAAAGCTGAAAGGTGAAAGTAGCTGATAGCTGAAAGTGCGTTTGTTACCTACACTCGCATTTGCTTTGCCAGCCCACTCCTTTGTCCTGCACGAGGCTTTGCTTTATTTGCCGTGGAAAGCTTCAAAGGGTCTTCTGGTGAATGGTCGATTCTATGTAAGTTGCTCTTGGTTATGTTCAGCTGCCAACAAGTGTGAGTCACCAGGCGTCACTGCTATTCAGGCTCCGGTTTCCAGTTTTTTTCCGACCAGTGAAAGGGTGAAACTGAATGTTGAACCCTTGCCCGGCCTGCTTTCGATCTGGAGCTCTTCGCCGTGCGATTCGATAATATGTTTGACGATTGCCAGGCCAAGGCCTGTTCCTCCCTGTTCTCTCGATCTGGATTTATCGACACGGTAAAACCGTTCGGTCACACGGCCGATCTCGTTCTCTTCGATTCCAACCCCACTGTCTTTCACATAAACTATAATTTTGGATCGGTCTTTATCGTGAGGCTGCATTCCGATCTCGACCCAGCCCCCTTTTCGGTTGTATTTGATTCCGTTCTCGATCAGATTTACAAGCACCTGTTTGACCTGGTTCAGATCGGCCCGGACGCGATAATATCGCTCGAGTCGGCCGGTTCTGATCTCGACACCTTCTTCCTGCGCCTTGTATTGAAGCGACTCCACCACTTCAAGAATGACCGATCGAATATCGATCTCGACAAACCGGCTTGCCAGCTCGCCGGTCTCGAGACGGGAGATCTCCATCAGGTCGCGCGTCAAATAGATAAGCCGGTTTACGTTACGCATCGCCTTTTCCAGAAAGCTCCGGTTGACTTTCGGGTCGTCGATCGCTCCGTCAAGCAGGGTCTCGATAAAGCCCTGAATGGTAAAAATGGGGGTTTTCAGCTCATGAGAAATATCCCCGATAAACTCTTTTCGGTAGTTTTCGATTTTTTTCAGCCGGTCGATCTCCTTCTCCATCGTCTGGCTCGCTTCTGCCGCACTTGCCGAAAGCCGGTCAATTTCATCCTGCGATGTATCGGTCAGCTCCTCGTATTTCTCAAACTTCTTCTCCGCAATGTTCCGCACAATCCGGTCGATTTGGGCAAGCCTTTTTTTTAGCAGAAGCGTCAATACCAGATAGACGGCAATGGTCACAACGGCTGCCACCATCAATCCGAGACCGACCGCCTGAAGAGAGGATAGCCAGCCAAGGCCCCAGCCCCCGATACCGATCGTCGCCCCGGACGTCACTCCGGAGATCAACCCGGCACGAAATGCCAGCCCGAAAAATCTGCTCTGTTGGTTTGACCTGGATCCCATTCTCACTCCCGGAATCGGTAGCCGACTCCTTTGACGGTTTCGATCAGGTTTTCTCCCAGCTTCTCGCGAATTTTTCGGATATGCACATCGATGGTACGGTCTACCACAAACACATCATCGCCCCAGACCTCGTTCAACAGGATCTCCCGGCTCAGCACTTTGCCTCTTTTGCCGGCCAGATAGTAAAGAAGTTCAAACTCTTTGCGAGGCAGATGCAGTTCTTTTTCGCCTTTGCGTACCAGGTAGCGGTCCTTGTCGATCACCAGGTCGTCAATTTCGATGATACGAGGCTCCTCTTTGTCGGTGATTTCAAATCGGCGCATTACAGCCCGGATTCTTGAGATCAGTTTCTTGGTGCTGATCGGTTTGACAATGTAGTCGTCGGCGCCGCGCTCGAGCCCTTCCACCTCGGTTTTTTCGTCACCTCTCGCCGTCAAAAAGATGACAGGAGTCTTCCCGAGTTGCGGATGGGCGCGGACCTTCCGGCACATCTCCAGGCCGTCGACCTTCGGCATCATGATATCGAGCAGTATCAAATCCGGCCGATGTTTTTCGGCCTGATGAAGCCCCTCCTCCCCATTTTCGGCCAGGACGACCCGGTAGCCTTCTTTTTCGAGATTATAGCGGATCAGATCCAGAATATCCTCTTCGTCGTCGACTACAAGTATGGTTAGTTGAGGCAAATTGCTGGAATTCACAGGTTTCAATTGGCGGTTTGGTACTGTTGCTGTAAAAGTCGGTATCTCCTTTAACATCATAACGAAAGCTTAAATTACATGCACACGGCCGAGGCAAAATAATTCGGATGCTCCGATTGCATTTCGGCGGTACTCAATTGCTTTGTACTGGTCTAAGCATGAACAGATCGAAGCATGTAAAGGTCGAAGCATGTACAATTTTTGAACCTCATCAAATCTCCTCCATCATTTTCCCGGTCACCAGAAAGATGATCCGTTCACATATATTTGTGCAGCGGTCTGCGATCCGCTCCAGATTGTGAGCGATCCAGATCAGGTGGGTGCATCGGGTGATTTTTGACGGATCCTCGATCATGATGGAGACCAGCTCACGGATCACCTGGTGGTAGAGTTCATCCACCTGGTCGTCGTCGCGGTGAATCTGTCGGGCCTCTTCAACGTCGCGCTCGATCCATGCGGTGATCGATCGCTCGATCATCTCTACAGAGAGGTCTGCCATCCGCGGAATGTCGATAAGCGGCTTGACGTGGTTTTCGTTTCCCGATTTGAGGACGATTTTGGCGATACCGGCTGCATAGTCTCCCATTCGCTCCAGATCGGTGATCATGTTCAAAAGAGCAATCAGCTCTCTCAAATCGGTTGCAACCGGTTGCTGAGTGGCCATCAGTTTGATCGCCTTCTCCTCGATCTTCCATCTCATTCGATTGATCTTTTCGTCATCCCGGCGGATCGCTTCCGCCTCTTCGAGATCTTTTGCTTTGAGGGCATCAATCGAGCGGTGAACTGCCCGTACCACTTCACCGGACATGGTTAGTAGCAGCTCTTCCAGCTCTTTAAGGGATTGTTGAATTGCTGTACGCATCAGTTTTGGTATAAAAGGTTCATTGAAGGTTTCTGTGCTGAATCGTTGTCCGGAAATCTCCGGCGGTTATTTCTCTCCGCGGTTTCGCGTTGGTACGTCGAGAGTCTGTTGTGAGTTGAGTTATATAAAATTGTGAAATCGATCATCCGAATCGGCCTGTGATATACTCTTCGGTCTTCTTCTGCCGGGGATTGGTAAACAGTGATTTTGTCTTACCCATCTCAACCAGTTTGCCCATATAGAAAAAAGCTGTGTAGTCCGACACTCGCGCTGCCTGCTGCATATTGTGAGTGATGATGACGATCGTCACCTCCTTCTTCAGGGAGTGTATCAACTCTTCTATTCGGTTGGTTGCCTGCGGGTCGAGAGAGCTTGTGGGTTCATCCATCAGCAACACCTCCGGTTCCACCGCGAGAGCACGGGCGATTGAGAGACGCTGCTGTTGTCCTCCCGACAGGCTGACAGCCGCATCTCCCAGGCGATCTTTGACTTCGTCGAATAGAGCAGCTTGCCGGAGTGCTTTTTCGCACGCCTCATTGAGGATTGATCTATTTCGGATTCCCACCAGTTTGAGGCCTGCCACTACATTGTCGAAGATCGACATGGTTGGGAAAGGTGTTGGTTTTTGAAAAACCATCCCGATGCGACGGCGAATCAGTACGGGATTGATATCGGAGTCGTAGATATTCTTTCCGTCAAGAAGCACTTCTCCGGTTACTCTGGCGATGCGGGTCAAGTCGTGCATTCTGTTGAGCGCCCGGAGAAAAGTGGTTTTCCCACAGCCGGAAGGGCCGATCAGAGCTGTAACCTTTCTGGTATGGATCGGGATGGAGATGTTGTGGACTCCCGTTGCTTTTCCATACATCACCGTAAGCCCCCGGGTTTCCATTCGGGCAGGTTTAGCAGCGGAGCCCACACTTGAGTGGGCATTGGAGCCGGCCCCGATTTCTATATGAGATGCAGCATCTGTTCCACTTTGTGGGTGAGTTGCAAGGGCAAGGCCTGATGCGGTTTGCGGCAACTTTTTGTTACCTGTTGTTAATGTTTTGAGACTATTGAGAATCTTCATTGTAAACTTTTTAATTGATTTGTAGTCCATGTATGGCCCGTTTATGTTTTAAACCGTTTTCTGGTGGCCAGACGTGCAGCGGTAAAACAGAGAATGACAAATCCGAGTAGCAAAATTGCCGCCGCCCATCCCATCGCATGCCATTCGGCATAAGGGCTGATGGCCAGGCTGTAAAGTCTCTGAGGCAGTGTGTCGACCGGTTCCAGAATGAATCCGCTCCAGTGGTTCGGCAGATAGTTGTTGCCGAACGAGGTGAAAAGCAGCGGTGCCGCTTCGCCGGCAGCTCTTGCAAATGCGATCAGGATGCCGGTTACCAGACCGGTTTTAGCTGCAGGGATCACGGTGGAAAGAACCACTCTCCATCGGGGCAGCCCGATCGCCAGGCCGGCCTCCCGAATGGTCCAGGGGATAGAGAGCAGTGCGCTCTCTGTTGTGCGGGCAATGATCGGCAGCATGACAAAGGCAAGTGCTACTGCGCCCGAAATTCCGGAGAAAGTTCCCATCGGCTTGACGATCAGGACAAAGGCAAAAAGGCCTTTCAGAATGGCCGGCATTCCGTTGAGTGTATCGTTCATTACCCTCAATGTCGGGTTGAGCATGTGTTCGGGGTATTCCGAAAGCATTATACCGGCCCCGATCCCAACCGGTACAGCGATGGCCAATGCAAGAAAATCGACGACTACCGTACCGATAATTGTATGGACCAGACCGGTCGGGCGTTCCTGGAGGGCCCTCGACGGTGATCCCAGTTCTTCGGTAAAAAACTCCCAGTTAAGGGCGCTGAAACCGTTCACAACAACGTGGACGATGATGATAAGGAGCGGGACCAGTACAATGATTGTTGCGGCGACCAGAAGCATCTCCATCAGACGGTCGCGATATTGTCTGTAACGCAAGTTTTTCATACCACTTTACCTCCCGAGATGGAGTATTTTCGAATAATCCATGCAGCCAGCAGATTGACGATGAGGGCGATAATAAAGAGCACAAACCCGATCGCCATCAAGCTCGAAAGGTGAAGGCTTTCAACCGCCTCCCGAAACTCATTAACGATAACTGATGGCATGGTTGCACCTGCCCCGAAAATGGAGAAGGGGAGCGTGTTCTTATTACCGATCAACATTGCGACGGCCATCGTCTCACCGATTGCACGGCCCAGTGACAGGACGGTTCCAGCCAGTATTCCGCTTCGTGCGTAGGGCAGTACGGCCATCCGGATCACCTCCCAGCGTGTCGCACCCAGAGCTCTCGAAGCTTCCCGCTGCTCTTTGGGTACCGATTCGATAGCGTCCTTGGAGAGTGCAGCCGTGTAGGGTACAATCATCAGGGAGAGTACGATCGTTGCGGTCGTCATCCCATATCCGATCGGGTGGCCGAGGATCGGGATCAGCCCGGGGGCACTGGTTTCGGCCCACAGGTAGATGGGCATATAGACTGTTTCCCGCATCCAGGGTGCCAAGACAAAGATTCCCCAGATTCCGATCACTACACTGGGAACAGCTGCAATCAGTTGCACGAGATTGTCGATCAGGCTGGAGAGCCATTTCGGTGCATATTCTGCCGAAAAGATCCCGACGGCAATCGCCGGAAAGATTGAGATCAGGAGAGCGAGGCCGCTCGTTACGAGCGTCCCGAACAGAAAGGGCCAGGCGCCGAACTGCAGTTGGACCGCCGGGTCCCAGGTTGTTCCCGACAGAAATCCGAAGAATCCGAACTCGCGAAGCGCCAGTCCCCCTTCGTCGAAGAGAACCCACGCCATGCCGGCCGTGATCAATATGATGGATGCTCCCAAAAGAACGACGACCACTGTAAAAATGCGGTCGCCGAGCCATCGATAGAGTATTGAGGTGCTTTTAACTTGCGATTGAAGTCGCATCATAGAATTTGTTCCTCTTCAAGAATCTCGCGGCCGATCTCTCGTCCGTTCCATTTGAGTTGTTCAATCATAGCGTAATTCCGCTCGATCGCAGCTTGTGGAAGCCGGGCAAAGCCAAGCAGTTCGGAAAGCTCCTGGCCGTCTGTGATTGTCCAGAGCAGGAACCGGATCAGCTCTCTTGCCTGCCGTTCGGTTTGTATGGCACGATTCTGATCGAGATTTTCGTAGACGAGCATCCAGGCGAATCCGGCGATCGGGTATCCATATTCTGCCGGAGTGTTCGTAAAGAGCACTCTTGTATCTTCGGGCAAGTCGATGTTGGCTGCCTCGGAAGTCGCTTCATAACTGGGCTCGATAATATTTCCGGACTGGTTGATCACAGATCCGTAAGACATGTTGTTTAGAATCGCGTAAGTAAGGCTGTTGTAGCCGATCGCGCCCGGAGTATTGATCACTGCACCGGCAACTCCTTCATTACCGTTTCCGCCGATCCCGGTCGGCCAGTTGACGCTGGTTGCGAAGCCAACCCGTTCGCGCCATTCATCCGATACGCGTGTGAGAAAGCTGGTCCAGACATTGGTGGTTCCGGAGCCGTCTGAACGGTGCACAACGGTGATTTGTCTGTTGGGCAGATCCATATCTGGATTGAGCTCGGCAATTTTCGGATCGTTCCAGCGAGTAATTCGCCCCAGGTATATTTCAACGAGAACTTCGCCGCTAAAAACCAGGCCCTTGTCGATTCCGGGCAGGTTATAGGTAGGGACCACATCAGCCAGAGTGATCGGCATGTTAAACGCTGTTCCTCCGGTCTGATCTTCAATATTTGCCATCACCTCATCGGAAAGGAAAGCTTCAGTCATTCCGAACATGACCGTCTGTTCGATAAACTGCCTGATTCCGCCACCGGATCCGATCGATTGGTAGTTGAGGGTGACCCTGCCATTGGTGATGTCGCGGTACTCATCGGCCATCGCCGTAATTAAAGGTGCCGGAAAGGTTGCTCCTGCTCCGATCAACCCCATACGTCTTTCCCGGCTTGTCTGTTCGCCGGATGCAGTCTGTCCTGTTAAAGCCTGGACATCAGTATCTGTTTCTCCATTGTTGCCGCAGGAGATTGTAAAGATTACAAGTATAAGTGCGATAAAGAATAATCGTATTGATAACATCGATTCGATTTTTTGATTTGGATCACCGGCTTTTTGCTCTGCCTGATGGCGCCGGCAGTGATCTGACTGCCGATTTCGGTGATCTTTCTGTTACATCACTCAACTTGAATCATGGTGTAAGCAAGGTTAAAGAGCGCCTGTTACCGTCGTGTTACCGCACTGTTACCGAATTGTTAACATTTAGAGCTGCCAATCTCTTGATACCGGTATAACCTGCGAATCCAGATCACTCGAATCTTTTTCGTAAACAGGGACGAAGGTAACAGTTCCTTAATCTGCCCTTAACACAGAGATAACAATCCGGCCTTAGGTTATTGCTGCCGGACAGGCCCTGTCGATTATTCTGATGGTGTCTGCACCTGGCCTAATAAATAACCTATGATAAATCAATCCTATTGAGGAATAACAGATGACAACAACTTTTAAAATTGTATTAAAACCGATCTGGATTCTGTCGCTTCTACTGCTGGCAGGGTCTTTTTCAATCACCTTTCCGGCATATGGCCAGTCAGACGGTGAGCAGATAATTCAGGTTGTACCCAACCGGGTAACTGTAAGCGAACTGAAATTGCGAGGCCGAATTCAGAGCCAGTTTGCCAACTCATTTGGCAGCAACTCGAATCTTATTGAAGAAGCAGGCGAATATAGCAGTTTCGAAATGCGAAGAGCCCGGCTTGGCGTTCAGGGAAAACTTTACGGCAACTGGGATTTTATGCTGGAGGCCAATGTTCTTTCCAGTGTAAATCTTGATGCTGCCACACTCACTTATTCAGCTTTGCCGATCGCCAATATCACTTTTGGGAAGGCAAAACCACGATTTGGCCATGAGCAGAACACATCTTCTGCAAGTATCCTGACGTTTGAACGAACTCTGCTGGACGGCCTGCTGAATGGCGGCAAACCACTCGGGTTGAGGGTGCACGGCTCGTCTGGCGCTTTCAGCTACTATTTGGGAGTGTATAATGGAGAGTCGGTGAACACAAGTCGAATGGGAAGTGAACTGGATACCTACCTCTATAATGCGAGTGCAGGCCTGGATGTTGCGTCACTTACAGGAATGAGTGAACGCGGAATTACAGCCCGGTTTCGAGCCGACATGCTTTATCGTGGTGATCAAGATGGCGGATACTATCCGTATGAAGATTCTTACGCACTGAGCGCCCACTTTGGATATGATGTTATCGACCTGCGAACCGAGTATATGACTGGTAACCGGATTGATGACAACAGAGTGGAAGGGTTTTATCTGATGCCATCCTGGTATGTTGTGCCCGGCCGACTGCAATTAGTGGCCAGATATGAGAGAGTTTCGGCCGATAACGGGCTGGCACTTGGGCAGAACCGTTATGCCGACCGTGTTCCGCAACTCTATGGTGCAGGCAGCCGGTACTCTGCGGTCTACGGCGGTGTTAATTATCGAATCTACGGAGATAACCTCAAGCTGATGGCCGGATTGGAAATTGCCGAAAACAATGGTGATGAATCAGCTATCGGGCGGGTAACCACGCTGTTTACCGGGTTCCGAATGCAGTTTTAGGAAGTAAGCTGATAGCTGATAGCTGAAAGCTCAAAGCTGAAAGGTGAAAGTAGCTGAAAGCTGAAAGCTGAAAGGTGAAAGTAGCTGATAGCTGAAAGGTGAAAGCTGAAAGCTTAAAGTGAGCTCCGATATTCTGTTCTGCACAGGAAGGTGGATTGCTCGGCTCAGCCCCTGCGTTCGCCACGGAAAGTTTCAAAGGGCCTTCTGGTGAATGGTCGATTCTATGTAAGTTGCTCTTGGTTATGTTCAGCTGCTAACCAGTGTGAGTCACCAGGCGTGAATCTTTCTTATCGCGGCTCACTCCGGAGCTGCAAGACGCCTCACACTCCAAATGCTTCCTGCGCAGGACAGTATATCGGGCCGTCACAATTCTACTCCCCGCTCGAGGGTCGTTTTAATCGATTCCGCATTCGTGATATCGTGCGGGATTGTTCGTATCTTTAAGGTTTATCACCATTCAGCAACCGTCCAATACGATAAATGTTCAATACGATCAGCGGCTTTCTGCGAGTTAGTGATGCAGGGCCGGAAGTTCGTGAAGGTTTTCATCAGCAGCAGAGTATATCAGCCGACACATGGCAACCACAAAAACCGATACCACCCAAATTCTGAAAGAGGCGGAGATGCGCCGCACTTTTGCGATCATCTCCCATCCGGACGCAGGGAAAACCACCCTGACGGAGAAGCTTCTTCTCTATGGAGGGGCGATCCATGAGGCGGGCTCCATCCGTCAGCGGAAAGCTTCCCGATATGCCGCTTCGGACTGGATGGCGATCGAAAAGGAGCGCGGGATATCGGTTACTTCGTCCGTACTTCGGTTCGAAAAAGATGGAATTCGGTATAACCTGCTCGACACTCCAGGCCACAAGGATTTTTCCGAAGATACCCTGAGAACGCTGGTGGCTGCCGATTCCGGATTGATGGTGATCGACGTGGCCAAAGGGGTGGAGGAGCAGACCGAGAAGCTGTTCGAGGTGTGCAAGATGCGGCAGGTGCCGGTGATCACCTTTGTTAACAAGTGCGACCGCCCCGGGATGGAGCCGCTCGAGATATTGAGCAACATCGAGCAGAAGCTGGGGATCGAGGCGCTGCCGGCGAGTTGGCCTGTGGGGTACGGCCAGAAGTTTCAGGGGATCTACGACCTGATCGGGAAAAAGGTTCACCTCTATCAAAAGGCGGAACATGGCGCCAAGAAGGCGGAATCATTGGTGATGGATCTCGAAGAGGGCCTGGACGCCAGCTCGTTGTCTGATGCAGATAGGGAGGAGCTCGAGGAGGAGATTATGCTGATCGATGAGATGATCGGGACGATGGATCGCGAAAAATTTGCTGTCGGGGAGGTGACACCGGTCTTTTTCGGTTCGGCACTACACAACTTCGGGCTCGACATATTTTTGAACTATTTCCGGGAGCTGGCCCCGTCACCGCAAACCTACGAGACAGCAGACGGGCAGCCGCGGCCGATCGATCAGCCCTTCAGCGGTTTCATCTTCAAGCTGCAAGCCAACATGAACCCGGACCATCGCGACTGCGCCGCCTTTGTCCGGATCACCTCCGGTAAATTTGAGAGAGGCCTTGAGGTAACCCATTCCCAAACCGGCAAGAAGATCAAGATGTCCACTCCGCACACATTAATGGGTGATGAACGGAATATCCTCGAGGAGGCCTGGCCGGGCGACATAGTTTCGATCTTCAGCCCCGGATTCTTCCGCATCGGCAGTACGCTCTACGGAGAGGATCCGGTGGAGTTTAACGTCATTCCACTCTTTACGCCCGAACACTTTATGAAAGTGTCGACCAAGGATCCCTTCAAACGGAAACAGTTGCGCGAAGGGCTCAAGCAGCTCTCCGAAGAGGGAGTGGTGCACGTCTTTGAAGTACCCGGCGGCGTTGGCAACGAACTGCTGCTCGGTACGGTCGGGGTTTTGCAGTTTGATGTGGTCGAACACCGGATGAAGGCCGAGTACAACGTGGATCTCAACATCCAGCAGATGAATTACCATTCGGCACGCTGGCTGCCGGAAGACCCGGACCTGATCGAGAAGCTGGAGGGCAGCTTTTCAACACATATCACTCGCGACCTGGAAGAGCACCCGATTGTCCTGTTCGACAGCCAGTATGCGCTGGATCAGGCGACGGAAAAGATCGGGGAAGAGAATCTATTCAAGTACAAGCGCGACTGAGAGCCCGAAGGCACGTCTTCAGACAGATAAAGGAGCTTTGAAATCTGTTAGACGATTTTTGAAAGAAGCAGGAATTACACCAAATACGATGAGGTGATTCAGATCAGTTGTTTTCGTCGTCTTCTTCCTGCACCGCTTCAATGTCGGCACGGCAGAGCTGATCGAAGTTTGGGATGGTGTCGTCGAACAGGTTCTGGAAAAAGTCGGCCGTATTGACAGTTGCATACATCACACACTCATCGTCATTGCAGTGGAAGCCGTTCTCCTGGTGGTCGACCTGCATCTCGGTGCCGTTCTTTACTAGCCCGAACAGGTGGCCATATTCATGACGCATGACGGTGGCTTCAATTTTGTCGCGGGGCGGGTTCAGGGGAGGTGAGCCGCTCACACTGTGGATCGTTTCTCCAAAATAGGCGTTGGAGGTGTTGTAATAAGCGATTCCGAGCACCTGCTGTTGATCGAACTCACCATCTACAAACAGGTTGTAGGAGACCAATGTATTGCCTTCGGAAAAGTTTCGTCTGTGCTCTGCTTCCAAGTCCCGGATCGCATTGGCCGAGTAGGAACTTCGGTCACCGGACGGGATCTCTTCCGGCTCGAGGATGGTGACGCTTTTGTCGAGATGCTCTTCCAGGAAGGATTGCAGTTCATTCAATGCAGAATCTGTAGGACGGTAATCTCCCATATACTGGATTTCGACCAATAGTTCCGTAAACCGGTCGTTACGCAAGAAATCTTCGTTTGATGCTCCGGGATTCAGGGTGTGAGAAAACTCCTGCTGGTCATTATCGTCGTCCGGCGAAGTACTCGTGTCGCAGGAAGCGGCGAGGAGGAGAATCAGGATGAAAACGGATAGAGCTTGAAACAGCTGTTGCGTATTCATGATGCTATTGAGGGTTCCTGTGTTAGATCCTTGATTGTTATTTCAACTTTCACTCTCCTTATATCTGAGGCTCAAGAAGTTTGTTCCGAGCCAAGAACCGTATCCAAATCTGCCTGTTTTAAACGATCATTTACAGTCGTTTGTAAATCACAACAAAACCTGTGTATGTTCGCTGATATCAGCTAAAACTAAAAAGTTACCATCCATATGAGTAAGATTTCGATAGAACGGGTAGACCTGTCTGATCGCGAGCAAACCGAGGCCCTGCTTGAGCTTCTGGACGCTTATGCCCGCGACCCGATGGGGTTGAATGAACCACTCGGCGAAGAGGTTCGCGAACGGCTGATCCCCGAGTTGAAGAAGGTGCCGGGTACACTCTGCCTGCTGGCGCGTGTTGATGGTAAACCTGCCGGGATCGCCAACTGTTTTTACGGGTTTTCCACGTTCTATGCGAAAAAGCTGATCAACATCCACGATCTGGCTGTCTCACCGGATTTCAGGGGGAAAGGTGTGGGTGGTGCGCTGCTCAAAGCGGTGGAGGAGAGAGCCGCCGAAACCGGTTGCTGCCGCGTTACGCTGGAGGTGCGGGAGGATAACCGGGCGCGAAATCTTTATGAAAGGTTCGGCTACGAGTATGGCGAACCGACGATGTTTTTTATGACCAAGGAGCTGGAGTGATAACGATCTGGTGTTTCTGTGTTGGTGTCACCCATTCAATTGTTTTGAGGTAGAAAGTAGGGGTATAACTAAAGTTTAGATGAAGAAAAGTTTTGCCGAAAATGGCGTATCGTTAAGATTTCAATTATATCAGGGTTTATTTCGTAAATGACTCCATAGTTTTTATGAACAACTAACTCCCGGATTTTGTCATTTTTTAATTCTGGCAAAACTCTTCCTGATTCTGGATTTTCTTTTAATTTTTCAACCTTTGATTCGAACTGATTGATAAGAGTTAAAGCCGCATCGGGATTATCTTCAGCAACGTACTCGAGAATTTCTTTGGTTTTGGATCTGGCGGTTGGCGACCAAATAATTTTCATGAGGTATATTTGGCTCTCAGTTCACTAAAAAATTCTTCCTGGCTAACACCTTCGCCATGATCCAATTCCTTGCGGGCAGTGGAAATTTCTTCCAATAACTGAATCTTATCGAGTAATTTTTGATACTCTTCTACATCAATTAATACTGCAGAACTTTTACCATGTTGGGTAAGAATAAGTGGCCGTCGCTTTGTCTTAACACGCTCTATATAAGAGGCGGCATTAGCTCGAAAATCTGAGAGTGATCGAATATCCTGATCAAGTTGAATTTGCGACATGATTCTATAGAGTTAATTTACGCTCTATTAAATGTACGTAATTTAGAACAAAATAGTATGGGGTTTCTCACTATGATTAGGTGGTTAACATTTAATTATCTGGCCGAAGTTCCGTAAATTCCTGTGATGCAAAACGGAAGAGAAAGAGGTGACGAAGAACTCGAAAACGACCTGCATCAAACAAGTAGCGGAACATACTTTTTAACTGATGAGGCTCTGGTCAAGCAGAACCTGCGAAGCCTCTAAAAACAGACTTTTCAACTATTATGGCGAAAGAATTTGACCTGTGTGTGATCGGAAGCGGCCCCGGCGGCTATGTGGCTGCCATTCGCGCTTCCCAGCTTGGGATGAAAACGGCAATCGTGGAAAAAGGGCCTCTGGGCGGTGTCTGCCTCAATATCGGCTGTATTCCCACCAAGGCGCTGCTGCGTTCGGCCGAGGTGTATGAATCGATCAGCCATGCATCGGACTACGGTGTGGAGGTAAAGGATTTCTCGGTCGATTTTGAAGGGGTGATCAAGCGGAGCCGAAAGGTGGCCAACAAGATGAGCAAGGGGGTTCAGTTCCTCATGAAGGCCAACAAGGTGGAGGTGATCAAGGGCCGCGGACAGTTTGAGTCGGCCGATGAGCTGGGTGTCTACGACGAAAATGACAAAAAGAGCGAGACGGTCAAGGCCAAGAACTATATCATCGCCACCGGCGCCCGCGCCCGGGAGCTGCCCAATATTCCGATCGACGGGGAGTCGGTCATCGGGTACGAAAAGGCGATGACGCTCGAAAAGCAGCCCAAGAGCATGGTGGTGATCGGGGCCGGCGCTATCGGCATCGAATTCGCCTATTTCTACCACACGCTGGGGACCGATGTAACCATTGTAGAGCTGGAAGACACTCTCGTACCGGTCGAAGATGAAGAGATCGGCAAGGAGCTGGGCAAGATCTACAAGAAGAAAGGAATGACGATCCACACCGGCAGCTCGGTCGAAAAAGTGGAGAAGAAGGGCAAGAGCGTCAACGTGGAGATCAAGACCCCGAAAGGAAAAGAGACGGTCAAGGTTGATGTGGTCCTGTCGGCCGTAGGTGTGGTCGGAAATGTGGAGAACCTGGGCCTGGACAAGGCGGGCGTCAAGCATGAGAAGAACCAGATCGAGGTCAACAAAGAGACCTACCAGACATCCGCCGACAAGATCTATGCGATCGGTGATGTGGCCGGAGGCCCGTGGCTGGCACACAAGGCGTCTCACGAAGGAATTGTCTGTGTAGAGCGGCTGGCCGGAGAGAACCCTCATTCGATCAACTACAACAACATACCGGGCTGTACCTATTGCGAGCCGCAGATCGCCTCGGTCGGGTATACCGAAGCGCAGGCCAAAGAGGAGGGGTACGACATCCTGGTCGGCAAATTTCCATTCTCGGCCAGCGGAAAAGCCGCCGGTTACGGCCATGAAGAGGGCTTTGTGAAGGTGGTCTTCGATGCCAAGTATGGAGAGTGGCTCGGCTGCCACATGATCGGCGCACACGTGACGGAGATGATCGCCGAGGCGGTGGTTGCGCGGGATCTGGAAACGACCGGCCATGAGATTATCAGCGCGGTCCACCCGCATCCGACCATGAGCGAAGCAGTGATGGAGGCGGTGGCCGAAGCGTACGGCGAGGGCGTCCACCTGGGCTCCAAGCCGAAGAAGGTGAAGAAGTAATTTTGGCCTGATGCGTGCCGTTAAACGTCTGTCTTGTCGCTGACCCGGCGCCCGTATTGGTGCCCGTTCGGCGCGTATGTGCGGCAGTGTGCCGGCATGCCCGTGAAGTCAAAAAGGAAGCACCCTATGAACTTCGTAGAATTCCATGATCTTGGCCTCACACCCTACCGGAAGGCCTGGGAGTTGCAGAAAACTGCTCAGAAACAGCTGATCGATGAAAAACTGCGCGCCAGGGATGAGGAGGGGTATGAACCGGAGAGCCGTGACCTGCTGCTGTTTGTAGAGCATCCCCACGTCTATACGCTCGGCAAGAGCGGAGACAAGGCCAACCTGCTCAAGGGGTTGGCCGAGCTCAAGCAGATCGACGCCGAATTTGTCGAAAACGACCGCGGCGGGGATATCACCTACCACGGGCCAGGACAGATTGTCGGCTACCCTATTCTCAACCTCGACCGCTATTTTACCGACATCCACCGTTATTTGAGGAGCCTCGAAGAGGTGATCATCCGCACTTGCGGCGACTACGGGCTGGAGGCGGGCCGCTCGGAAGGGCTGACCGGCGTCTGGGTGGGTAACGAAAAGATCTGCGCGATGGGGATTCGATGCTCCCGCTGGGTGACCATGCACGGCTTTGCGCTGAATGTGCAGACAGACCTGAGCTATTTTGACCATATCGTCCCGTGCGGAATACGCAACAAATCGGTGACCAGCCTCAGCCGGGCGACCGGGCGTGAGATCGACCCGGAGGAGGTGAAAGGAAGGATTTTACACCACTTTTCCGAGGTGTTTGATGTGGAGTTTGTAAAGGGCGGACCGGAGGCTGAAAGCGGAATGCATTTTTCGTATCTTCTGGATTCACAGAAATTGAAGCCCCAGACTAACGGCTGATGATCAAAGAGCTGGACGTAATTGAGAAAGGAACCCCTGGCCAGAGACGGCCGGACTGGCTGCGTGTAAAGCTGCCATCGGGGGAAAAGTTCAAGGAAGTTTCCGAAACGATCCGAAAGCACGACCTGAATACGGTCTGCTCGGAGGCTCGCTGCCCCAATATGGGTGAGTGCTGGGGAGCCGGAACAGCTACGTTTATGATTCTGGGTGATGTGTGCACGCGCTCCTGCTCCTTCTGTGCGGTCAAGACCGGCCGCCCCCCGGAAGACCTGGACTGGGAAGAGCCGCAACGGGTTGCGGATGCGGCCAAGAAGATGCAGCTTAAGCATGTGGTACTCACATCGGTCAACCGGGATGAGAGAGAGGATGGAGGCGCTCCGATATTTGCCGAGTGCCATCGGGTTTTAAGAGAAGAAATTCCGGGAGTGACGATCGAATCGCTCATTCCCGATTTTCGCGGCGTCTGGGATGCACTGCAGATCGTCATCGACACGCCGCCGGATGTGTTGAGCCACAACCTGGAGACGGTGCCCAGGCTGTACCGCACCGTACGGCCCCAGGCTCGCTACGAGCGCTCACTTGAACTGCTCCAGCGAAGCAAGGAGCAGGGGCTTCGGTCCAAAACCGGGATCATGGTCGGCTTTGGCGAAACCCGCGAAGAGGTGATTCAGCTGATGCAGGATTGTGCCGATCACAATGTGGATGTGTTAACGATCGGCCAGTATATGCAGCCGACCAAAATGCACCATCCGGTGGTCGAATGGATCCATCCCGACCAGTTTAACGAGTATAAGGAGATCGGCGAGGGCTTCGGCATCGAACATGTGGAAAGCGGCCCGCTGGTTCGCTCTTCCTATCACGCCGAGCGCCACGTCTGATCGGTAATGCTATTCCTGATTTAATTCACTATCATTTGTCGGCTTAAGTTGTCGGGCGGAGAGTTTTACCGTCTTGTTGGGGAATGGGTTTTTAATTGAAGTATTCACTTTGGCAGAAGAATTCACTGTTGCTGTGTGGCTGAGAGTTTCACTGTTGCTGTGTGGCAGTAGCATACACTGCGATAGAATCCGGGGATTTATGTCATGATATCATTGGTCGTCGTTTTACTGGCTTCCTACCTGGTCGGAGCGATTCCAAGTTCGCTCTGGGCGGGCCGCATCTATAAGAATATCGATATCCGGGAGTATGGAAGCGGTAATGCCGGTGCCACCAACACCTTTCGCGTGCTCGGCTGGAAAGCGGGGGTGATCGTACTGATCGTCGATTTTGCCAAAGGGCTCTTTGCAGCGGCCGTCATCAGCCAGCTTGCCTGGCAGATCGGCGGCGGGCCGGTATCGCCTGCGGTCTGGGACCCCGATTCTTTTTTGCGGATCGTATGCGGAGCTGCTGCCGTGTTTGGCCATATGTTTCCGGTATACGCCTCGTTTGAGGGAGGAAAAGGGGCTGCAACGGCTGCCGGAATGCTCTACGGTATTGAGCCGCTTTCGATTTCGATTGCAGTTGCCGTCTTTTTGACGGTGATTCTGCTTACCCGCTATGTATCGCTCGGCAGTATCTCCGGCGCTATCATCTACCCCATCTCACAGTTTGTCCTGATCCGCTGGTTCGATTGGCCTATCGACTCGAGCGTGGTTATTTTTACCCTGATTCTGGCCGCGGCGATTATCGCCAAACATCACGGCAATATCCGGCGGCTGATCAATGGAACAGAAAACCGGATAAAATCCTTTAAACCGGCAAAGGGATTGTTAAACGAGCAGCCGGAAAATTAATTCGATCATGAACAAGGTATCGATCATCGGGTCGGGAAGCTTCGGAACGGCACTGGCCGCGGTGCTGGGCAAAAAGGGGTGCAGGGTTTCGATGTGGGCCCGGGAGAAGCAGGTGGCCGATGGGATCAATCAAAACCGGGTCAATCCCTCCTATCTGAAGGATATTGAGCTGCCGGATGGGATCCGTTGCAGTACCGATTTTGAGGAGAGCCTGAAGGGGGCCGAGATTGTGGTGGCCGCGGTTCCCTCCCACGCCGTCCGGGATGTGGCCGGTAAGATCAAGCCGCTGCTGACCGGCGATGAGCTGGTGGTTACGGTGTCGAAAGGGATCGAGGAGGAAACCTTTAAGACGATGTCGCAGGTGCTGACCGAGGTGCTGGATGGCAAAATTGAGGAAGACCGCATCGGTGTACTCTACGGCCCGAGCCACGCCGAGGAGGTGGCGCTCTTCAAGCCGACCACGATCGTTTCGGCGGCCAACTCGAAGAGCACGGCCCGCGCAGTTCAGGAGCTTTTTATGACCCCGATGCTTCGCGTCTATTTGAATCACGATATTACCGGGGTGGAGATCGGCGGATCGGTCAAAAATATTATGGCGATCGCCGCCGGTATTGCTGATGGAGCCGAACTGGGCGATAACGCCATTGCAGCCCTCATCACACGAGGCCTTCATGAGATGAAGCGGATGGGCATGATGCTGGGCGCTTCGCAGGATACCTTTGCCGGGCTGACCGGGATGGGGGATCTGATTGTGACCTGCACGAGCCGCCACAGCCGGAACCGGTTTGTGGGGACCCAGATCGGGAAGGGGAAAAAGCTGGATGAGGTGATCGAAGGGATGAATATGGTGGCTGAAGGGGTGAAAACGGCCCGTTCGGTGCATCAATGGGCAGATAAACAGGGGGTGGAGATGCCGATCACCCGTGCGGTCTACCAGGTGCTTTTTGAAGATATTGACCCGATCGACGCACTATATGAGCTGATGACACGTAATCCTAAAGAAGAGATTGTAATCTGACCGCCGGCACGTCTGGTATCGAAGCGGTTGGATTTGTATTTTATAATCATAAGCCCTGAGGTAATGTATAATTCGGACGGCCTCATTACCATTTCTCAGATGCGGCCCAGAGATCTGGAGCATCTGGTACGAACCGGGGAGGGAAAGTTCCTGGAATTTAAACGGACAACCCCGGAAGCGGGGAAAATTGCGCGTGAAATCTCCGCTTTTGCCAATACCAGGGGGGGAACCATTCTGATCGGAGTAAATGACGATCTGTCGATCAGCGGCGTGCAGGGCTATTTCGAAGAGGAGTATCTGCTGCGGAAAGCCGCCCGTGAGATCTGTTTGCCGGCCGTGTCGATCGATATCGAGCTGGTTCACTACGACGAACTGGATGTGCTGGTGATCCGGGTTCCCGAATCGAAGGCCAAGCCGGTGTACACCGTTACCAAAAAGGAGAAGCATGTGTTTATCCGGCGCGGTGACGAAAGCGTGCTGGCCACCGAGACGATGGTTGAGGTGCTGAAGAGTGAGACGAGCGGCGAAGGTGTGACGTTTGAATATGGCGAACGGGAACAGAAACTGTTTCGCTACCTGAACGAATATGGAGAGATTACCATTGAAAAATTCTCCCATTTGGTGAGCGTATCGGGGAAAAATTCTACGCAGATATTGGTGAACCTGGTGTCGGCCGGCATTTTACGCCACTCGATACGCGACAGTATCGACTATTTTTCATTTTCCGAACGGAATCAATAATTTTGAGGTTCTCAACAATTGGAGCGTGAGCCTCTTTGAATCGTGAGACCTCGGCAGTTAGGTTGCGAGGCTCGCTAATTGGATCATGAGGTTCTCAACAATTGGGATCTCAATAATTTGAGCGTGTGCATTTATGGCTGTTCATGACGAAAATCTTGACGATGTAATTTCCTCCCTGATCGATGTGGATGAAGATGAGGAGCAGGAGGAGCAGAGTAGTTCGAGGAAGGGTGCGCCGAGGACAAAAGGCGGAATCCCGCCCGTTGGAGGGGACGCAGCAGCGGCCCCGTCCGAAAGCCGGGAGTTTTCCGGTGTTCCGGTATCGCTGACCGAGAGAGCGGCCCGGCAGATCCGGAAGATCCGTTCGAACGAAGATCTGGACGATAACCTCTTCTTGCGGGTTGCCGTGGAAGGCGGCGGCTGCGCCGGGCTGAACTACAAGCTGGGTTTCGATTTCAGGAACAGCGACGACGAAGAGCTTGAGAGCGAAGGGATCCAGATTGTGGTGGACCCCCGTCATATGATCTACCTCGAGGGGGTCGTGATCGACTACCCGGACGGGCTGGATGCACGCGGATTTACGTTCGACAACCCCAATGCGAGCGAAAACTGCGGCTGCGGCTCTTCTTTCGCGATTTGATGCGAGAGCAGCCGGCGTCTTGAATACAGGTGGGAGAAAGCGCGTTCTTCGTTTGCGCCGGCAATCTCAGTTCATTTTAGCGCGTGCGCTGACGGCGAGCTCGTGAATCTCCTCTTTTGGCACCTCTACCCGGTTGCCGCAGTAGTGGCAGACCATCTCCTGGCTCTCTCCCTGCATCTCTTTAAGGTCGTTGTAGTTGAGCATCGACAGGGCCGAAAGAAAACGGTCGCGGTTGCAGCGG
>SLKI01000125.1 GCA_007134695.1 Balneolaceae bacterium
AATCTCCGGGGATCGGCTGCCGCCGTAAAGAGGGTAAAGACCCTGAATTTAAAACCCCTTGATAGAGAATCAATTTGAATCGTAAAGGGGTTGCCAGACGGCTTGTTGAAATGGTATATTTGGAAAGTCTGCAGCTGATTGGACGGATCTGCATGGTCGGAAGGAATAGTAACCGGCATGTTACGGCATAGATGTGCACCAGATACGCCCATGCCCGACGAGGGTGTTTTTGGCAGACTGAGTTTATCTAATACCATCAAGCCGGAGTAGCTCAGTGGTAGAGCAACGCTCTCGTAAAGCGTAGGTCGGCGGTTCAAATCCGCTCTCCGGCTCACACAAAAAAGCCCTCTAATTTTATAAAAACATGTCCGGAATCCAATTAACCGGCCGCCTGCTGTTATTACTCATTCTTTCATGGCTCCTGACAGCATGCGGAGTCGTACTCACCACGGCCGACCACCCCGAAGCTTTCGACGAAGATCTGGAAGCCGGGGCGATGCTCCAGAACGGTGTTGCCAGCTGGTATGGCGAAAAATTTCACGGCCGCACTACGGCTAACGGCGAAACGTACGACATGTACGACTATACCGCCGCTCACCGCACTCTCCCCTTCAATACACTGGTGCGCGTAACCAATCAAGAGAATGGGAAAAGTGTCGACGTCCGGATCAATGATCGCGGCCCCTATGTGGATAACCGGATCATCGACCTGTCAAAACGGGCAGCGGAAGCGATCGACATGTACAGCTCCGGTATAGCTGAAGTGGAGCTTTTTCTGTTGGGCGAGGGCGACCGTCCGATCACCGAGCAGAATCTCAGCAACATCGAGACCTTCACACTTCAGCTCGCTTCCTTTTCTGCAAGGGAGCAAGCCGAAAATTTCGCACGCGGAATCGAGGGAGCGCGTATCGAAGAAGTAGATCTGGGAAACGAACAGGTCTACAGAGTCTTCTATGGAACCTTCACCGATCGGCAAGAAGCCGATCAAAGGCTCCGTGAGTTCAGGCAAAACGGATTCGACGGATTTGTCAAACAGCTCGAAAACTGAGCAGGGCGGGATCGATTTTTCCGGAAACCGGGTTATTTCTGGGGATATGAATCCCGAAAACCCGAATTAACTCAAAAAAGTTGAAAATCGCTGTTATCGGTACCGGTTTTGGCGGCCTCGCCACTGCCTCGAGACTCCTCGCCAACGGCCATCAGGTCACCCTTTTTGAAAAACAGGACAAACCCGGCGGCCGCGCCTACGTTTGGGAGATCAACGGATTCAGGTTCGACGGCGGGCCAACCGTCATCACCGCCCCCTTTCTTTTCGACGAAATCTTTGCTGCAGCCGGTAAAAAACGCTCCGACTACATCAACCTGGTCCCCTGCGACCCGTTCTATCGCGTCTTCGACGCCGATGGGAACCCTTTCGATTACAACGGAGACCTATCATTCACGCTCGAACAGATCGACAAGCGCAACCCCCGGGACAAAGAGGGGTATCAAAAATTTCTCCAGTCGACCAAGGCGATCTTCGAGAAAGGTTTTGTAGAGCTGGCCGACCAGCCGTTTCTCTCGATTTTCGATATGATCCGTGTCGTCCCCGACCTGCTCCGCCTCAAGTCCCATCAGTCGGTCTACCGCTACGTCAGCCGTTTCATCGACGATGAATTTCTCCGGCGCTGCTTCTCCTTCCACCCTCTGCTCGTAGGCGGCAACCCGTTCGACACCAGCTCCATCTACGCTATGATCCACTACCTGGAGCGAGAATGGGGCGTCCACTACGCCATGGGCGGAACCGGTGCACTGGTCCAGGCACTCATCAGCCTGATTGAAGAGCAGGGCGGATCGATCCGCCTCAACACCGAAGTAAAAGAGATTGCCGTAGAACAGGGCCGGGCCACCGGAGTCAGGCTCAATAGCGGAGAGTTTTTTCAGGCTGATGCGGTCGTATCCAATGCTGATGTCGCTTGGACTTATCGAAATATGATCGCTCCGGAGCATCGCAAGACCTATACAAACCGAAAGCTCGAAAAGATCCGTTACAGCATGTCGCTTTTTGTGATCTACTTTGGTACCGACCGGCTTTACAGGGACCACGGACTGGCGCACCACAACATTCTGCTGAGCCGGCGCTATAAAGAGTTACTCAACGATATCTTCGGGCGTAAAATATTGGCTGACGATTTTTCCCTTTATCTGCATATGCCAACGCTGACCGATCCGTCGCTGGCGCCAAAGGGCCACGAAGCGTTCTATGTGCTCTCCCCCGTCCCGCATCTCGACAGTGGTATAGAGTGGCCGGAAAAGGCCGGGCCCTACCGCGATGCTATTCTGAACTTTCTCGAAGAGAACTACCTGCCGAACCTTCAGAACCATATTATCGCTGAACACCATATCGACCCGACCCACTTCCAAAACCAGCTTAACAGCTATAAAGGGTCTGCATTCTCCGTAGAACCGATACTGACCCAGTCGGCCTGGTTCCGGCCGCATAACCGCAGCGAGGATCTGGAAAACCTCTACTTTGCAGGAGCCGGAACCCACCCGGGTGCCGGGTTGCCCGGTGTATTATCTTCGGCAAAAATCGTCGAAAAGCTGATTCAGGAGAAGGAAAGGGCGTAAGTGGCTGGAAAGCATCCGGCTGGTGTAAACAATATTTTCAATTTCTGACGAGCCTTATACCCCCTGAATAGGCAATGTATTCAACAATATACCCTGAGTTCAGTTCCAGACGAGTTCAAACTTCTGGATGCCAACCCCGTAGTCCGAGCCGTTTTCCCCCGGCTGCATTTCCGACAGCATATAAAAATAGCCGTCATCTCCTACAGTGTGCGGTCTCAAATCACCGATATTCATCGATTCACTTGTCAATCGATTCATATCCATATCGTAGATATCCAGAAATTTATCCCCTGATTCGAAGTGGGACTGTATCAGATAGAGCTGACCGTCATGAGCATAAAAGCGAAGCACGCTTGATTTAACATAGTCGGAGAATCGGTCTGGAGCCGTAAAGGGATTAAAGTTTTCCGGCACCTCTGGCGGTATATAGATATCCGTTATCGGATCGTATTCATTCAGCAATTCACCATCCGGGTTGTAAATACCAACTATCAACTCATAAGGATGAGACAAAACAAAGAGCTGATTGCCGATCTTTTCGATACCCTGAAAAAGAGTGTTCATAAGACCTGCTTTCAATCTTACCTGCACTTCGGATACATCTCTGAACTCCTGTACCGGCGTTCCGGTTGGAATCCTGTATGACGATACGATATCTCCAGCCAGGTGGAAGGGGTTGTAGAGGAAGAGAAGGTCGCCAATCACAGCCATATCAATGGCATGGGGCGAGCTTTGAAATGTGTGGATAAGTTCTCCTTCAAGATCAAAGACCGTCACTCGCGAGAGCGATCTGTCGCTAACAATAATGTTACCCTCATGGTAGAGGAATGAAGTGGGATCTTCCATCTCTCCAGGACCTCGCCCCTCGCCACCAATCGATTGTAGGAGCTCTCCCCTCTCAGTCAGGTAAAAAATCTTTTTCTGCTGCTTGTCCAGAATTAGAAACCCTTCTTCAATAACTTCTAACTCAAGGGATGCACTTAACTGAACATCCTCAATAAGTACCGTTTCAACCAAATGAAACTCTCCTTGAGACTGGGCACTCCCCGTTGTTTGTATGAGAGCAGTGAATAAAATCGCGGCTGCAGTTAATTTAATATTCATTTCTAAACTCACTTTTAAAACATGATGGCCTTGGGATTTAATTAGAGTTCATCATAAGTAAAAAAAAATTCAACACGCAATTTTTGCAGCTAATAAAATGCGTATCTACATGTAGCTTATAATAGTTTACAATACAAATTCTGACTGAAATGCTTTTGATATACCGGTTTCAGCTCTGCTTGCACTTCACCTTCAACACCCGCCTGAGTAAATTTTTTCAGGCCGCGTCAGGCGCTCGCTCTCTCTGTGTCTGTGCGTATACCTTAACCTGGTGTAGTGTCAATTACGTTGTGGGACAAGCAAGATAGAAACGACACTAGCTCTTGCCGATCTTCTCCTGCAGTGCTTCCCAGTCATCGAGAAAACGCTTCAGGCCGATATCCGTGAGCGGGTGCTTGAGCAGTTGATCGATCACCTTCAGCGGCATGGTGGCCACATCAGCCCCCATCCGGGCCGCCTCGAGCACATGCATCGGGTGCCGGATACTTGCGGCCAACACTTCGGTTTCATATCCGTAGTTGTCGTAGATCTGAACTACATCGGCAATCAACGCCATTCCTTCGGAAGAGATATCGTCGAGCCGGCCGATAAACGGGGAGATGTAGGTGGTGCCGGCTTTGGCTGCGATCAGCGCCTGGGTTGCCGAAAAACAGAGGGTACAGTTGATGCGGATCCCCTCTCCGGACAAGGTTTTGATCGCCTTGATGCCGTCTTTGATCAGCGGAATTTTGACGACCACGTTATCGGCTATGGCAGCCAGCTTTCTGGCTTCGGCAATCATATCGGCATATTCGGTGGAAACCACTTCGGCCGAAACATCCCCCTCAACGATTTCACATATTTTGGCGATATGCCCCTCAAAATCCTCCACTCCGATTTTTGCGCAGAGGCTGGGGTTGGTGGTCACGCCGTCGAGCACTCCCAGATCATTTGCTTCTTTTATTTCGTCAAGGTTGGCGGTGTCGATAAAAAATTTCATAGGATCTGTCGGGTTTAAAATTCAGCAATCGTCTGGTCAAGTCGGATTCAGTCGCCCAAAATATAATCATTCCGATGGAGTCTGGCATCCTGAGATCGTCGGTTTTCTCTGCAGCCGGACCTGCAGATATATGAGTTTTCATTCTATCGCCGGTTCTGTGTTTTCAAGTTCATGCCTGAGCCTGTGGATATAAGAGTTTTAGCCTCCAACTTAGGCAACGGGTCATAAATTTTTCCGGCCATCAATTTTTTCCAACATCAGACAGGTTTTCTATATTGAAGTACGACAGACGTGTATAAATCGTTATCACGGCAGAACCCCTAAAATGTAAGACCATGAGCAAATCAACCAGAAACTTTACCTTCGGCCTTTTGAGCGGAGCTGTAATCGGCGCCGGAATCGCACTTCTATTCGCTCCGGAAACAGGCAGCAACACCCGGGGTATGATCTCCTATCGTCTCGGCAAGTATCGTGAAGATCTAAAGAGGCTGATCGGAGAACTTCAGCAGGAAAAGGAGAAGATGATCTCCGAAGCCAAACAGAAAGGAGACGAAGTGGTGCTCGATGCCAAGCAGCGAGCAGACGATCTAATCCGCGAGGCAGAAGAGCTTCTCGAGAATATCGAAAAGCAGTAGATCCAGTCGAACTGTAACTCAAATCAGGTAGCAACTCAGTACAAGCTGCAGTTCCAGACAAACTGTAGAGTCAATCAAGCTGTGGTTTTAAACAAGCAGCTGTTTCAAACAAACTGTAGCTCCAATTAAACTGTAGTCCCAGATAAAAAGCAGCTCCTCAAGGCTGCTGACCTTCCAACAAGACCGGATAAAATAAAAGCCCCGGCCAAATCGACCGGGACTTCATCTCTATTTTAAACTGTACCGGACCGTTTTCTACTCCGGAAAAGTGGCCGAACTGTTACTCCTTCTCCTCTTCGGCCTCTTCCTTCTCTTCTTTCGCTTTCTTCGATCCGTCCTTTTCGGCTTTCGATCCATCTTTGGAGGTTTCTTCCTTCTGCTTCTCTTTGGTTGCCTCCTTGTCGTTGTCGCCGCCAAGAGCTTCGAACACCTTCTGAACTTCGACGTCGCTCTCTTCCATCTCGGCTTTGGAACCGACAATGATGTCGTCGTATTTGCGCAGGCCGGTACCGGCAGGTACTTTGTGCCCGACAACTACATTCTCCTTGAGTCCTCTCAGGAAGTCCCGTTTGGCTTCGATCGAAGCTTGTGTCAACACCTTGGTTGTCTCCTGGAAGGAGGCCGCTGATAGCCAGCTTTCGGTACTCAGTGCGGCCCGGGTAATACCCAGCAGGATCGGTTTGGAGATCGCAGGCTCGGCCTCCCGGGTCTGCAATTCATCCTTGCCATCCTTGATCAGCTCATTGTTGATTTCACGCACTTCTCTTCGGTCCAGAATCTTGCCCGGCTTCAGCTCGCTTCCACCCGGATCGGTCACGACAAATTTACCGATCAGCTCATCATTCCGGTTGTTCAGTTCAAACCGGTCGACTTTGTCTCCTTCGAGGTACATCGTATCTCCCGGATCGGTCACTTCGACCTTCTGCATCATCGTCCGGACGATCACCTCGATATGCTTGTCGTTGATCTTCACACCCTGCAGCCTGTACACCTCCTGGATTTCGTTCACCAGGTAGGATTGCACAGCGTAGGGGCCGAGAATGTTGAGGATATCCTGTGCCGGTATCGTTCCGTCGGAGAGAGGCTGACCTGCCTTCACATAGTCGTTCTCCTGTACCAGGATATGTTTGGAAAGCGGGATCAGATACTTCTTCTCATCGGTACCATCCTTACTCTCCACAATCACCTCCTGAGAACCGCGTTTGCGGCCGCCCATCCGAACCACACCGTCGATCTCGGTTACAGCTGCCGGCTCGCTCGGTGACCGGGCCTCAAACAGCTCGGTAATCCGCGGCAGACCCGCCGTGATATCTTTCGACTTGGATGCAGCCCGCGGAATCTTTGCCAGAACTTGTCCGGCTTGTACCTTGGTTTCGTCGTCAACCACAATATGCGTGTCGACCGGAAGTGTGCTTTCGCGAATTCGGTCCCCTTTTCCTTTGACGATCAGCGTCGGAATCAGGGTGCGATCTTTGGAGTCGATAATCACTTTCTCCCGGTGACCGGTCTGGGTATCGGTATCCTCGGTATAAGTGATCTCTTCGAGAATATCCTTGTATTCGACCGTACCGTCAATCTCACTGAAGATCAGTGCATTATACGGGTCCCACTTGCAGAGCGGCACCCCTTTCGGAACTTTCTCTCCATCTTCAACGAGGATTTCAGATCCGTAAGGAACATTGTAGGTCGACAATACTTTACCATCGTCACCGATCAGCTTGATCTCACCGGCGCGACTCAAAACGACATTATGGACCTCTTCTCCGTCATCATATTCAACGACCCGCACGTTATCGAGTTCTACCTTGGCGTCAAATTTCGCCTTGTGCTGTGATTCTGCCTCGAGTCGCGAAGCAGTACCACCAACGTGGAAGGTTCGCAGAGTCAGCTGCGTTCCAGGTTCACCGATCGACTGTGCTGCAATCACACCGACCGCTTCACCAACCTGCACCATCGTATTGCGCGCCAGGTCGCGTCCGTAACACTTGGCACAGACACCTCGCTCCGACTCGCAGGTAAGTACCGAACGAATCTCCACCTCTTCGATCGAGGTTTCGGCAATCTTCTGTGCTACCGTTTCGTCGATCAGCTGATTACTTTCGCAGATCAGGTCATCGTTAATCGGGTCGTGGATATCGTGCATCGAAACCCGGCCGAGAATTCGGTCTTCGAGCCGGTCGATTATATCTTCGTTATCCTTCAGGGCCTGCATTTTGATTCCGCGCAGTGTACCGCAGTCATCTTCGTTGATGATGATATCCTGCGACACGTCTACAAGCCGGCGAGTCAGATAACCGGCATCGGCTGTTTTAAGCGCTGTATCGGCAAGACCTTTTCGGGCACCGTGGGTTGAAATAAAGTACTCAAGCACGGTCAGTCCTTCCCGGAAGCTGGAGAGGATCGGGTTTTCAATAACTTCATTACCCTGCTGCAGAGAACTTTTCTGCGGCTTGGCCATCAAACCTCTCATACCACCGAGCTGCCGGATCTGCTCTTTCGAACCTCGTGCACCGGAGTCGGCCATCATAAAGACCGGATTAAATCCGTCCCGGTCATCGGCAAGACTCTTGAAGAGCGTTTCTGAAACCCGATTGGTTGTACTGGTCCATTTATCAATCACCTGATTGTAACGCTCATTATCGGTGATGAAGCCCATTTCATAACGCTCCTGGATCTCTTCAACCTCATCCTGGGTTCCTTCAATCAGTTTCCGCTTGGCATCCGGAATAATGATATCCTCCAGGCTGAAGGATAGGCCACCGGTCGTTGCTCGCTCAAACCCATATGTCTTCATATGGTCTAGGAACTTGGAAGATTCCACAGTACCCACTTTCTGATGGATCTCTCCGATTAGTACTCGAAGCTCCTTCTTGCCTAATGTTTTGTTGATATAAGGCATTTCGTCCGGCAGAATCTCGTTGAAGAGCACCCGCCCGGTCGTTGTCTTGATAATTTCATATTCGGTATCCCCTTCGTCGTTGACAACCGGAATCCGAACATTGATTTTTGCATGAACATCGATCTTGCCCTGGTCATAGGCGATGATCACTTCATCGGTCGATGCAAAGGTCTTGCCCTCTCCTTTCCGGCCGGGCCCCATTTTGGTCAGATAATAGATACCCAGTACCATATCCTGAGACGGTACAGCAATCGGGCCTCCATTGGCCGGGCTGAGAATATTATGGGAACCGAGCATCAACACCGAAGCCTCCAGGACTGCATCATGACTCAGCGGCAGGTGAACTGCCATTTGATCTCCATCAAAGTCGGCGTTAAATGCAGTACAGGAGAGCGGGTGCAGACGGATCGCCTTGTCCTCGATCAGGACCGGCTGATACGCCTGGATACCAAGTCTGTGAAGTGTCGGGGCCCGATTCAGCAGAACCGGGTGGCCGTCGATCACATTCTCAAGTACCTCCCAGACCACTTTGTCTCTGCGGTCAACTACTTTTTTGGCGCTCTTGACCGTCTTTACATAACCTCTTTCAATCAGGCGACGGATCACGAACGGTTTGTAGAGTTCGATAGCCATCTCCTTCGGCAGACCGCATTCGTGCAGCTTCTGCTCAGGTCCGACAACAATCACCGACCGACCGGAATAATCGACCCTTTTCCCAAGCAGGTTTTGACGGAATCGACCGCTCTTGCCTTTAAGCATATCGCTGAGCGATTTAAGCGGCCGGTTGTTGTTCCTTACCGCATTCGACTTCCGGGAGTTGTCATAGAGAGAATCGACCGCCTCCTGTAGCATTCTCTTCTCGTTCCGGAGTATGACATCGGGCGCCTTGATATCGATCAGACGTTTCAGGCGATTGTTCCGGATGATAACCCGTCGATAAAGATCGTTAAGGTCTGATGTGGCAAACCGTCCTCCTTCGAGCGGTACCAGCGGCCGGAGCTCGGGCGGAATAACCGGGATAACCCGCTGGATCATCCATTCGGGCCGGTTTTCGGTGTGCTGATTGGCAGCACGGAACGACTCAATCACCTGCAGACGCTTCAGCTTTTTCTTCTTGCGCATCTGCGAGGTTTCATTTCGAACCTCTTCCCGGAGGCGGTAGGCCGTCTCGTCGAGATCCATTCCCATCAGCAGTGCCTCAATCGCTTCAGCTCCCTCCTTGACGATGAACTTGTCTTCGTCATCATCGTCCAGGTCAAAGTTTTCTTCGGGCAGCTGATCGAAGATATCGAACTTCTCCTCTTCAGTAATCAGATCCCCTTTCTTATAGCCAAGGTCTTTGGCCAGTCCCGGGTTGACTACTACAAATGTTTCGTAATAGACAATCCTCTCCAGATTTTTCGAAGAGAGGCCGAGAAGGTAGGCAATCTTGTTGGGCAGCGATTTGAAATACCAGATGTGAACGACCGGGACAGTCAGTGTAATGTGTCCCATCCGTTCTCTCCGGACTGCCTTCCGGGTGACTTCGACGCCACATCGGTCACAAATAATACCCTTGTAACGGATTCGCTTATATTTGCCGCAGTGGCATTCGTAATCCTTTACAGGGCCAAAAATCTTCTCACAGAAAAGGCCATCCATCTCCGGCTTGAAGGTCCGGTAGTTGATGGTCTCAGGTGTGAGAACCTCGCCATGCGACCGAGACAGGATCGTCTCGGCAGATGCAAGTGAGATTCCGATGTTGTTGAAATCCTTGGTGACGGTTAATGTTTTCGTAGTCGGCAAGGGTATACCTCCGATTGATCTTTCTTATAATTCCGAATTAGTCAATGTGGATTTCGAGTCCGAGACCCATCAGCTCTCGCAAGAGCACTTTAAATGACTCGGGGACGTCACCTTCCGGCAGATTCTCCCCTTTGACGATCGCTTCATAAACCTTGGATCGTCCTTTTACATCATCACTCTTTACGGTAAGCATCTCTTTCAAGATGTTGGATGCTCCGTAGGCGTAGAGTGCCCACACCTCCATTTCACCTAGCCTCTGCCCGCCGAACTGCGCTTTACCACCGAGCGGCTGCTGAGTGATAAGTGAGTAGGGGCCGATCGACCGGGCGTGCATCTTGTCCTCAATCAGGTGATTCAGTTTGAGCATGTAGATATATCCGACGGTCGTTTTCTGATCGAGTGCTTCGCCGGATTTTCCGTCATAAAGCTGAACCCGGCCATCTTTCGGTAAACCGGCTTTTTCCAGCTGCTCCTGTACCTGATCGTAGCTCGCTCCGTCAAAGATCGGTGATGCGAACTTGACTCCCAGTTTTTTGGCTGCCCATCCGAGAATGGTCTCGTAGATCTGTCCCAGGTTCATCCTGGAAGGCACACCCAGCGGGTTGAGAAGAATGTCGACCGGAGTACCGTCATCCATATATGGCATATCTTCAACCGGCACCACCTTCGCGATCACGCCTTTGTTTCCGTGACGCCCAGCCATCTTGTCACCTACCTGCAACTTCCGCTTCTTGGCTACATAGACCTTGGCTTTCTGGATGATTCCCGGCGGCAGTTCATCTCCCACCTGGATTTGATACTTGCGCCTCTTGGCTTCTGAGTCGATTCGTCGCCTTTCCACTCTATAATTCTTGAAGAGAAGCTTGACATGCTCGACCAGATTTTCATCGGTTGCCCAATCTATGTTTTCATTAATATGAATCGGATCGAGCGTTTCAAATACCGACTTCTTGTATTTCTCACCTTTCGGGATCAATATATTGCCTCCGAAGTCTTCTACGCCCGGAGAAGTTTTATCCCTGAGCAGCGAATACATCTTGTCGGCCCACCGGCTGTTTAGCTCCTCCAGTTTTTCGGCATGACGTTCGTTCTCCTGCTCGACAAGTTTTTTTTCCTCTTTTCTGGAAATCTGTTCGTCTCGTTTTCGGCTGAACAGCTTCGTCTGAATAATCGTCCCGGAAACTCCCGGAGGTGTCTTCATCGAAGCATCTTTCACATCACCCGCCTTATCACCGAAAATAGCCCGCAGAAGTTTCTCTTCCGGAGTCGGATCGGTTTCACCTTTCGGCGTAATTTTTCCAACCAGGATATCTCCATGATTAACTTTCGCTCCTACCCGGATGATTCCATTTTCATCCAGGTTGCGGGTGGCTTCTTCACTTACGTTTGGTATTTCACGCGTCAGTTCCTCTTCACCCCGCTTGGTATCCCGGACCTGCTGTTCAAACTCCTGGATATGGATGGAAGTGTAGATATCGTCCTGAACAACCCGCTCACTGACGACGATCGCATCCTCAAAGTTGTAACCGCGCCAGGGCATAAAAGCAACAAGCAGGTTTCGGCCCAGAGCCAGCTCTCCGTGATCGGTAGAACAACCGTCGGCCAGCGTGTCACCCTCTTTCACCTTGTCACCTTTGTTGACGACAGGGCGCTGATTGACAGTAGTGTCCTGATTACTTCTTTCAAACTTCTGGAGCTTGTAGGATTTGATCCCTTTGTCGAAGTAGCAATTCTGCTCCAGCTCATCACGCTTGTACTTGACGCGGATCTCTGTTCCGCTCACATAGTCTACAACTCCATCTCCCTCGGCGGTAATGATCGCCCGGGAATCCTTCGCAGCCCTGTGCTCAAGGCCGGTACCGACCAGTGGGGATTCGGGACGGAGAAGCGGCACTGCCTGACGCTGCATGTTGGATCCCATCAGGGCCCGGTTGGCGTCGTCATGTTCAATAAATGGAATGAGCGCCGCTGCCAGCGAAGTAATCTGGTTGGTAGAGACGTCCATATATTCAATCTGGTCCGGCTTGGCCAGTCCGACATTGCTGTCCCTGAAACGGGAGAAGATCGAGTCATTGGCAAACTCGGACTTGTCGGTCAGCGGTGCATTCGCCTGAGCGATCACCGTCTCATCCTCCTGCTCGGCGGCAAGATACTCTACCTTTTTCGTCACCTTGCCTTCTTCCACCTTGCGATACGGAGTTTCGATAAATCCAAAATCGTTTACTTTCGCATGTACACAGAGCGAAGAGATCAGTCCGATATTGGGGCCTTCTGGCGTTTCAATCGGGCAGAGACGTCCGTAGTGCGTATAGTGAACATCCCGAACCTCGAAACCGGCCCTTTCTCTCGTCAGTCCGCCAGGTCCAAGTGCCGACATACGTCGTTTGTGTGTCAGCTCGGCAATCGGATTGGTTTGATCCATAAACTGCGAAAGCTGATTGGTACCGAAAAATGTATTGATGACGCTGGAAATGGTTCTTGCATTAACCAAGTCCTGAGGCGTCAGCTGTTCTGCATCCCGTGAATTCATTCGTTCACGAATCGTACGAGACATCCGGGCCAATCCAATCGAAAACTGTTGTCCGAGCTGCTCGCCGACTGTTCTTACACGTCGGTTACTCAGGTGATCGATATCATCGACCTGGGATTTGAGTTCTTTGAGGCGAATCACCTCTTTGACAATGGCCACAATGTCCTCTTTGGTCAGATACCGAGTTTCATGATCCACATCAAGCTTGAGCCGCTTGTTGAGGCGGTATCGCCCGACTTCGCCCAGGTCGTACTTCTTGTCGCTGAAGAAAAGTCTTTCGAGAACAGATCGTGCTGTCTCCGGATCAGGCATCTCACCTGTACGGATCTGCTGATAGATCTCACCCAATGCAGATACATCGTCGTGTGTCGAGTCTTTTCGAAGAGTATTCATGATTACCGACCGCTCAGATTCCTCGGTCGAGATTTTCTGTACCAGCACCGACTTGAGATCAGCTTCCTTGAACGTGTCGTAATCCTCTTCGGCCAACTCGTGATCTCTTTCGAACAAAATCTTGCGATTGACCGCCTCGGTAACTTCACCGGTTTCGTCGTCCACTACTTCTTCGGTCTCTTCAACGACCACATCGGTAGCCAGCCGTTTGCCAACCAACTTGCTCTTGAACGTCTTTTTGTTGGTGAATTTGACCTCATCAGACAGTTCAAAAAGATTGAGGATTTCAAAATCCGAGCTGTAGCCAAGTGCACGCAACAGGGTAGAAGCAGGGACTTTTTTCTTTCGATCGATATAAGCCCAGAGCACATCCCGGATATCGGTGGTAAACTCAATCCACGATCCTTTAAACGGAATGACCCGAGCCGAGTAGAGCTGGGTTCCGTTCGGGTGTACCGACTGTCCGAAAAAGACACCCGGTGAGCGGTGAAGCTGGCTAACAATCACGCGCTCGGCACCGTTGATTACAAACGTGCCACGCTCTGTCATCCAGGGCAGGTCGCCCAGGAAAACTTCCTGTTCGATAGTTTCGGAGGCTTCATCCGAATCATCGACGGTTGACAGTCGTAATTTTGCTTTCAGGGGTACGGCGTAGGTTAATCCTCGCTCCTGGCACTCCCTGATATTGTATTTGGGCGTATCTACATCGTAATAGATAAACTCCAGAATGTGGGTCTCCCTGGAATCAACGATCGGAAAATTCTCGTCGAATATCTTCTGGAGTCCCTGGATTTTCCGGTCTTTCGGAGCGACATCCAGCTGAGTAAAGTGCTCGAACGACGCAAGCTGGACATCGAGAAAGTCGGGATAATCAATTACATGTTGAGTGCGGCCAAACGTTAATCGGTCGGTGAACGGAATTTTCTCCATAGTAGTACTCAAAAGGATGGTCTCCTTTAATTAAAAATCAGGATGTGTAAGCTTATGTCGATTGATGTCGACTGCCGGTTTCAGATCCAAACGAATTGAACAGATAAGACGCCAATAGCCAATACCGTATAACGATATTGGCTATGGCAAATTGTACAATCGAATTTCTTACTTCAATTCGATCTCGGCACCTGCCTCTTCGAGCTTTGACTTCAACTCTTCGGCCTCATCTTTTGCGACAGCTTCCTTGATGGTGTTCGGGGCGCCGTCAACCAGTTCCTTGGCTTCTTTGAGTCCGAGTCCGGTAATGCCTCGCACTTCCTTGATCACGGCGATCTTTTTGGAACCAGCGCTCTGCAGTACAACATCGAATTCAGTCTTCTCTTCGGCAGCTTCGCCGTCTCCGCCGGCGGCACCACCTCCTGCAACTGCCACTGCAGCAGCAGCCGGTTTGATGTCGTACTCTTCTTCAAGAACTTTTGCAAGTTCATTCGCTTCCTTAACCGTCAGGTTAACGAGTTGTTCAGCTAATTCTTTCACTTCAGCCATGTTTTTGTTCTCCGTTGGTCGGTTTTAAGTATTAAATATTCGTGTTTGTTATGATTCAGCCTTTTCGGCTATGGTTTTGACAGCTCCGGCAATAGTTTCTCCCTGCGATTGCAGGCCATTGACGATGTTCTGGACAGGTGACATCAGAAGTCCCATTATGTCGCCGATCACCTCTTTCTTCGACTTCATTGCAGCAAGTGTATCGAGCTGGTCTTCTTTGTAATATTCACCTTCGATCAAAGCAGCAACAAACTGTGGTTTGTCGTGCTCCTTGTTAAAATCCTTGAGGATTTTGGCAGGAGCCGCCAATTCATCGTCTGTAAAGGCGAAACCATTCTGGTTTTCCAGGTGGGGAAAGAGGTCATCAAAACCGCCGACCTCGTCCATCGCACGCTTGACTAATGTGTTTTTATACACTTTGAAGCGAACGTCCTGCTGTCTGAATTTTGCACGCAGCTCGTTGATTTCCGATACCGACAACCCTTTATAGTTGGCGATATAAAGAGCTTTCGACTCATTCAGGCTATCGGTAATCTCTTCAACGACTGCCTTTTTTTCTGCTAATGTTGGCATCGTAAAAATTCCGTTTTACGTTTTAGATGGATGCAATCGATGAGCGGTCGATCGGGATACTTGGTCCCATCGTCGTACTCATAAATGCACTTCGGATGTAGTGGCCTTTCGCGGATGCCGGTCGAAGCTTGTTCACCGTCTGCATAAATGCCATCGCATTTTCTCTGAGCTGGCTGGCTTCGAAACTCGATTTTCCGATCGATGTATGAAGGATTCCGAACTTATCTACCCGGAAATCGAGCTTACCCGCCTTAAACTCCTTGACGGCTGCTCCGACATCATCGGTTACCGTTCCACTCTTTGGATTGGGCATCAATCCGCGCGGACCCAAAACCCGGCCCAGTTTGCCAATTTTGCCCATGACATCCGGAGTGGCGACGATAATATCGACGTCGGCCCATCCTTCTTCTATTTTGGTGATATAGTCGTCAAGGCCTACAAAGTCGGCACCTGCTTCCTCCGCTTCCTTCTGTTTGGCCTCGTTGACCAGAGCCAATACGCGAATCGACTTGCCGGTCCCGTGCGGGAGAGCTACAGTTCCACGAACCATTTGATCGGCATGACGCGGATCCACTCCCAGCCTGAGATCAAGGTCGATCGACTCGTCGAAATTTTTCGTCGCAGTCTTCTTAACCAGATCACAAGCTTCTTCAAGAGTGTATTCCACCTCTATGTCGATCAGCTCATCGGCTTGTCGGTATTTCTTACCTCGTTTTGCCATGTTTAAACTTCCTTGTTTATTGATCACGGATTACACGAAGACCCATACTTCTCGCAGTTCCGGCGATCATCTCGGCGGCATTCTCCACATCGTACGCATTGAGATCTTCCATCTTCTCTTCGGCGATCTCTTTGCACTGCGACCAGGTTACTTTGCCGACCTTGGTACGGTTCGGCTCACCTGATCCGGACGGGATCTTTGCAGCCTTCTTCAGGAGTACGGCGGCAGGAGGCGTCTTCGTTTTGAACGTAAACGACTTGTCTGCATAGACCGTAATCTCGACCGGGATAATCGTCCCTGCTTTCTCCTGGGTCTTTGCATTGAATGCTTTGCAAAACTCCATAATATTGATTCCTGCCTGACCCAGTGCGGGCCCGACCGGAGGCGCAGGATTGGCCTGTCCTCCCGGAATCTGGAGTTTCAGCACTGTATCTACTTTTTTAGCCATATGGTTGCATCAATTGTTGGCTGTGTCTTTCTGTTTTCCGCGTAATAGCTCACCGTTTGCATCTTGCATCTTGTACTGTACCGGCTTTTGCGAAAAAGACCGATACCGCACCATGTTATGTGGCAGGTTCAACCTGATTTACATCTACCTCAACTGGAGTCTTGCGACCAAAAATGCTCACAAGTACCCGAAGCTTCAGTTTGTCGGTATTGATTTCCTGAACCGTACCATCAAAATCTTTGAACGGACCGTCGATCACCTTAACCAGGTCCCCTTCGTTATATGGGATGTCGACCACTCCGCCATGCTCCATCGCATCCTGACTATCGTGTACCCGGCCAAGAATCCGGTCCACTTCCGACTTCTTCAACGGAGTCGGCTTAATATCTCCTTTGCCCGCTTTTAAAAAACCGAGACAGGAGGGTGCGTTCTGTATAAAGTTGTTGACCTCTTCATCGTAAACTGCATCAACCAGGATGTATCCCGGGAAAAAATTCTTTTCTCGAGTTCGCTTCTTCCCCGATCGGATCTCTACAACAGTTTCCGTCGGAATAAGAACTTCTCTGATCTTATCTTCAAGCCCTTCCGTCTTGATCTCTCGCTCGAGATACTCTTTTACTTTCTTTTCATGACTGGAAAAGCAGCGAACCACATACCAGTCATGTGTTTTCTCGTCTGTCATCTACTATAGATTACATCTAGGATTGTACTGTAAACCTGATCGACACCGAAAATGAAAGCGGATATAATAATTGTAAATACCACTACAATGATGGTATTGTCGATCAGTTCCTGCTGCGTTGGCCAGGTAACTTTCTTGAATTCCCTTTGAACTCCTTCAATAAATTCTCTAATCTTCTTCATCACAAAATGTCTGTCTGTGTTGGATATTCAGGCGTTCCGGCCACGTTATGAAAGCCAGTGTGTCTCAAGCGTCAGCCGCAGCAAAAAACCACTGTGCCATTCCGCCTTCCGCATCTTGCAATCAATTCTGGTATCCATTAGCACGGGTGGAGAGACTCGAACTCCCAACCTGCGGTTTTGGAGACCGCTGCTCTGCCAATTGAGCTACACCCGTAAACCGTAATATCCGTCCGGATGGTTAATCCAGGATTTTGGCTACCACTCCGGCTCCGACGGTTCGGCCGCCTTCACGTATCGCAAAGCGCAGACCCTCCTCCATCGCTACCGGCTGGATCAATTTCACCTTCAGGTTCACATTG
>SLKI01000026.1 GCA_007134695.1 Balneolaceae bacterium
CCATTGTATAAATAAACATCTTACACTCTGTAGAAATCCAACCCCGGCTAACCCAAAATCAATCTCAGGGCTCACACAACGATCTGTTTATCATTCACTCAATCAAAGAACAAAAAAATGGATTCGCTGCAGAGGGTAAGAACAACTTGTGTTTCCCCCTGTTTTCGACTTTCATCGAAGGCGGAAGCCGCCCCGATTTTCAAGCAGTAAAATATCAGCGAAAAGGATTACCAAGATAGAGCAAATACCTCATTCAAGTCAACCGAAAATCTCAATTAATTTATTCTTTTTCCGGTTCAATCTGCTCTTTATTAATAACGTCTGTCGGGCCTGAAGATTATACCCGAAATAGAGGCCCGGCACAGAAGTTTTCTTATTCCGCTTCCGCTTCTTCTTTATCGGCGAAAGCATCGAAAACCATCAGCAAATCATTGGCAACCTCTTCACTTGTACGCCCCTCGATACGGTGACGCGGAACCATCGCCTTGATTTCACCATCAACAAAATAGGCAAAGGCGGGTGAAGACGGCGGATATTCGCTGAAGTAACCTCGCGCCTTCTCTGTCGCCTCCTTGTCCTGCCCTGCAAAGACCGTCACCAAATGATCAGGTTTGCTGGACGCCTTATCCAGAGCAATTTTCAATCCCGGGCGTGCATTTCCGGCTGCACAGCCGCAAACCGAATTGATGGCAAGGAGCATCGTACCTTGTTTATACTCTTCCATTGCCCGGTCCACATCCTCGGGTGTTTTCAACTCTTCTACACCCAGATCAGTCAACTCTTTTCTCATCCATGAAGTATCCGGTCCGATGCCGAATCCAAATTGCATAACTTTATCCTTTAACTTTCGTTTTTATCTTTCCCTGTAATATACGATTTATAACTGATTCTCGTACATTGGATCCGTCGATTTTTTAACGTCCGACCCTTTATATTCCGGTCTTGCAATATCGACGGTGATCAGAATCGCCTCTTGCCAACGGATCATCCTCCGGATAAATTTTATAAACTATGTTCCGACTTCATTTACAACTTCTTGGTGTTGCTGCTGCCCTGCTCCTTGTGTCAGCCGCTTGCAGCAGTACCGAAACCATTACGACCTATCAGGCTGCGAATCCTCCAGAATTCGAAATAGACGGGGAACTCTCCGGCTGGCCGACCTCATCAGCCAACATTAAACGCTCTGATGAGTTCAATTTCTACGTGATGCAGGACGAGCAACATCTCTACATCTATGTCGACTTCCGAAGCCCGTTCTTTCATCAGGCTATCGAAAACAGCGGATTTATCCTCTACCTGGCCAGAAGTGACGAGGAGAGAAACCGTAGAGGCGTCGGCCATCCTGTCGGGGCCTTCAACTTTCTCCGGGATGATACGAACGCTTTCAGAAGTCTGACGCGGGAATCCGATTGGCTCGCATCACCGGAAAATCAGCAAAGGCTCGAATCGTTTAAAGAAGAGAACTTCGACTATGTGGCAATTGTCGACCGGCATGACGGCAGCCGTGATGCCCAATATGTCTTTTTCCCATACTCCCGGATAGAAGCACAAGGCCTCGAAATCGCCGTCTCCGCAGAAAGAAGATACTACGGAATTGAATACAAAATCCCCCTCTCCGGCACGCCTCCATTCGATCTGGAACGGGGAGAGACCTACTGGCTCGGTTTTTCCATCGAGCCCCCCGAGTTCAGGTTTCGTGATGATGAGGATGTCACACAGTTCGGCCGGAGAGATACCAGAGGATATTACAGGCCGGCCCAGCGTTCACAAAGATCCGATTCCGGTACAGAGCTGAGACGCAGGATGGGTCTCTATGATTACTGGATTAAAATCGAGGTGGAATAGCCTAAAAAAAAAGACGCCCCGAACCGGGACGCCCTGAAGTTTTCTGACTCCGATAATTTAAAAATCGGGATCACGAAGCGTTTTGATAGTTCTTCGCCGCCTGGTCCCAATTTACTACGTTCCAGAACGCGCTGATGTAATCGGGGCGTCGATTCTGGTAATTCAGGTAGTAGGCATGCTCCCATACGTCGAGCCCGAGAATTGGAGTCAGGCCGTTCATATAGGGACTATCCTGATTCGGAGTGGATAGTACCTTGAGGCCTCCCTGGCCATCTACACAAAGCCAGGCCCAGCCCGAGCCGAATCGTCCTGCCGCTGCATTGCTGAACTTCTCTTTAAATGAGTCAAAACCACCGAAAGTCTTGCTGATTGCGTTGGCCAGGTCTCCTTCCGGTGCTCCCCCGCCATTCGGGGATAGAACTTCCCAGAAGAGGTTATGGTTGGCATATCCTCCACCGTTATTGATCACCGCCTGCCGTTTCTCTTCAGGCACTTCGTTGATTCTTCGGAGCACATCTTCGACCGGCAGCTCTGCAAAGGAATCTCCCTCCAGTGCGGCGTTCAGTTTATTCGTATAACCCTGATGATGCTTGGTGTGATGAATCTTCATGGTACGCTCATCGATATGAGGCTCCAATGCATCGTATGCATATGGAAGTTCAGGTAGTTTGTAAGCCATATTCCTATATCTCCTCGTTTTTTTATTTACCGGAGTTCGAAAAGCGGCGCTTCCGCCTCTCGACGTCTCCGGTTTTTCGATTATTAAAGATCCCGTTTCAAAACATTAGACAGCATAGAGTTAACTGCTGTGCACCTATAGCAATAAAAACCAGCGAAACGTTCCGCCAAAGGTACAACAAATCATCTTTTTTTGCGCTCACTGTTTCGTGCGATTAATTCTGCCATCCTGTGATTTTTCTCCTATCTTTTCCGTTAGCACCATGATCATTCCCGGGAGACTCATAAACTGTGATGAATAAACGGAGCTATTTTCAATTATGGATAAGGATCGTACCACAACAGAATTTGATTACGACCTGATCGTACTCGGCAGTGGTCCTGCGGGAATTGCCTGTGCTCTTCAGAGTTCGAAATTTGGGAAAAAAGTGATGATCGTCGAGGAGCGGGTCGAGAAGCTGGGCGGCACCTGGATACATACCGGTACCGTTCCCAGCAAAGCCTTGCGGCAGGCGGCCAAAACCATTCATCTGTTCCATTCACAATACGGAGACGAACAGGGAAGACGCCCTTTTGAAAAATTCAGAATGGAGGATCTGCTCAGGTACAAACAGTCCAAGCTTGAAACCAAAAACAAGCAGGTATTCGAAAACCTCAAAAAAAACGAGATTCACATCGTCCGCGGTACCGGGGCACTGAAAGATGCGCATCAGGTCATCGTCAGTAGTCCGGATGGCAAAAAGAGCACCTATTCGGGTGAAAATCTTCTCATCTCAACCGGCAGCCGGCCGAAACCGTTTCACGGTTCATATTCTGATGAGGTCAGCCTGCTCGATTATGAATCGATACTCAACCTGACCCACATCCCACGTAAACTGGCAATCATCGGCGGGGGTGTGAACGCTTTCGAGTATGCCGCCATATTCAGTTCTCTCGGAACCCGGGTTTCTCTTCTCAATGAAAAGGATCAATACCTGCCCTTTCTGGATAATGAGATTTATGAGCACCTGCAGCGCTCCAACGAGAATCGCCAAATTGCCATCCATAACGGTGTGGCCATCGAAGATATTCGGAGTAACGGTTTGAGGAATACTACCGAAGTCTGCTTTCGGACAAAAAGCGAAGATCGGTTACAGGTCATTGAAACAGAACATATTCTCACCTTCAGCGGATTCACGCCCAACACGAAAGGGATCGGGCTTGAAGGTTTGGGAGTCCGGCTCGACAACAAGGGCTTCATCAAGGTTGACGACCGCTTCAAGACCGAGATTCCTTCGATCTATGCAGCCGGGGATGTGATAGGCCCGCCGAATCTTGCTTCCGTATCGTTTTTTCAGGGGCGTTTAACAGCCTGCAATATGTTCGACCAACCGGTCAGCGAAGTTCACAATAAGATCCCCTACACGATCTACACGATTCCGGAAATTGCAGCCATCGGCCTGACCGAAAAAGAAGCTGCCGAAGAGGGGCTTGACTTCACCGTTGGGCGTGCCTACTACAGCAATGTGACCCAAGCAGAAATCAACAATTTTACCGAAGGGATACTAAAATTGGTATTCGACACCGAGAGCCTCAAACTCCTCGGTGTACATATTTTCGGAGACGGTGCAACGGAATTGATCCACCTGGGCCAGAGTATCATGTCGTTTAATGGAGATATTCGGTATTTCACCGACAATGTCCTGAACTATCCCTCCTATACAGAAGCGTATCGTATTGCAGCGTTCAACGGAATAAACCGGGTCCATCAGGCGGGTGTCAAATACCGTAAAGAAACTACCGGAGGCAAATAAACCGCAAGAGCGAACAGCGTCATTCTTACCAGGCGGGTAGCAGTGATGGGGTCCTTCACAATGCGGATCACTTTGATTACATCCTATACAATTCGGAGCTCTTTGATAGGGCTTCACACATTGAAAGGGCTTCACACAAAGTGGATCGCTCTGCGAAGGCCTTCACTATCCGTTTCAGGTGATTCCGGAAGTGATTTGACCGGCTGATCTGCCGATTTCCTGGCAGCAAGCGCAAGGACCAGTCCGTCGACCATCTCCGTTTCCTCCACCTCGTTTCGCCGATACTCCTCCTTCATGCTGCGAAATAACTCCTTTGCCTCCGGTATGACCCCGGATACAAGACCGAGCCTGTGACGTATCCCCTTTTTTGTCTTCTTGCTCTGAAAGATTCGTCCACCGTTGATCTGCATAAAGAGCAACTCGGGGTGGCTCTCAAATACTTTCTCCCGCCAGGATTCCTTTGCCCGGAGGAGTGTATCCACTTTCCGGATTCTAGGGGTCATACCCCAGGAGTTCGGTGAAAGTTTTTCCCCGGTAAGTTCATAAAGCTGCATACTTGCCTCGGCATAGGTCGGGGCATCAAGAACAGGTCGAATCGGCGGTGTGAAAATCGAATCTGCATGATCGGTTCCCAGCTTTTCACGAAGGAGTATGTCGCATTGCCGTTCGAATGCCTCGTCGTTCAGTCCGATGGGGATGTCGATCCATATTCGGTCACAGGATTCAAAAGCCCCCTCGAACTCACTGTCATCGTGCAGAATTTCGTACCGCGAATCGCCCGGGTCGAACGAGATGAGAAGCCATCCTGCTTTGCAAGTTTTAATTCCGGCTGTCTTCAACGGATTTGCACCAGGTTTGCAGGTTAATGTTTTCCCTGTTTAGGCAGCTTCAGTTGAATGTGGAGTTCATCCAGCTGGCTCTTATCCACAGAGCTCGGACAGTTATCCATCAGACTCTGTGCCTTCTGATTCTTGGGAAAAGCGATGACATCTCTGAGACTTTTCGTCCCCGCCATCAGCATGATGAGGCGGTCGTACCCCAAAGCGATCCCCCCGTGCGGGGGTGCGCCGTAATCGAAAGCGTCGAGCAGAAATCCAAACTTCTCTTCAGCCTCACCCGTGTCGATACCCAACAGGCGAAACATCCGTGCCTGCAGCTCCCGGTCGTGAATCCGGATCGATCCGCCGCCGATCTCGTTACCGTTAAGTACCAGATCATACGCCCGGGCCCGAATATTGGACGGATCTTCTTCCATCTTGTCGAGATCCTCTTTCACCGGAGAGGTAAACGGGTGATGCAGTGCATGATAGCGGCGGGACTCCTCATCCCACTCGACCAGAGGAAATTCGGTGATCCAGAGGAAGTGATTCTTGTCAGTGTCGATCAGCTCGTGGCGCGATCCCATCATCAGGCGAAGAGCCCCCATCTGCCGGTAGACGGGCGGTTGAGGACCCGCCAGAATCAAGACCAGATCCCCGCGTTCGGCACCGGCAATTTCGAACATCTTTTCGACAGTTTGATCATCCAAAAATTTGCCGACACTGCAATTCAGGCCTTCCTCCGACGACTTGATAAAAATAAGTCCTGCGGCTCCGGTCTTTGAAATCACTTCGTCGGTCAGTCGGTCCATCGCCCCACGGCCGATCTCCCCATCTCCCGGTACGGTGATGGCGAGTACTTTTCCGCCGTCCGCAACCGTCTTGTCAAAGATTCGGAATCCGGAATCGGCAACCAGATCGGAGAGATCGGCGATCTCCATTCCAAAACGTGTATCCGGTTTGTCAGATCCGTATCTGTGTAATGCATCCTGATAGCTCATCCTGGGGAATGGAGTTTCGATCTCGATTCCCAGGTGCTTCTTCCAGATATGTGCCATCAGCTCTTCGTGAACAGAAAACACCTCCTCTTCGTCGGTAAAGGAGAGTTCGACGTCGATTTGTGTAAACTCCGGCTGGCGATCTGCACGCAGATCTTCATCCCGAAAGCATTTGACGATCTGAAAATAGCGGTCCATGCCGGCCATCATCAGCGTTTGTTTGTAGGTTTGCGGGCTTTGCGGCAGAGCGTAGAATTTACCGGGATTCACCCGACTCGGCACCAGGTAATCACGCGCACCCTCGGGTGTACTCCGCATCAAAAATGGAGTTTCCACTTCCAGAAAATCGCGTTCATGATAAAAGTTTCGGACGGTATTGTAGACCTTGGAACGCAAGATCAGATTTTGCTGAACGGGGCGGCGCCTTAAATCCAGATATCGGTGACGCAGCCGCATCTCTTCATTGGTTTCGATCTGGTCTTTGATTTCAAAGGGCGGAGTTTTCGACTTCGAGTAGATTATCAGTTCCCGAACCCGCACCTCAATCTCACCGGTCTCTCGCTCGGGGTTGATATTGATTTCATCTCTCAGTGTTACCTCTCCGACTATACCGATCACATACTCCGGCCTCAGCTCTTCGGCCTGTTCATGCAACTTCTTGTCCGTCTCGTCGAATACCACTTGCGTGATGCCATATCGGTCTCGCAGGTCGATAAAAATGACGCCGCCGAGGTCGCGGCGGACATCCACCCAGCCGTTCAGGCAGACAGATTCGCCCTGGTGCTCCGCTCTTAATTCACTACAATGATGTGTTCTTTTCCAGCTCATTCAGTCCTAATTTTAAAATCATTCATTCAACCGGGTCAAATCCGGCAACCATCTATTCTTTGATGATGAGGGGCTGAAAATACACATTCTGAAAACCATTCGCTTACAACAGCATGACGGGGTTATCGAACAATCAGGCATAAGATTCGGTGAGACAACTCCCATATATTGAGTTGTTTACATTTTTATCCATTCTGCTATATTGCCATTATCGAAAATTCAGACCGAACCCTATGGCTCAAGTCCGCGTACTTATCGCCGATAGCACCGACGTAATGCTGGCGGGGCTGAAGTCGATCTTCAAAAGCTCTCGCTCCATCGACGTAATCGGTACGGCTCAGTCTGCATCTGAGGCGATCAAGGCGATCCTGAAGGATGAGCCGGATGTGAGCCTGATTACCCGGAATCTCGAAGATCTCAATATTCATGAATTCATGGAAGCACTCCAGAAGAAGCTGGATGAGTCAAGGGTGGTCCTGTTGAGCGACCGCCTCGACATCACTCACCTGAATCAGGCTTTAAAAGCTGGGGTGGCAGGCTATCTGATGAACAATATTTCGAAGCGCAATCTTACGGCTGCTGTTAAAAGTGCAGCTGAAGGTGAAAAAGTGTTCAGCAATTCCATCTCCTCACTTATGGCCAACCTCTACGCCGATCAGGCCGGTCCGACGAAGGGCCAGCCGATGAGTCCGATTACCAAAAGGGAAGCAGAGGTACTGCAACTTATAGCCGACGGATACACCAGCCAGGAGATCGCCAATCTGCTCTACATCAGCCCCAGGACGGTTGAAACTCACAGGTCCAATATTCTGAGTAAACTGAATATGAAAAATACGGCCGAACTGGTGCGATATGCACTGGAACAGGACCGTTCAGAGCGAATTTAAGCGTCTACGTAAAAACACGTATGTAAAATACGTAAAAATAACTATTGCAGTGATGGCTTGATAAATTTAAGTTTTAAGTGCAAATGGGGTAATAGCCGTCTGTAGATGATATTTAGCAGTCATTCTTGATTGAGTGACTGCTAATTTTTTTTTCACCCCTCTCTGAACTCCCCGTTTCACTCTCAAAACGAACACTTCAGCCTGATAAGCGTTGCAGCAAAAGATACTTGCTGGAAGGTGATTAAGAGGATGATGACTGCCTGCAAGGGAAATTTACGCATTCGCGGGGGTCTGGCCCAGAATGAATTGAATTGTATTCTTTTTCAGCCGAAATTTACGCATTCGCGGGGGTCTGGCCCTAAACAAAATAGAAGTGTGTAGCGTGGGAGGGAGTCGAACCCTCGGCCTCCGGGTTATGAATCCGACGCTCTTACCGCCTGAGCTACCACGCCATTAGCCGTTAAATCACAGAGTACTAATATAACGCTTTTCGTCTGTATCGTGAAGTAGATTTTCACAAAAATTCCCGGCAGGGCTGAAACCTAACAACGCCCGGATTTGAATCCCTTCTGCCATAAAAAAGCTGCGATCCGATATAAAATCATCTTCCTTCAGACTCGGCTTGAAAATTGAACTTTATCTTGAACTGCATCAGGGCTATTTTCACTTCATTCTTCAACGAATTATACCTATGGCAAAAAAGATTACGAATCGCGACCAGGATTATTCACAATGGTATCTGGATGTCGTCCGGGAGGCGCAACTGGCAGAACACTCTCCGGTTCGGGGCTGCATGGTGATCCGTCCTCACGGGTTTGCAATCTGGGAAAACATGAAGCAGGCGCTCGATACGATGTTCAAGGAGACCGGCCACGAGAATGCCTACTTCCCGCTCTTTATTCCCAAATCGTTTCTCTCCAAGGAGGCGCAACACGTCGAAGGGTTTGCCAAGGAGTGCGCAGTAATCACTCACAGCAGACTCCAGAGTGTTGAGGATGGGGTTGCCGTTGACCCTGAATCGAAATTGGAAGAGGAGTTGATTGTCCGGCCTACCTCAGAGACCATCATCTGGGATTCCTATCGCAACTGGATTCAATCGTACCGGGATCTGCCGATCCTGATCAACCAGTGGGCCAACGTAGTTCGATGGGAGATGCGTACGCGTCTGTTTTTAAGAACGATGGAATTTCTCTGGCAAGAAGGTCACACTGCACACGCGACGAAAGAAGAAGCTGTCGAGGAGACTCTCAAAATGCTCGATGTTTATAAAACGTTCGCCGAAGAATTTATGGCCATGCCGGTCAAGACGGGAGTAAAAACCGCCTCTGAACGGTTTGCCGGAGCGGTCGACACCTATTGTATAGAAGCCCTGATGCAGGACGGCAAGGCCCTTCAAGCCGGCACGTCTCACTTTTTAGGCCAAAATTTTGCCAAAGCATTCGACGTCCGTTTCCAGGATGTCGACGGAGAACACAAATATGTCTGGGCTACAAGCTGGGGAGTCTCCACGAGGCTGGTTGGCGGGCTCATCATGACCCATTCCGATGACAACGGGCTGGTTCTGCCGCCCAAACTGGCTCCGGTCCAGGTGGTGATCGTTCCGATCTATCGCAACGACGAACAGCGCAAATCGGTCCTCGAATATGCAGAGCCCGTCTTTAATGAGATCCGGGATGCAGGAATCAAGGTCAAGCTGGACGACCGTGAAAATTACAAGCCCGGATACAAGTTTGCCCAGCACGAAGCACAGGGTGTTCCGCTTCGTATTGCTGTCGGCCCGCGGGATGTTGAGAATGAAAATCTGGAGCTGGCCCGCCGCGACACCCTCGAAAAAGAGATCGTCGACAGAAAAGGAATCGCCGAGAGAGCAAACGGCCTGCTCAAGAAGATACAGTCCGACCTCTTTCAGACAGCAAAAAAGAGAACCGATGATCGGACACGAACGGTCGACAGTTATGAAGAGTTTAAACAGGAGATCGAAAAGGGCGGCTTTATTTATGCCCATTGGGACGGAACCGACGAAACAGAAGAGAAGATCAAGGAGGAGACCAAGGCAACCATCCGCCTGATTCCTCCGGGTGAGCCGGAACCGGGTTCATGTATGGTTACCGGTCGCGACTCCGAAAAGTTGGTACTGTTTGCCCGCTCCTACTGATCTGTACCTTTATGTCCTTGAGTGCCATGGTCTTTCTGTACAGAGTGGTTAAATATTATGAACGAACTCAACCTGCCATATGCCAGTTATGCCGCCACCGGTGAGCAGTGCCGGGAGGCCGACCGTCTGACTATCGAAAAGTTGGGCGTCGACGGGTTTACGCTGATGGAAACCGCCGGAATGCAGGCTGCCGAATGGATCGGCGAAAAGGCGGAACGCGGCTCCAGCGGCCTATTTATCTGCGGCAACGGAAATAACGGAGGCGACGGACTGGTGGCAGCTCGTTACCTGGCGATCGTTCATCAGCATACCTGTCACATACTCTTCCCTGCTTTTGATAAACCTTTTTCGGAAGATGCCCGCCGAAATCTGGAAATTCTGAAAAAGCTGGCCGGTCTCAAGAGCATCGACATTAATTTCCACTACTCTCTGGATGAGATCGGCAACTTCGAACCCGACTACATCGTCGATGCCCTGCTGGGTACCGGTTTAACGAGTGACCTGCGGGCACCTTTCGATCAGGTGGTTCGCAAAATCAACTCATCCTCCAGGCCGGTCTTCAGCTTCGACATCCCGAGCGGGCTTCATACCGATACGGGCCAGCCGATGCCGGAAGCTGTTCGAGCCACCCACACACTTACCTTCGGAACCGAAAAGCTTGGATTTTATCTGGACCAGGGACCGGATCATACCGGAGAAACCCATCTCTTCAATCTCTCGTTTCCCGTTGACTACCGCCCTGCTTATACTGCCCTTCTCCGTCCGGAAATTATCGGTCAACTCCCGTCTGTCGAAAGAAAAGCTGAACACAAGTACAGCGGCCGGGTCCTGTACCTTCTGGCGGGCAGCAGAGGCCTGACGGGGGCTGCAATACTGGCCGCATCAGCCGGGTGGAAAACCGGGGTCGGAGCCGTAATACTGATCACACCCGGTGCCTTGATGGAGATCTATGAGAAGAATCTGCCCGATGTGATCAAAACTTCGGTGAGCTCCGGCAAAGAGGATCGCTTCCAGACCTCCCACCTGAAGGAGACACTCAAAATTCTGAACAGAAAGAAGGGAGCTCTCTTGATCGGGCCGGGAATCGGCCGCGACAAATCTACTCTCGAGTTTGCCACCCGAATCCTGGAGCAGTTTGAGGGACCTGCGGTGATCGATGCTGATGCCCTCTATGCCGATCCATTTGCCCGGCCCAACAGCGAGACGATCCGTGTATTGACTCCCCATCCGGGGGAGTTGTCCCATTTGACCCAAACTTCAGGCCAGAGCGATTTTGAGCGTCTTCAAGCTGTTACGCAACTTGCAGAAGTGAAGCAGGCAACTATAGTCTCCAAAGGATACCCGACATTTGTGGGAACTCCTCAAAAAGAAAATTATTTAACCACGTACGATACACGACTTTTTGCCCGAGCCGGTTTTGGCGACATCCTTTCTGGAGCCATCGCCGGAAACCTTGCTATTACAGATAATGAAGTGCTCAGCATCGCCCGAGCCTTGTTGGACGGCTATCACCGTGCAATTGAAATAAAAAACAGACAACAATCGCCTCCGGAACCTAAAGATCTTCTATGATCGATCAATTTTTACATTTTCTAGAGAGAAATTCCTGGCTCCTCTATTCTGTGATGGTTCTTTTTACTCTGGTCACGCTGGGACTCACACTTTCACCCACAGAAAAACTGGGAGATTCGGCTCTGTATCAGTACGACAAGCTGGGGCATGCACTACTTTTCGGTACCTGGACCCTGCTTTTAGGGCTGATTCTGCTCATCTCAGATTCTTCACATCTGTCGCTTCTTGCCATTTTTATAGCTGGAAGCCTTTTCGGGATTACCGTTGAGATACTTCAGGAGGTACTTCCCGTTGATCGCAATATGGATCTTTATGATGCCGTTGCAGATATAGCGGGCTGCCTTGTTGCAGTCGGGATTTTAAAACTTATTACATCTTATTCCTCGTACGGATGGGAATCGACGGAACAAATGCCGTCCGATAATCGTTTAAGTAAATAGATATTAAACCCTTGCATTCGTCCAAAATGATGCAGAGGTTTGAACCCCCGGAAAATGTCATTTTAATTAGATAATATTAACCGAGACCTTTACGAAGTTATGATTCGAAGAAAAGAACCGGAAGCGGATTTAAAACAATATTATACGGTCTTTCTGCAATTAGGCCTTCTTGCTTCTCTAGTCATATTTATTGTTGCAGTCAACGTTGAGTGGGCCAGTGAAGGTCCGGAAGAGTATGTAATGGATGAGCAGGAAGTAATCGAGATGGAAGAGATTATCCAGACCGAACACATTGAAGAACCCCCTCCTCCACCACGGCCTCCAGTGCCTCAGGAAGTACCCGATGACGAGATTATCGATGATGTCGAGTTTGAACTTGATGCCGAAATGAGGCTGGGAGACCCGATGGAGCTTCCTCCGCCGCCACAGGAAGAGGAGGAAGAGGAAGAGGACTTTTTCACGGTCGTTGAACAGATGCCGGAAATTATCGGTGGTATCCAGGCGCTTCAGGACAACATCGAGTATCCTGAACAGGCGAGACGAGCCGGCATTGAAGGGCGTGTTTATGTACAGTTCATCGTTAATGAGCAAGGTGAAGTTGAGGACCCGGTCGTACTCCGTGGTATCGGTGGCGGTGCCGACGAAGAGGCGATTCGAGCTCTTAGACAGACAGAATTCCGTCCGGGAATGCAGAGAGGTCGACCGGTGCGTGTACAGTTCAGCCTCCCGGTCGTATTCCGGCTTCAGAATTGATCGAAAAGATTTATGAGCGAAAACTCTGGCTTTTGAACAGATTCAGGCGTTCATAATTTTTTAAGATAAAAGCTTTATAAGCGCGGCTCTTTTCGAGTCGCGCTTTTTTTTTAAACCACTGCTTTTTTTACTGGCATTTCTTTTCAAGAAATATTATCAATAGTGTTATCGTTTTAGAGCGTAGTTAAAAACATTTAAAACGTGTTAAATGAATTGTAAAAACTGAAAGAAACGCCATGAGCCAGAGAAAAAAGCCGGAAGCTGATCTGAAAACCTATTACACCGTATTTCTTCAGATCGGCCTGTTGATCACATTGGTGATTTTCATTATAGCTGTCAAAGTTGAGTTTGCCAGCTCACCTCCGCAGGAGTATACACTTCAGGAGCAGGAAGTGATCGAGATGGAGGAGATCATACGAACAGAACACATTGAAACACCTCCACCACCGCCAAGACCGCCGGTTCCTGTTGAGGTGCCCGACGACGAAATCATTGATGATATCGATTTTCAGATCGATGCAGAATTGTCACTGAGCGGTCCGCTGGATCTTCCTCCACCACCACAACAGGACGAGGAGCCCGAAGAGGACTTCTTTGTTGTTGTAGAGCAGATGCCGGAACTGATTGGCGGTCTTCAGGGACTACAGGATCGTATCCGTTACCCTGAACAGGCCCGTAGAGCCGGAATCGAAGGTCGGGTTTACGTTCAGTTTATCGTAAATGAGCGTGGCGAAGTTGAAGATCCGGTTGTTATCCGGGGTATTGGCGGAGGCTGCGACGAAGAAGCTATTCGTGCTGTAAGAGAAGCCCAATTCCGGCCAGGTTTGCAGCGGGGTCGACCCGTCCGCGTTCAGTACAGCTTGCCGATTGTCTTCCGGCTTCAGAACTGATAACAGAGATTCATTCGTTTAAATAGCGCGGCTCACTCCGAGTCGCGCTATTTTTTGTACTCATAAGCCTGTATCACCTGGAGCAGATTTTCGAACCCCACAATCTCTTTGGCTTTTTCCAGGTCAACCCATTTTGCCATTTCAATCTCCTCCTCGATTTGAGGGTTGAGTTGCGGATCCTGTCGAACGGGCTGCATCAAAAACCAGTGAGTCCGTTTTCCGATCTTCTCTCCCCGCTCTTTATACTCATGCCATGTCTCTGTTAAAAAATCCACTACTTCGACGGATACCCCGGTCTCCTCTTCGGTTTCCCGGATCGCACAGGCCTCAACATCTTCATCCGACTCTTTTTTCCCTTTTGGAAGATCCCAGACGCCCCGTCTGAAGATGAGAAGAATCTGAACTCGGCCGTGATACTCCCTTTGAACAAGCCCGCCGGCCGCCTCAACGACTTTCACGACTTATCGTCCGATGATGAGGACGCTCCGTCAGTGGATTCCGGATCGGACGAATTCTTTTCCCCGCCGGATTTGCTTTCCCCGCCGGATTTGCTTTCCCCGCCGGATTTGCTTTCCTCTCCGCCAGATGCACCTTCCTCACCGGACAAACCCTCATCACCTCCAGAATCACTTTGACCACCTGGCTTGCCATGCCCACCAGGTGATGGAGTATCATCCGACTTTTTCTTCTCGTCGGCGTAGTTGAGCCTCAGTGTCGTCAGCGTCTGCGTCAAATAGTTCTTCGCTTCCGACGGAAGATTGCCTTCGGTAAACTTGTCGAGCATGTTCAGTGTGTCGATCGCAAACTTTGCCGATTTGAGATCTCGTTCTATTTTGTCGGTAGCCGGGTTTTTAATTTTCCCCAACCCCATAAGCGCGATCTGCTGATGTTGCTGAATCAGCATCATGAAAAGCAGCTGCTCCTGCTGTTCCGGATTGAGTTTGTCACCATTCTGATTCGTATCCATATAAGTTGCGTTCGATTACGTGGATTTCGGCTGAGTTAAATATTCAAAATGCGTATCTTTATGGTCTGTTAAAAAATAAAAAAATCTGCTTTATATGGCTATCGTTCACCCGTTCAAAGGCTGGTTGCCCAAACCTGAAAAAGCACCCGACGTCTCGTCGGTACCCTATGATGTTATCAGTACTGATGAAGCGGCCGAAATGGCAAAGGGGAAGCCCGAAAGCTTTCTCCATGTGATCCGTCCGGAGATTGACCTTCCGGAAGGAACTCCATTCAATGACGACTCGGTCTATGAGAAAGGTGCCGAAAATCTGTGGAAGCTGCTGGAAAGCCCCCACATAAAACAGGACGAGAAGCCTGCTCTCTACGTCTATCAACTTGAAGTAGATGGAAGGAAACAGACTGGTGTATTTGCATGCGTTTCGGTTGAAGATTACGACAACGATGTGATCCTGAAGCATGAATTGACCCGACCCGATAAAGAGGATGACCGAACCCGGCATATACTCACCCAATCGGCACACGCCGAACCGGTCATGTTAACATTTAAGGATGAATCCTCGGTCTCCTTTTTGATGGAGAAGACGATCATTACATCTCCTCCCCGAATCGAATTTCAGGCCGATGATGGTGTCTGGCACCGCATCTGGTCGGTTGAAGCCCCGGTCGAACTGGTCGAGGCGTTCTCCAGGATCCCTAAATTATATGTTGCCGACGGGCACCACCGCTGTAAAAGCGCTTCGCGCGCCGCACATCAATTGCGCGAGAAAAATGCGAGTTGGCCCGGAGAGGCGGAATACGACTACTTCCCGGCAGTACTGTTTCCGATCGATCAGATGAAAATTCTGCCATATAACCGAATTCTTAAAAATGTTTCGCAAAAACAGTTCAATGAGCTGGACTCCCGGTTCGGCCTGAAAAAGGGATCCGATCCCTCGCCGTCTGAAAAAGGAACTGTTTCGATCTATTATGATGGCGAATGGTTTAGCCTTCAACTCCCGAAACCGGAATCCGATGATGCAGTCTCCAATCTGGATGTAGCCCGGCTGCAAGACCAAATCCTCTCCCCGCTCTTTGGTATTGAAAACCCGAGAACAGATCCCGATATCGATTTCGTCGGAGGAATTCGTGGAACGGATGAACTGGTCCAGCGGGTTGAACAGGGTGATGCGGATCTGGCAATCAGTATGTATCCAACCGCAATTGAAGAGCTGGTTGATGTCTCTGATGAAGGGCAGCTTATGCCGCCCAAATCGACCTGGTTCGAGCCGAAGCTACGATCCGGCCTGATTGTACATACGTTTTAAAGCGAACGGGGCAGCCAGCCATGTTGGCCAAAATCGAAAATCGACACCGAATGACCGGTTATCTACATTGAATCCGGGCCGGCTGGCTGCACGGCCTCACCCGGATTTACCGTTTAGACAAATTGATCTTTAACTAAAACAGAAAACGGAAATTGATATGAATCGAGCACACAACTTCAGCGCAGGCCCCGCAACACTGCCGAAAGAGGTACTTGAAAAAGTAGAGGGCGAACTGACCGACTACCGGGGCATGGGTTATTCTATCATCGAAGCGAGCCACCGGAGCCCGCAGTATACAGAGATCAATAACGAAGCTTCTGAGAGACTCAAGCGGATTGTCGGTGCCGGAGACGACTGGAACGTACTTTTCCTGACCGGCGGGGCAAGCTCCCAGTTTATGATGATTCCCTACAACGTGCTCGATGAAAACCGGACGGCCGACTACATCAATACCGGCTCCTGGTCGAAAAAAGCGATCAAGGAAGCCAAGCTGTTCGGGAATGTTCATATCCCCTTCTCAAGCGAGGAGCAAAATTTCACCCGGGTGCCGACAGACGAAGAGCTGGAACTTTCTGATGGTGCCACCTACCTGCACTTCACCTCCAACAATACCATTTTCGGCACCCAGTTTCGAAATGAACCGGCAAGCAACGGAGCGCCGCTGGTTTGCGACGCCTCTTCGGATTTTCTTTCACGGCCGATCGACCAGGACCGCTATGGATTAATCTACGCCGGAGCACAGAAAAATCTCGGCCCGGCTGGAGTCACTATCGTGATGATCCGGGACAGTTTTGTTGAAAAGATTCTAGACAGGCCGATCCCGACAATGCTGAAGTATCAGACCCATCTGGAAAAGATCTTCAACACTCCACCGGTATTTGCCGTTTATATGGTTAATTATGTGCTGGAATGGATCGAAGAGAAGGGCGGAGTGAGCTATTTTGAAGAGTACAATCAGAAGAAAGCCGATCTGCTTTACGAAGAGATCGACCGCGATCCATTTTATCGAGGAACGGCCGAAAAAGAGTCCCGGTCGTTGATGAATGTCACATTCCGGATAAACCACGAAGAGCTGGAAGCGGAATTTTTGAAAGAAGCGGCCGAAAACAACCTGGTTAACCTGAAAGGGCACCGGAGCGTCGGGGGAATTCGGGCCAGCATCTACAACGCCTGCAGAATGGAGAGCGTCGAAGCGCTGGTAGATTTCATGGCTGATTTTCGAAAGCAGAACGGGTAGAAAAAACTGCGAAAGCAACTAATCTCCGGGGATCAGCTGCCGCCGTAAAAGGGGGGAAGACCCTAAAATTAAAACCCTTTGATAGAAAATTCATTTGAATCGTAAAGGGGTTGCCAGACGGCTTGTTGAAATAGTATATTTGGAAAGTCTGCAGCTGGCCGGACGGAA
>SLKI01000088.1 GCA_007134695.1 Balneolaceae bacterium
ATGTCCCCAAAACCTGGGCGGATGTGGACGATCTATACGAGATGATCGAATTTCGGCCGGAAGTAAGTGTAGAAGAGGGAGTGAGGAAGTTTATCGAGTGGTATCGGTCTTATTATGAGCTGAAAGCTGATAGCTGAAAGCTGAAAGGTGAAAGCTCAAAGCTGAAAGCTGAAAGGTGAAAGGTGAAAGCTCAAAGCTGATAGCTGAAAGCTGAAAGTGGGGCTTATATTGGCGAATGGGGGCTTATTGCGAATGGGGGCTTATTGCGAATGGGGGCTTATTGCGTATGGGGGCTTATTGCTGATTGCGAGCTTAATGCCGAAAGTAGTTGACTTGGTTTACATTGACTTTTCTATGGAATTTATAAGCCCTTTAATCATTGCTGCAATTTCCATGGCTTCTGCTTCGATTTCAAAAAGCAGTTGATCTTCGATCCAATTTCTTTTGTGGAAAAGAGATGCCAAAGTAACTGTCTCATATAACGAGCCTCTGGCAATGTAGAGGAAGCGAACGAACTCCTTCTTTGAATTTCTGCCCTTTCCTTCTGCAATATTTATGGCAACTGATGCTGCAGATGACTCCAACTGTTCCCTGAGTCGAAAATGCATTCTTTGAGTATTTAACTCGTCAAGAAGTGATATAGCCTTATCGGCAAAATCCAATGCTCTTTGCCACACTAATAATTCTTTAAACACAAAATAGCGCCCCATGTAATCCCCTGAGAATTTATATGATCTGCTCTTGAGCTTAAAAAAACAACCAGTTGAGCTAGATAAACAACCAGTTGATCTAGATAAACAACCAGATGAGCTCAAAAAGACAACCGACTGAGCTTAAAAAAATACCCAACCCCAGATATGATCAACCAGATAACAACAACCTTACACTCAACGATATTCAATCATCCTGAATCCCGAAAACCGCACGCCGATCACCTTTCACCTTTCAGCTTTGAGCTTTCAGCTTTGAGCTTTCAGCTTTGAGCTATCAGCTTACTTTCAGCTTTCAGCTTTGAGCTTTCAGCTCATCAAAAGTTGAATATCCATCAGGTTGTTTCCCGTCGGCCCGGTTTTGATGTGTCCTCCCACCTTGTCGAAGAAGTTCCATGAGTCGTTGTTTTTCAGGTAATCTTCCGGGTCGACTCCGGCACTGCGCGCTTTTTCCAGAGTGTCGGCTGTAACGATAGCTCCAGCTGCATCAGTAGGGCCATCTACACCGTCTGTTCCCAGGCTGGCAAAGAGGACTCCCGGCCGGTTTTCCAGATGTCGGGCGATTCGCAGGGCGATCTCCTGGTTTCGACCTCCTTTGCCGTCTCCTTGTACATCTACAGAGCTCTCTCCATAAAAAATATAGCAACTGCCTGCACTTACGTTCGCATCAGGATTAATCTCCACATCGGGGTTGGGCTCCACATCGGCACTGGACTCTGCATCAGGATCGATCCTTGCATCATGGGTATTATCCGTATCAAGAACCCCGAGGATCTTCTTTTCCAGTTTCTCAATCGGCAGATCGTATGCCTCTTCATCGATCCATACCTTATAACCGGCCTCCCGAAGTTCACCGGCAACCGTTTCGGCCAGCATGGAGGCGGATGCAATCAGGTGCTGACGGTGTTCACCGGGATGCGGTGCGATATCCCGCCTGCCATCGTATTGCGCCTGTTGTTCAATAAATTCTCTTATACGTTTGGGAACCTTGTCCCACAAGTTGTAGCGTTTCAGAATCCGCCGGGCTTCATCAACGTCGATCGGTCCGGGAGTTGTAGGTCCGCTTCCGATTGTCCGGAAATCATCACCCGGAACATCGGAGATGATCAGGTCCACCAGGCGTGTTTGGTCCAGATGTCGGAGTAACTGGCCGCCTTTGACCGAAGAGCAGGCGGTTCGGACAGAGTTCATTTCATAGATGTTGGATCCGGATTGCAGAAGCAGGTGGTGGAGTGTCCCCACATCATCGATTTCCAGCTCTCCGGCCGGTTTGCACAACAAGGCAGATGTCCCCCCGCTGATCATAAAGAAAACCAGGTCTCCGGGGGGAATCGATTCTGCCAGGTCGATCAACTCCAGCGTAGAGGCCAGGTTGTTGGAATCCGGTTGAGGATGAGATCCTTCAAAAACCTGAACTCTTCGGGGAATGTCCGGAACACCGGGGGGAGCGATCACGATCCCGTCCCGGATCTCTTCACCCATCACCTTCTCCAACCCGCATGCCATGGATGCAGACGCCTTTCCGCTTCCAAGCACCCAGACCCCCTGGCTCTTTTCGAGCTGATAATTTTCCCCGGCCACAGTCACCACTCTCTCCTCTGCGTCGAATGAAACCACTCGGCCGACCGCATCGGCCGGGCCGGAAGCATTGAGAGACCGGGTCAGCAGTTCAATGAGGGATTCATCAGACAATTCCGGGTTCATAGCCGTTCAGACAACTTTTTTGAAGGTTGGATAACTAAAAATAATACACTGAAATCCGAATGAATTAATGCAAATAATGTGTATTTTCATACCCTCTCAAGATTTGTATAACAAAACTCCTTTCGTACCAATTCCATGTTGAAGAAAAGTTTACTTCCCGTTTGCCTGTTACTTGTCGGCCTGCTTTTTGTCGTCCCTGCGCATTCCCAGAGTATTGGAGATCTCGATTTCCGGGATATGAATGTATCCGAACTGACTCCGGCTCAACTGGAAAGAATCAGCAGTGAGATCGAAGACAGAGGTATGAGCCTCAACCAGTTCCAACAGTTTGCCGTATCTCAGGGTGCCGATGCAAGGCAGGTGCAGCGGCTGATTCAGATGATTCGCGCTTCGAGAGCAGGTCTTCTGGAGTTCGACCGGGATGACGATTTTGAAGATGATCCGCGTATGAGAAGGGTAGAGGATCCTGAAGACAGGGATTTTGTGGACAGAGAGCGAGAGGAGGTGTCCGACTCGCTCAGAGTTTTTGGCGAAGAATTATTTTCACAAATGGCGAGGACGTTTGAACCCTCTTTCAACGTACCGACACCGATGGATTATACGATCGGGCCCGGTGATCAGATCATTATTGCACTTTGGGGGGCTGCACAGCAGACCTATCAGCTCAGGGTTAATCCGGAAGGACATATTCGGGTACCGAATCTCGGCCCGATCTATGTGAACGGGATGCAGTTTGATGCGGCCCAGGAACGGATACTGCAACGGCTAACCGAGATCCATGATGGGCTGAAGCCTAATAACCCCGAAGAAGCTAATATTTTTGCCCAGGTGGGGCTTGGTAATGTACGCAGCATCAAGGTGACGGTGATGGGAGAAGCCAATCTGCCGGGCACCTATACTGTATCTTCCCTTTCTACGGTGTTCAATGCACTGTATGCAGCGGGCGGGCCGAATCAACAAGGCAGCTTCAGAAAGATCCACATCATCCGGAACAACGAAATTATTGAGACGTTCGATGTTTATGATTTTCTGGTTTATGGAAACCAGGGAAGCAACATCAGGCTGAGTGATCAGGATATTATTAAAATCGAACCCTATCAAAACCGGGTCCATGTCTGGGGTGAAACGAAGCGACGCGGCTTTTTTGAAACGATCGAAGGTGAAACTATTGAAGATCTGCTCGAATATGTGGCCGGGTTTAATGACGGTGCCTACACAAGGCGGCTCGAGCTGCACCGAATCAGCCCCACCATGCAGCGAATAGAGGATATTTTCTACCCGGAAGATGCCGATACCGAACTGCGAAATGGAGATAGGTTGCGAGTAGGCACGATCCTCGACCGATACGAAAACAGAGTATCTATCGAGGGGGCGGTATTTCGACCCGGCGACTACGAATATGAACCGGGAATGACGCTATTCGATCTGATACAAAACGCCGAAGGTGTACGGGAAGAAGCTTTTATGACTCGCGGAGTGATCCACAGGGTGCAGGCGGATATGCAGCCCGAACAGGTCAACTTCAGTGTTCAGCGGGTGATCGAAGAGCCGGAAATTTATGATATTCCGCTGCAGCGCGACGATAATGTGCGCATCTCCACACTTTTCGACATGCAGGAGGAGTATACGTTACGGATCAGCGGAGCGGTCAATCGGCCCAGAACCATTGAGTATCGTAGCAATATGACGCTCGAGGATGCCATATTCCGTGCCGACGGCCTCAGGGATAACGCGGCGGCCTACCGGGTAGAAGTTGCCAGAAGGGTAGTTGATGCTGAAGAGCGTATGAAACTTGACCGGATTGCCGACATCTATTCTTTCGATATTGATGAAAATCTGGATTTCCGGGATGATGCCGACGAGTTTGTACTTCTGCCGTTTGACCGTGTTTACGTCCGGGAAAAGCCCAACTATCAGGAGCAGCAAACGGTAACAATTACCGGGGAAGTTCAGTATCCGGGCGAGTATGTTTTGTCAAACCGGAATGCAAGACTCTCCGACCTCGTAGAAATGGCGGGCGGCTTGTCGGATTACGCATATGTTCAAGGAGCTTCTCTGCAGCGGATCCTCGAAATCAGAGACCGTGAAGTGGAAGAAGAGGTCTGGGACGATGTCGCTCTGGAACGCGGTTTTCCATCGACAGAGGTACGAACTGAAATTGATACGCTATTTACGGCGGTTGGGATCCGCCTGGGTGATGCACTCGGAAGCAGTAATCCCGCTCCGGCCGATCTGATCCTGGAAGCTGGAGATGAGCTGCATATACCGAAAGAGTTGCAGACGGTTCGGGTGGAGGGAGAAGTACTCTCGCCTACCAGTATCCGGTATGATTCCGGCCGGTCGTTCAGCGACTATATTGATGCAGCCGGAGGGGTTACGGAGGATGCCAAACGGCGAAGAGCCTATATCGTCTATGCCAATGGCGAAGTGGACAGAACGCGGCGTATTCTTTTCTTCCGTAGTAATCCGGACGTTGAGCCCGGTGCGACTATTGTGATTCCGCGTGACAGGGAGCGCCGCCAGTTGACACCGCAGGAGCGGGTTGCGCTGGCTTCAACGATTGCAAATACCGCTTTGGTAATTGTGACGATTATCGACCGGCTCAATTAAGTTGATTTGAATTCGTTTTTCAGTTGTGATCTGGTTCAATTCCTCATACCTCTGGCTTCTGCTTCTGATACCATTGGTTGCTGCCGGAGTATGGTGGGCAGGACGACGAGACCGCAACAGGCTGCATACCTATTTCAGTGACGACCTGCTGAAACGTCTTCGGGTGGGGTTTTGGCCAGCCGGAAGACGGATTAAAACTGCTTTCTTGCTGGCTTCATTTTCTCTGTTTATCCTGGGCCTGGCCGGCCCGAAAATCGGAACCGAGGTAAGAGAGATCGAGCAGCGCGGGGTCAATCTGATGGTGATCCTCGACCTCTCGAGAAGTATGAATGCCGAGGATATTCGCCCGAGCCGGCTCGAAAAGGCCAAGTTCGAGATAGAACGCCTCATCAACCACTCTCAGGGAGACCGGATCGGTCTGCTTGTTTTCACAGGAGAAGCGTTTGTCCAGAGCCCGATGACACTCGACCATTCGGCACTTCGCCTCTTTCTCGATATAGCCGAGACGCATCAGATGCCGGGAGGAACGACCAATTTTCGGGCTGCTTTTGAGATGGCGGCCGAACGTTTCGACAGTATAGAGGAAGAGACCGGTGCGGCAAATGTTATTTTGATGGTTTCTGACGGAGAAGACCACGGCCCGGACTACCAGTCGGCGCTCAGGGAGTTGATTGTAAACGATGTGATTATCTTCACGATCGGGGTTGGGACAACCGATGGGGCAAGAATTCCTGTCTATCATCGCGATACCGGAGAATTACTTGGATATCACCGCGACAGGCAGGGTCAGGAGGTGGTAACACGGCTCGAGCCGGAGACTCTCAGGGAGATCGCTCGCCAGGGGAACGGAAGATATTATGAAATTTCCTCTGCAACCGATAATATTGAACCGTTTTTAAACCACCTGGAGCAGATGCAACAAGGAGAATTTGCTGCCCGGGAGTATACCGATTATGTAAATCGTTATCAGATTCTGCTTGCAGGCGGGATCCTCTTTCTCATAATCGGGCTGTGCATACCTGAATCTCGAAACAAATAATCGACCGCTGAGATATCAGGGAAAGATTCGATTTCTATTTCAAGGATTGCAAACCAGTAAAAATGGACAATCACTGCATTGGAATTTACTGCATAATCATATTTGCCGTGCTTGCACTGAGCGGTTACGAGTCGGAAGTAGCAGCTCAGTCCACTGGGGATGAACCGATCATCTATCTGGAATGGGTGGATGATCCGCTTCGGTCGATGGTGGTGAACTGGCTGGTGGATGACGGCTCTTTGGCACGTTTGGAATATCGCCAGAGAGGCTCAAGTGGTAATTGGACAATGGTCGTCGGTAATAAAAATTCATTGCCGCATACAAGCCTGGAACGAAACAGTGTCCACATCATGGGGTTGACTCCGGGCAGCTCATATGAATTTCGACTCGAAGGGAGCTCCAAAGTATATTATTTCAGAACCGCCCCTGCATCTATTTCAGAGCCGATGCAGTTTGCCATTGGAGGAGATATTTACAGAGAAGGCGGCAGCCAGGCAGAAGAAGATGAAATGAGGGAGATGTTTCGAGGAATTGCTTCAGAAGCCTCCGAACGGGATAGCTATTTTATTGTTGTAGGCGGAGATCTGTCACATGCTGTGACTATGCCGGTATGGCTTGACCTGATGGTCCTACTGCTGAGTGACTGGCAGGAACATATGGTCACATCACAGGGGTATTTGATTCCGTTTGTTGCGGTGATCGGAAATAATGATGTGGAAGGAGCCTACGGCGGAGATGCGGATGATGTGGAGGAATTTCACTCACTGTTCAGTTTTCCCCAGGGGCAATGGTCGGATATTCGAGGTTACGGGGTTCTCGACTTTTCAGATTATCTGAGTATTGTCACCCTGGACTCCGGACATTCAACACCTATAGAGGGTGAACAGACCGATTGGCTGGATGACCGGCTTTCCGAACGAAGCGGGCAAATGCATACTTTTCCGGTTTATCATGTAGCCGGATGGCCTATCTTCCGCTCATTTCGCGGAACCCATGAAGACCCGGTCCGAAACTATTGGCACCCGGTTTTTGAAGCGAACAATATCCACATGGTCTTTGAACACCACGATCACCTCTACAAAAGGACTCACCCGATCGGTTTTTGCGATAGCCCGATCGATCGCCAGGCCGACTGTACACTTGATGATGCAGGAGTGACTTATCTTGGCGGAGGCACGTGGGCGTCGATCGCCAGGGAGATGAATACAGGGTTTCAGCCGGATGGTGCCTGGTATCATAAAGCCTGGAGTACACATCACAACGCAGTTTTTGTGGAAATTTCCGACCGTTATCGTCGTGCCGAAGCAGTCAACCCGGATGGAGAGGTATTCGATACCTATGAGATGGCCATTCAGCTCGATCCGCCCGTTGTCCAGAAGGCCACCGAAGTGCAAAGGAACCGGTTTATGGCAAACTGGGAACCTGCCGAAAGAGCTACCTCCTACCGGATGGATGTAGCCAGAGATGAAAATTTTGAGGATATCCTGCCGGCATACGACAACAGGAATGTAGGCAACTCGACGAGCTGGCCGGTACACAGTGTGCCTGAAGGAGAAGTATATTATGTTCGGCTGCGGGCATCCGCAGCAGTGACAACAAGTGGCAATTCCGAGCCGATTGCGGTAAAGACCATTCCCCGTCCGACCATGCTGCCTGCCGAAGAGATCAGTGCCGGCCGTTTCACAGCCCGCTGGCGAGGGGTGGATGAAGCAGAATCCTACAAGCTGGATGTAGCGCTCGATGAGAATTTTACTAATTTTGTCGACGGATTTGAAGCGTTTGAGCTGGAAGGCGACACATCTTATGTGGTTGCCGGGCTGAAACCCGATATGACTTATTACTACCAGGTCAGGGCTACGGTATTGCAAGGAGAAACGATTCCATCCAGTATAGCCGAGGTCAAAACAAATACTATTGATGCCGATGAATCGAAAATTGTAGAGTCGGTTTCCAAAGCATTGGCAGACAATAAACAGATCGTTACGATTACAGTGACAGTTGTTTCTGAGGAGGGTGAACCCCAGGGCGGTGTTCTGGTTTCACTGGAGTCGGATGAGCAGGGTCAAAACGAAAATATGACAGCTGTAACAGACGATCATGGTGTGGCTGAATTTGAAGTGTCAAGTGTAAGTACCGGGGCCGTTACTTACACGGCTCAGGCAGGAGGGATTCCGATTACCGGGTCCGTAACGGTGGAGTATATTCCATCCGGTGAATTTGTGGATCTGGGGCACAACTATCCAAATCCGTTTAGAGATATCACAACAATTCCATTAATTATCCCGGAACAGATGCAGGTTCGTGTGGATGTATCCAATTCGATCGGAGCTCGCGTCAGAACTCTGGTAGACGGCCCGTTGGAAGCCGGTTACTATGAACTTGAATTTCGAAGCCGGGATTTGGCGTCCGGGGTCTACATTTATCGTATCATGACCGATCAGGGAGTACAGGCGGAAAAAATGATGTTGGTCAGGTAGCCGGCCGATAAATATTTGATAGCTGACCGATAATCTTTTACAAAATAGACTAAAACATGGCTTTCAGATCGTCCGTCAGGATTTTTATCCTCCTGCTGATAGCAGGTTATGCGGCCCTGGCCAACCCTCATCATCTAATGGCTTCTGACCCGGTTGTTTATCTTGAGTGGGTAGATGATCCGTTGCGCAGTGTGGTGATCAATTGGCTGGTCGACGACGGTTCTGCCTCACAGATCGAATATCGAATCAGGGGATCGAGTAGCTGGAATATTGCCTCCGGACAGACAAACTCTATTCCTCATACGTCCACAGAGCGAAACAGCGTCGAACTTAACGGATTGTCACCGGGAAATTCCTATGAGTTTAGAGTCGATGGGAGTTCAGACATCCACTATTTCCGTACCGCACCATCTTCGGTCAGTACTCCCATGCGGTTTGCTATCGGTGGCGATCTGTATCGTGAGACATCGAGCCAGGCCGAAGTGGATGAAATGCGGCAGCTCTTTCGGGATTTTAGTGATCAGTTGTCGTCACAAGATATCTACTTTGCAGTGGTCGGCGGCGATCTGGCCCATGCAACGAACCGGTCGACCTGGATCGATTTGATGCTGCTTCTGCTGGAAGACTGGCATGAGCATATGGTCACTTCCCAGGGATATAAAATTCCATTTGTTGCCGTTATCGGCAATAACGACGTGGACGGTGCTTACGGGGGAGATGCAGACGATGCAGCGGAATTTCATGCACTGTTCAGTTATCCTCAGGGGCAATCGTCCAATATTCGCGGATATGGCGTTCTCGATTTTTCCGACTACCTGAGTCTGGTCACCCTCGACTCCGGCCATTCCACCGCGATTCCCGGATCACAGACCTCCTGGCTTTCCAATACACTCTCCGGCCGATCCGGCCAGTCTCACCTCTTTCCGATCTACCATGTAGCCGGCTGGCCCGCCTTCAGAAGTTTTCGAGGTACTCATGAGGATCCCGTCAGGAACCATTGGCACCCGGTTTTTGAGGAGAATAATATCCGGATGGTGTTTGAACATCATGATCATCTCTACAAACGGACAGTTCCGATCGGTTTTTGCGACAGCCCGATCGATCGGCAGGATGACTGCGAACTGTCCGACGACGGGGTAATTTACCTTGGAGGCGGGCCCTGGGCATCAATCGTGAGAGATTTGAACACTGGTTTTGAGCCAAATGGCGACTGGTATCATGAAACATGGGAGAGTACACATAATGTTGCAGTTGTCGAGATATCCAACGCCTACCGAAGAGTTCGGGTGATCGATAACAACAACAATGAGGTCGATTTTCTGGAGGATATTATCCATCTGGATGCTCCGGCTGCTCTGTCCGCATCAGATATATCACACGACAGTTTTACTGCCAATTGGGAACCGGTAGCGCATGCTCAGAACTATCGATTGCAGGTTGCACTGGATTCTGGCTTTTCAAACAGAATCAGCGGTTACTCAAACAGGAATGTCGGCAGTTCAACGTCCGAACCGGTCACCGATCTGGAGCCGAACCAGGTTTATTACTACCGGGTCCGGGCCGAGGCACCTTTGGCTAACAGCGGATGGTCTGACCCTGTCAGTGTCGAACTTTTTTCGATTGATGAGGACCTTTCGACCATGTTCGCATCAGAAGAGGAGGTACTTGCAGATGGTGAAGAATTCAGTACGATTACCGTGATTACGCGGGATGAGGGCGGGCAGGAACTGGAAGGAATCGAGGTTACACTTGAGCAGGGAGGAGGCAGCTCGTCGATTACCACAGTGCAGGGGGTGACGGATAGTGATGGAGAAGCCAGGTTTCGTGTTCGAAATCAAATAGCAGAAAGGGTTACCTATCGGGCAGTTGCCACGGGTAAAACGATCACCGATGAGGTTTCCATAGACTATACCCCAACTCCACCTGCGGTTCTGTCCGCATCAGAAATTAATGCGACAGATTTTACTGCCAGGTGGCAAGAAGTGGGTGGTACTCAGCGGTATCTGCTGGATGTTTCCGAGAATGAGGATTTTACCACCTTTCTGCCGAACTTTGAGGGCCGTGATACTGGAACAGACCGGTCGATCAAGGTAGCTGGCCTGACTCCTGGAAAGTCTTACTATTACCGGGTTCGGGCGGAAGCGGAAACCGGTATCAGTGAATACTCCGAAGTGATGAGTGTCATGACTCTCGAAGCGGATCCTGATGCATCCGAAATTAGTGTTGAACCGGAAGAGGTTCCCGCAGATGGTGAAAGCAGCAGTACGATTCAGATTACCGTTCGCAGCGAAGATGGGTCTCGCTTGTCTGGAATTAATCTGTCTCTGGATCAGGGTGAAGTGCAATCCGAAATTGAAACGGTGCAGGATGTGACGGATGGCCAGGGGGTAGCAATTTTCAAAGTCAGGCATGATCACGCAGTGAGGGTGGAATATTGGGTTCAGGCAGGAGAGGTGACACTTTCAGATCCGGCAGTTGTCCGATTTACACCGATTCCGCCGGTTGCATTGGACGCTTCTGAAATCGGTGAAGTGATTTTTACTGCCAACTGGGAAGAGGTGAGGGGGGCGGATAACTACCTGCTGGATGTATCTGAAGATGCGGCTTTTATTGATGTGGATGAGCAGTTGATGCAGATGGATGCCGGAGGCAAGACCTCATTGAGAGTTAGCGGCCTGCAGCCGGCAACTTCTTACTATTATCGGGTACGGGCAAATGCTGAGACCGGTACAAGTGAGGCATCCAACGTGATGGAAGTGACTACGAAGCAGATTGGCCGGGATGAATCGACGGTGGATTCGAAGATTCAAAAAGTGTTGGCAAACGGTGAGCAAGCAGCCGAAGTGAGGGTCCGAATTCTGGATGATGAGCAGCTTCCCTTGTCGGGTGTACCGGTTGAATTGCTTCCGGACCAGGAGGGGCCCACAGTTGAGCCCGCGGAAGCACTGACAGATGATAAAGGTGAAGCGATTTTTCATATTACCAGCCGGCAGCCGGGTACAGAAACATTCTCAGTCCGGGCCGGGGGTGTTCATCTGGATCAGAATGTATCGATCGAGTTCATTGCCGAAGAGGGTGTGGTTCAAATCGGTCCAAACTTTCCCAACCCTTTTAACCGATCTACCCTGATTCCGATTGTTATCCCCGAACAGATGCATGTGCGGCTGGACTTAGTTGCAACCACAGGAGCCGTTGTTCAAACGTTAGTGAACGAAGAGATGAGTTCGGGATATTATGAAATTCAATTCAGCGCAGCCGGCCTGGCGTCGGGTGTTTATATCGGAGTTCTGACCACAAAGAATGGAGTTGTGCAGGACAAAATGCTTCTTGTGAAATAGCGTTGTATACTGGCTAAAATGAATTAGAAATCGTGCATCGATCAATTTGCACGAATTATTAAAATGAGCTTTTGCAGACAATGATCAAGTTATTTGTCCTCGATGTTGACGGCTGTATTTCGGAACCATTTAAAACTCCAGACTGGGAGACGATTACCAGAATTCGCGATCTGAATCGCGACAGCCGGTCAAAACGCGATATACCACCGGTAACTCTCTGTACCGGACGTCCATTACCATATGCAGAAGCTGTCGCTCAGTGGCTGGATGTTGACCTGCCATATGTCTTTGAAAGTGCAGGACTCTTCGATCCGGATCAAAACCGTGTGGTTACTGCTTATGAAACGGGAGAGAATGGCCGGCCGGGTGATGAGAAGTTGAATTCACTCAGACAGTTTAGAAACTGGCTGACCGTTCACCTGATACCGAAGTATCCCAACTTGATGCTGGAATTTTATAAAATGATGGACGCCGGTATCGTGTCGCATGATAAAGATCAGGTAGACAGGGCTTATCAAAAAATCATAGAGAAAGTGGAGTCAGACTACCCGGATCTTGAAGTACACCGAACCGATGTTTCTGTAAACACTCTTCTTTCGGGTAACAACAAGGGAAAAGGTATTGAACTGTTGAGCCGAAAAACCGGCCTGGCTTTAGATGAAATAGCCTACATCGGCGATAGTGAGGGGGACATACCCGCCCTGAAACAGGTTGAAATGGCTTTTGCTCCCGATAATGCCGTTGATTCGGTAAAAAAAGTAGCTGAAGTGATCGATGCAAAGTCGAGTCGAGCTGTTTTGATGGCCTATGAAATAATTATTCAGAAGAATAGTGAATTTGGCGACTCGGGTTCCTGATGAATCTCTCCCGAAAAGCAACCGGATTTCACCCAACTTGAAAAATAAGGGGTATAAAGGCTCTACCAACCTTCGAAATTCTCACATCAAGCAGGTTCAACCAGCACAAATTCCGAGCTTTTCAAGGCAACACTCCATCCTCAATCTGCCGCAGACGTTCAAAGTAGCGTTCGATAAGCTCCTGGTAGGTATCGCGAAATCGCGAATACTGCGGGTCCTGAAGCCGGTTTCGGATCTCCTGACGCAGCTCTTCCAGAGTGATATCCGGTGGAATGGCCCGTTCAAAATCTTCCGGCGTTCTCCCGGCATAGTCATCCTCCTCCTCACCTCTTTGCTGAAGCGCTTCTTCTGCCTCGAGCATCCGCGAGAGAATGTTCTGCTGGCGTTCGTTCATCAACGGGTCGACGAGTCCACCCCGCATATCGTTGATCGCCTCCTCCATCTGCTCGGCCATACGCTGAAGTTCACTCAAGGCCCGGTCACCCTCCCGCAGAGCCCCGCTTCGCTGCAGCTCCTGTAATTGTCGTCGAATTTCGTTCTGCTGGCGGGCAAGCTGGTCGAGACGTTCAGATTGCTCCCGTGTCAGACGTTCTCCCTGCACATCGTTGATCAGATCCTGAATCTGCTGGTTCATCATCTGCTGGTCCTGGCTCATCTGCTGCATCTGTTCGATCATCTGCTGCAGAGACATCTCTCCAGACCCGGCCCCTTCGCCCTGTTGGTCCATCAACTGGTCGATCGCTCCGGCGATCATTGAGGCCAGCCGGTTGATGCCGCCCAGAGATTCCCTGGAAGCGATGACCGAATTTCGCTGATTCCGGTCGGCCAGCTGATCTACCGATCGGGAGATCGTTCTTTCAACCTCCACTTTTTGACGGTTGATATTGTTCGAGAGTGCCGGAACTTCGGCCGAAATCTGAAATAGTGTATCCGCCACACTGGAAAATTGTTGGTTGATGTTTCTCTGTATCCGGGCCAGTTCGACAAAACCCTGGCTTTGCGATTGGATTTGGCCGGTCATCTGGGTCAGCTCCTCCTGGGAGTTTGAAAGCTCGAGCAGAGAGTAGAGCGATTGCTGCAGTGCGAGCAGGTTGATCTGAATCGATTGTCCGCTCATCTGCTGCCGGGCCTGACGGAGCGCCTGAGCACGATTTTCGAACTGTTGGCCGAGCTGTTCCTGCCGCTGACGGAAATCGTCCGGATCGCCGTCACCATCCTCTGTGCTCTCCTGGCGGCCGGCCTGTTCCTCAATCAGTCGATCGAGTTCCTCCTGGATCTGATGCAGCTCCTGCCGCGCCTCATTCTTCATCTCCCGGAGTTGCTCCTCTGCACGGCGCGGAGGTTGTTCGTCGATTCGCTCGAGCTGGCGGTCTACACCTTCGGTATCTTCTCGCACTCCCTGGTGGCGGCTGCTCTGCTCTTCGGGGTCTTGCTCCTCAACAGCCTGCTGCATTCGCTCGGCCATATCATCATACTGAGCGGCCAGCCGATCCAGGTCGCTGTTCATCTTTAGCATCTTGAACAGTTCAAGCGTGCGCTCCAGCCGCTCCCGGTAGACCTGTTCGTTAAATTCGAAATTTTCAAGCGCCTGCTGAATCTGCTGAGGGCTCAGCTCATCCATCGAGCGGCGAAGTTCGTCAAGTGCCCGGCGCAAGTCGGGATCATCGAGCTGGTCCATCATGTTTTGCAGTTCACGGTAGGCTCGCCTTGTTTCATCCGAGACCTGTCCGCTCTGTTCCATCTGGCGGCTCAGTTCCTCAAACTGTTCATTGAGCCGGCTGACCGAATTATCAATTTCATCCTGGCGGTCGATAATATCCTCCAGCATCTGCTCCTCTTCCCAGTCCGGTTCGGGGTTTTCCTGCAGGCGTTCTCTGAATTGCCGATACTCCTGGTCCATCTGTCGGAAACGTTCCGAAATATCATCCAGCGTCTCCTGAACGCGTTGCTCTCCTTCATCTATCTCTTCGAGCTGTGCACTCACCGACGGAATCTCCACTGTAATCCGCCCAGACTCCCCCTTTTTAAAACCGGAGAAGGCATCGTTGTCCCAAACCGTTACCCAAAAGGTGAGGCGGTCTCTGGGGCGCAGATCCAGATCCCGAAGGTCGAGGCTCGATTCTTCAAACTCGCCCATCTGCGGCCGCCCCAGCTCCTTCGAACCCTCTGTAACATCTGTGCGAAATGCACGCTGCAGGCGCCAGTTAAGCTCCGCATCGGTCAGCCCGAAATCATCGGAGGCCTGGTAAAGAATTTCCAATTCCCGGGGTTCGGCCAGAGTCAGGTGATCTTCCGGATAAAGGATTGTTACCACGGGTGGTTCATCATTCATCAGCCGGGTGGTAAACTGGAATGGGTTTCTGTTGGTCAGCCCGTCTTTATCCCGCATGGAAAAGCGAATGGTATCTTCCCGGGTCAACTCAAATTCTGCGGCCCAGTGAGTTCCAGTACTCGTCACCGCATCATCCGCAACTTCGGCTCCGAGTACCGGGTCCGCATCATCCGCAGCTTCCGTTCCGAGTACCGGATCCGTATCATCTGCAACTTCCGCTCTGATTGTCGGGTCCGCATCATCAGCACCTTCTGCGCTAATTGCCGGATCCGCATCTTCCGCACTCATCGCGATCTCTTCCTCTCCGAACATCAGCACCATCTTGTCAACCGGCTTGTTGGTGCGTCCTTCGATTCGGACTGTTGAACCGCCAAATGCGCTTACCCGGGCAAACGGATATTGAATGGAGGTGGCGGCCAGGCCGGTATAGGAGGGGGGATCAACCTCGACAGTCAGGGACTCGAATCGAGGCCGGAGTTGCAACTCGACACGGTGAGTTTCGCTTTGAAATCGATCCATGACCACCCGGTATTGAGTGTTTTCGGTCAGTTCGAAGGGGTTGGCCAGCCAGCTGCGTTCTCCGCTCTGCCGCATCGACCGATAGCGGAACTCCTCCTCTACATCGGTTCGAAATGCGAGAGTAACTTCACCCGGCAGGGGAGAGTCTTCCTCAAACCGGATTTCCGGTTCAAAATAGCTGCCGTGTTCAAGCGTCGTATCGCCCGGGACGATCGCAAAATGGTGCGGGTTGGGTTTCTCGTAGGCAGTCAGCATGTTGAGTGATCGGTCGGCGGCATCTGGAAAAGACCAGCTTGCCCCCGTTGCTGCCAGCAGCGAAGCCAGGAAAATAACGGCTGCCACCAGGCTGAGGCGGTGGATCGGATTTCGGCGGTTAAACTCCCTGATGCGGGTATCAACCCATTGCGGGTCAACTTCATCGAGATTCCGTTTGACGGCCAGATCATGAAAAGGTGAAACTTTCTGGGGGTCCAGGTAGAGGTCAAGGGCATCTTCGAGCTTTTGCAGGTTGTTGGCCTCACAGAATTGGCGGTAGAAACGGGTAAAACTTCGTGCACTCTTTTCGGGCAGAGCCCATGCTGCCCAGAGGGTTCCGGAAGCCACTAACAGTGTTGCTGTCCAGATACCGGTTTTGACCACTGGAGACAGGTATTGTGAAGATTCGATCAGGGCGAGCAGAGAAAACCCGGTCAGCAGGACGGCTAAAAAAAGCAGCAGGGCGGCTGTCCGGTGCTTCCGCTTGCGGGTTCTGAAACTGTGCCGAAGCCGGTCGAGATAGGTTTCGGGATCACGGCCGAGGCCGGCATGCTCAGGATTGCTACTGACGCTGGCATGCTCGGGATTGCTACTGACACCGGCATGCTCGGGATCGCGGCTGGAATCGCCGGGGCTGCTCTCGTCATGGATTTCGGGATCGCGGCCGGGTCCGGCTGGAGTATTATGTGGTTTATCTGTGCTCACACCCAATAATAACGAAATTTAGGACGCTGGTGTATGTGAGATTTGAGGGCAGCAAAAATTGCGTTTGGATGGGCGAACTTCTCTATGAGTGGCCGGAACTCTTCATTTGCGAGTATTCGGCCCGACGCTGTTCATCTCACTCAGAGATCTGCAAGCGTCAAGCTCTCACCCATCTCATATTTGCCGTTCTCTTGTATTACGGTAACGACTTCGTGATGGGCATCGTGCTCGAGAAAGATATACCAGCCGTTTTCGGCCGCTTCTTTCAGAAACGCTTCCTTCTCCTTGAGGGTCTGGATCGGCATCATGTCGTATCCCATCACCCATGGAAGTGGGATATGAGCGTAGGTAGGAATCAGATCGGCCCCGAAAATAAGTGTTTTACCGCCTCCCTCTATCACAGGCAACTGCTGGCCGGCGGTATGTCCGTAGGCCGGAATGGTCGATAGACCCTCTTCGTAGATCTGAAGGTCGTCCACCTTGTTAAGTCGCTCGCTTTGCGAAATCGG
>SLKI01000033.1 GCA_007134695.1 Balneolaceae bacterium
ACATCAATTACTGAATCAGATCGGAAGATTCTAAAGGTACTGAGTCTCACAGACTGGTATGTACGACGGGATCGGCGGTTAAGATTGCTGAAAGGGGCAGCCGAACTGCCGGACAGTATCAGCATATTAATTACTGCCGATCGGAAACTGGCCGATAAAATTCCGAGTCTCGCAGATAGACCCAATGTAAAATGGATCGGTGAGATACCGGCTCAACAGTTATCTAAACTGTATAATGAGAGCCGTTTTGTTTACAATTGCAATCCGACATTCCCCGACATGGTTCACGAACGCGTGCGAAATGCGATGGCTCGTGGTTGTTGCGTAATTTCGGATTTCAATCCCGCCCTGAAAGAGGAGTTTGCAAATCGGAAAGGGCTTTTATTTACCGATGAACACGGATCCGATCTTAATGAATTGATGAACGGTCGCATCGAAGAGTTTCAAAAGATCGCAGATTCCGGTAGAAATGTGATAGAAACCAGGTTTAATAACGACCAATATGTAGAGCGTTTCTTAAAAATGGCCAGCCGATATGTCCAGCCTGATACATAATGACCGGAGGCCAACGCGATGATTCTTGTCACCAAACCCTCTCTTCCTCCAAAAGAGAAGTACGAACAATACCTTGCCGGGATCTGGGATCGACAATATCTGACCAATAATGGCCCTCTGTTGAGACTTCTGGAGCAGAGACTTCAGGATTATTTGCAAGTTGACGGTATCAACATCGTTTCCAATGGGACGACTGCCCTTCAGCTTGCGATCAGAGCGCTGGACCTGAAAGGTGAAATTATCACAACACCTTTCTCTTTCGTAGCTACAACAAGCAGCATTGTTTGGCAAGGGTGCAGGCCGGTATTTGCAGATATCAAGCCGGAAACTCTGAATATCGATCCGGAAAAGATTGAAGAGTTCATTACACCTCATACGACGGCGATCCTTGCGACTCATGTCTATGGTAATCCCTGCGATGTAGAGGCGATCGCTGATTTGGCCAATCGCCACGGGCTGAAAGTGATCTACGACGCCGCTCATGCGTTTGGAACTTTATTCAAAGGGGAGTCGATTTACCGCTGGGGAGATATCAGTATAACAAGTTTTCATGCCACTAAACTTTTTCACACCATTGAAGGCGGGGCTTTGTTTGCCAGTGACAGGGAGTTGACAAGCAGAATCCAGCGAATGCGAAATTTCGGGCACAATGGGACTGGAGGATTTGATGGGGTGGGGATTAACGGGAAGAATTCCGAGTTTCATGCTGCCATGGGACTCTGCAATCTGGACAGTTTCGACAATCTGCTTGAGACTCGAAAACGTCAACACCTGTTTTACTATAATCAGCTAAATGATTTAAACCTCCGTTTTCCGGAGACGTTAGATGAAGTCGACTGGAACAGAGCCTATTTTCCGGTCATATTCGACAGCGAAAACCGATGTCTCCAAGTCAAAAAAGGGTTGGAAAGGTTTCAGATACAAACTCGAAGGTACTTCTATCCAAGCCTGAACCGACTGGACTATGTAGACAGGCAAAAAGCGGAGATCTCTTGCAATCTCGCTCCCAGAATTCTGTGTTTGCCGCTATATGACGAGTTAACCCTGAAAGATCAAATGATGATAACAGGTATTATCAGAAAGATACTTGAAAAAAGACCATCCCAATTACCAAAGCAAAGAAGTTCGGCAGCCGGAAGTATTTCAAGTTGCGGGTTGAGGGTTCATGTTCAATCAAACGGTTCATTGACCAACTAACAGCACAATTCGTCGAGACATGGGTGTGACAGACTGAGAAGAAGCTATTTCACCCGATATTCAGGAGAAGATCTGGAGTGACACTGGATTTTGGTAACTGGTCTGCCACTTCGAGCCGATACGTATCTAACTCTCCTTCAGTCCTAAAACAAATTGCAGTGAAGGTCTGGATTCCGTAAGACCTGCTTTTCTTTAAACTCTGTGAAATCAGAATGTTGGACTTCAGTTCGATCTGATAAAATTTCGAAATAAAAAATATTTAAGACCAGCCAAAGCGGTGCGATAACTTGGGTAGCCAACACAATTGGAACAGACATAGTGAGCAGTATTTAACGATAACAAACCAAAGGTGATCAGTTATGTCAAGTTTTGGTGATCTTAACAGAGTCAACACAAACATTCAGTCGATGGATTCACAGCTGTCGCTGAATCGGGTAAACAGGAACCTGGCTGAGAACCAGCTCAGGCTCTCTACCGGTCTGCGGATTAACCGCGCAGAAGATGATGCAGCCGGATTTTCAATCGCAAACAAACTCGACAGCCGTATTGCAGCCCTGAATCAGGGATTGCAGAATGTGGGTGACGCAAAGTCAGTTCTTGACATTGCCGAGTCCAGTTTTGATACGATCATGGATAACCTGATCGAGATGAAAGCCCTTGCCACCCAGGCAGCTAACGACACGCTTGGTGAAGCTGAACGAGGATTCATTTCCGATCAGATTGAAGAGTTGGGTAATGAGATCAACGACATTGCCGAACAGACCGTTTTCCAGGATCTGGATCTTCTCAACGGCTCCGATGGCAGCTATGCAGGTGAACTGGAATTAACTTTCCAGGTCGGTGAGCGTACGACCGACACAATTACTGCATCCATTGATGCCGTAAACGTCAATGAGCTGTTTGATGGTTCGAGTGCATCCGGACAGGTTGATGCTTCAACTGCTGATTTCAGTAGTACACAAGTTGGTTTCGGAGTTACAGGTGCTGGTGGTACTGCAACTGTAACCGGAGTCGACGTACGTGACTCGGGTGGTAATACCATTGCTGATGTATCGGGTCTCACCATTGAAACAGGAAGTGGTGATTCCGACGATCTTCAGGCACTTGCCGATGCAATGAACACTCTCTTTGAAGGCGAAGACCTGAGTCTCGAAGCCAGTGTTGATGGAAATGGTATCGAAGTTTCCAATACCGATACTGATGAATCGTACACTGTAGTAATCCACGGTGATCTTGATGGAGACGGTAGTGCAGATGTTGAAACCGAAACCGTCGCCGAAGGTACATTCAACGAAAACGCAGCCGGGCAGGGCGAGATGGATCTTAGTTCCTGGTCAGCTAGCGACTTCCGGGACTTCATTGCTGACGTTGATACAGCGATTGAAGAGATGTCGAGTCGAGTGAACTCGGTCGGTATCGCCCAGTCGTCTCTGAGTGTCCGCGAAGTGACGCTTTCACAATCGATCAGCGCCAACCAGTCGGCGGTTAGCCGAATTATGGATGCTGACTTTGCCAAGGAGCAGAGTGAATCGGTCCGACTGCAGATTCTGCAGCAGACAGCTACCTCCGCTCTGGCTCAGGCCAACATCGGTCCGCAATCCGTTCTTGGATTTCTGGCCTAATGGTGACCTACTGGGATTATTTAGCTCAGGCAAACCAGCCGAATCTGAAGATCCCGAGTCAAATGAGAATGGGTTAAGTTCCCTGATCAAACCTTATGAGGGGTTCAAAGACCCAGAATAGATCAAGGCTTTCCGGCTTCGGCCGGGAAGCCTTTTTTTATCTTATTTTAGAAGTGATATTTAAGAGAGAGTTCTATCAGACTAAATTCACGTGAAAAAGTATCCCATAATCCTGTTTGTTGTATTTGGCGTCTCGGTTATTCCGATATGGGAGCTGACCGGTCAGTCGAGAACGATTGAAAGGGATCCGCACTACCTGCAATTTTATGCTACTTATGAACCTGGCCCGGGAGCCGGGATATTGGGAGAATATGTTGTTTCACCTTTCCGGCAGGGGTTCGCTACTCTTCAATTTGGCTGGAGAGGAGAGCTTCTGGGGTCAGCCGGCTACACCTGGCCTTTCGAATTGGATATTCAAGGCCGGCATAGGCTTACGTTAAACCCCTCATTGTATTCCGACTATCAGCCAAACCGGCTCTTCAATAAAACAGCGACTGATGAACGAAGAAGCGGCGTGGATTTTCGGATCTGGTATGAATACAGATTTCATGAACGCTACCGGTTCAGTCAGCAGTTGAATCCGGAATTTACCAGAGTTTGGCTGAACCCGGAGCAAGGAAAGTCTGCCTTTACTAATCTGTTCAATCTGGAAACTGGCAGCCGGCTTTTACGGTTTCGGCCTGATGGTTTCATACCGGTTGGCCTGTTACTTGATGGGAAATGGCTCGTCGGTTACAGTCAGTCCGATCAAAACTCTTTCATACGGATCCGTTTGGCCGGACGACAAATTTTTGAGTTGGGTCATGGTTTCTCCTGGAAGGGAACATTGCTGGGAGAGTGGTCGAGCAAATCAACACCACTGTTTGAACGACCATCACTTGGAGGTTCACTTAGTGTTAGAGGTTACAGGCAGGATGAGGTGATCGGCAGAAACCAGCTCACCTTCCAGCAGGAATTAATGATACCGGTTCCGTGGAGTATTTCGTCGGACACCAGACTAGGCAATTATCTAGAACGATATTTAAGGCTTGCACTATTTTTTGATCTGGGTGGAGTTGATCAAACGGATCTTGAGTCTAACGAAGGAGCGCGAACCGGAACAGGAGTCGGGCTTCGATGGAGAACTGGGTCAGTAACACTGAGTGCCGACTGGGGCCACCGGATCACCGACATACAGGATCAACATTATCGAGGGAATTTCTTTTTGTCAATTCGGCCCGATCTCTTCCTTCTCTGGTAATTTGAAGCTCTGCTAAGTACCTGGTACGCAAAGAGCTGAAAATTAAAATAATTTGCTTTTCGGCTTAAATATTAAATTTTATACAGTGAAATCGATTTTGTATTGATTTATTGTTACTCATTGATTAATGGAAAGTATTTGTAAATATAAAGTATAATGATAAATATCACACCCAACAGGGGGTTGGCGCTACTTCTTGTTGTACTTATCGTTTTTTCGCTGATAATGGTGTTTGTTTCCTATCAAGGGCAGCGGGTTACAAATGGTGTTCGAGCCTACATTTACGGGGAGGGACAGTGGACCAAGGCTCAAAAGCAGGCAACTAATGCACTATATAAATATCTATACACGGGAAATCCAGACTATTATGATCTATTTCATGAATCGCTGACTGTAATCGATGGAGATCAGATAGGGAGAGAGGCAGCTCTTTCAGACAATCGCGACTTTGAGCTTGCCCGACAGGGATTTTTGCAGGGAAAAAATCACCCGGAGGATGTAGATGATATGATCTGGATCCTGAAATATTATCATCTGATGCCTGATTTTCAGGCTGCTGTCGATATCTGGGTCCAGGGTGAGTCAAGAATTGAAGATAAAAGAGTTTTGGCCGAAAGAATATTTGAACGACATACAACAGATACTTTGGATCAAGAACTGATCGATCGATTTTCAGAAGAGCTAATGGCACTTGATCTGGATCTAACGCGACTTGAAGTGGAATTTTCAGACTCAATGAGCAGGGCAGCCCGGCAGGCTGAAACTCTTGTCTTTTGGGTCACAGTTCTCACATCGACGATACTGATATTTGCCGTCGGGTTTATGGCTTTTATTTATATTCAAAAAACCAGGAGTTCTAACCGGGAGATTAAAAGGTCCGAATTCAGGTTGCGAAATGTATTGGAAAATTCGGTTGATTTAATCTATCAGCATAATCTTCGTGAGGGTGGGTACGATTTTGTCAGTTCATCATCGTATGAGATACTCGGCATAGAGCCTGAAACATTGAAAGAAGCTGGACCTGAATACCTGATTAACCGCATCCATCCTGATGACCGGGTAAGAATGAACAAAGAGCTGCAAAGGCTGGAAGGCAGAGATATTGACGAGTTTACGATCGGTGACAGTGAATTCCGGGTGCAGAAACCGAACGGCGAATATGTCTGGGTTCAAAATCGAAGAACCCTGATTCGTGACAGCAGTGGTGAGATTGCAGCGGTTGTCGGTAATGTACGAGACATAACACCATTAAAAGAACAGGTGGGGCAGATCAACCAATCCCTGATGGAGAAGAAGTTATTATTGAGTGAAATTCATCACAGGGTAAAAAACAATCTGGCGGTTATTTCCAGCCTCATCGAAGCTCAGAAGATGGAAATGGATGAGTTGCAGACAGATCATTTAAATGAGTTGCAGGGGCGGATCAAGTCGATTGCACTGATCCATGACAAGCTCTACAAGACCGAAAATCTTTCCGAAGTAGAGCTTTCACAATATATGCAGGAACTGACAGAAATAATTGCGAATACGTACCGTTCGGATGGCAGGAAAATCGAACTGGAGTATGATCTTGAGCCGATCAAAAGCAACATTGTTAAAGCGGTTCCAGTTGGAATGATCTGTAATGAGCTGATTAACAACGCATTCAAACATGCATTTGACGAAGCACAGAACGGGTGTTTACGCTTGAAACTGGGAGTTAACAATGAAACCGTTGAACTCATTATTGAAGATGATGCGGGTAAGCTCCCTCAGAATTTTACTGTTGATGGACATGATTCTCTTGGAATGACCCTGGTCAAAACATTGACAAGTCAGCTGGAAGGAGAATTGTACACCTCTGTCGAGAAGGGTGAGTTTACAAGGTTCAACGTACGATTCAAATTATAAGGAGATATTGACAAGGTACTTGCTCTGTTACGATCAATAATCGAGTCTGGCACGAAACTGAATAAATTCATGAATATTCTGCATGTCGATGACTCCTGTTATCCGGCCAAACTCCACAACGGGAAAGAAGCTGGTGTTTCTGCTCGCAAGCTCCCTGTAAGCCTCGGTAAGTGGATCATCAGGATGCAAAACTTTAAAATTTTTCTCCATCACCTCCTTTACCCGGGTACCCTGGTGATACTCCTCCAGTGTATTCGGGAGATTCGAGATAAGTATAATCCCGACAATTCCATCTTCGGAAGCGACAACAAAATCTCTTTCGGTTCCTTCGAGGATCATATCTACAACTTTGTGCAAGGTATCTTCCGGATGCAGGATAGTAAATCGTCTGATCATGGCATCCCGAACTTTATAGGGAGAAAGCAGGTTGAGCTGTATGACAAGAACGTTTTCCGATTCGGCACCGAAGTAGATGAAAACGGCAATAATGGCAAGTATGAGATTGTAGAAAAGACCGATTATGAAGAATAAAACTGCAAGAAGTTTCCCAAAAGTAGCAGCGGTTTGTGTGGCTCGTACCCGGCCCATTTTGGCAGATAGAAGTGCTCTGAGTACTCGTCCTCCGTCGAGCGGAAAAGCCGGAAGCATGTTGAAGGTGACCAGTGCGATGTTGGCCATAAATAGATAGAAGAGGAAATTCCCTCCGGAAATGGTTCCAAGTTGCTCTTCCAGCAACTCGGGTTCAATCCCGATATACTGTTCGACAGGAACAAAAAAGTAAAGTATGATCGCAATGACCACATTTACAGCCGGGCCGGCAATGGCGATCATAAATTCCTCTTTCGGATCCTCGGGTATCTCTTTCAGACTGGCAAGCCCGCCGATAGGTAACAAGGTGATGCTGCGTGTATCAATACCGTACTTTCGTGCGGTAAGTGCGTGGCCGAATTCGTGCAGAACGACGCATAAAAACAGTGCAGCAATAAACCCGATATGCCACAACGCATCGACGAATGTACCGCCCGCAGAATAGACAAGAAATGCGACAAAAAGTATGAGCAGCCAGAACGACCAGTGTATCTGGACTTTGATTCCGGCATAATGCCCAAGGTAGAGCGATCGGGTCATATGTACAGGATTATTTCTGCCATTGTTGGTTGAACTTCTTGAATATATGAAGAAATACAAGTTTTTGAATTCATTTAAAACTGAAACAGAATTCCGGATCACCCCTGCTCCGGATATGTAATATTGAACTGGATCATTGAAGATTACACGAATAACACACTGGTTACTGATTTTACTGTTAGTAACAGGTTGCATGACCCGGGAGGTGATCGTTCGGGAAGATGCAGATGAAGGATTTTATCAAAACCACGTCCAGTCGGACCGGGTTCGCCTGCAAATCGAAGAGGGATTCGATTTTGTGAGGCGAATTCAGAGTACGGCTACTTATCGAACCTATCATTACTACAATGACAATTTACCCACAAAAGCAGAGTTGGAAAATGCAGGGCTGGAAGATTCGGCTGCATTGATTAAAGTAAATGATCACTCGACAGCAGGTACTGCAATTATCATTTCAAATAACAGAGGCCGACTTGCACTCTTGACTGCAGCACATACGGTCAGTTATCCGGATACGATTTGGCACTATGCCGAAAAGCCATCCAGGGGATCAGATTCCGGGAATTCCCCGGTCAAAGCTGTATCGGTTCGGGACATGCTTCACCAATTTGTATTTTTGGAAAGTGATATTGCACTGATTGAATCAGTGGTGCTTGACGATTCGAAAGATCTGGCCGTAATGAGGAGCCGAAGTACCGACCGTAATCTTGAGGATATGTCTCCGGTTACATTGCCGGCAGGGGATGTGGGCAGTGTAAAAACTGGAGACCGTTTTTATGCACTGGGTTTTCCGAAAGGTGTTCGAATGGTTACCCAGGGCAGCATTAGCAGAAGCGGCAAGTCCAACAGATCTATTGTACTGGATATGCCGATGAACAGGGGTTTCAGCGGAGGTGCTGTATTTGCTGTGCGCAGTGACGGATCCGGCCTTCAATGGATTGGAATGATCACATCTGCGATGGGAGATCAGGTGACGATGCTGACTCCCGGAGATCGGCCGGTTGCTGATTACGATCCGGAATTACCGTATGAAGGCGAACTATTTATCAGTACCCAGACCCGGATTTTTTATGGAATAACCTGGTCTGTCGATATCGATCAGATAAGGGAGTTTCTATTGTCTAATTTTGATACTTTTAATGAACATAATATTGATATGCCGGAGTTTGTTGATGAGAAGGAGTAATCAGTTGATGAGAAGAGTAACTTCCGGTCAAAAACTTCTTATTTTTAACCTTTATTAACTATTAACCAGGTAAATATCGTGATGAAAAAGACAAGTTCTAACGTGCAGAAAATACTCTCAATGGTGATTCTGTTAATTTCACTTATTGGCTCGATGCAGCCGTTTCAAATCGTAACAGCGCAGGACTCCGGTCAGGATGAGGTGATTTCACTTTCCGACCCGGTTGTTGAAACAGATCAGTTCGCTGTCTATGGTGGTACTATGGGGGAGGATTACTCAATCGCCACGATCGATATGATCAAATCGGAAGATTTTAAAATCGATGAGCAGGAAGAGGTCTGGCTTGAAGGAGTATTATCGGAAGTTTGTCAATCGAGAGGTTGTAATCTCGTCATTGATGACGGGACTCACCAGGTACGTGTTAGATTCAAGGATTACGAATTTTTTGTTCCTACCGATTCTGCAGGCAAAAAAGGAATGGTTCGGGGCAAGTTTGTACTCCGTAATGGCGAAGAGGGCGAAACTCCGGAAATTGAATTTTTGGCTTCTGCCATCAAGGTTTACCGATAATCCTGAAACCTTGTTTATTAATATTCAAGATTAACGCTCATTCCAGGGTGGAGCAGGTATTATCGGGCTTCCGGTAGCTACTTCTTCGGGCCAGACGACAACTTTTTCTCCATCCTGCCACTGAATGAACACTCCCTGATTGGCGGTCTGGTAACCGCGATTGTCTACAGCGTAAGGGCCAAACAGAGTGGTTGTCTCCATCTCAAGGAGAATCTCCCGCATCAGATCGGGGTTGAGGTTTCCGGCTTCCCGGGCTGCTTTGGCAAACAAACGGCAGCTGCTGTAAGCTCCGGCAGCGTGGAAGCTTGGTTCCATCCCAAATTGATCTCGGTAGGATTCTACAAATTCGTCAATTCCTGGCCAGGGAAGTGTCGGTTCCCAGGCGGAGAGTCCGAACGTATACTCTGCATCGACTCCCAGGGCCTCTTGATATTGTGCGACAGCTCCGGAAGTTCCGAACATTTTTACATTCAGATTAGCGGATTTCATCTGCCGGGTCATCTTGATGAAGTCGTCGAGCGGAGATGCGGCCATAGCAAAAACTTCAATCTGTTCATTCTTAAGCATATGAAGATACCGGTCGAAATCTTCTGTGCCTGTAGGGTAGTTCTCAAAAACAAGCACCTCCAGCCCCAGTACTTCTGCTCGCTCTTTAGCTCCTGCGGCGGCTGCCTGGGGGAAAATGGCATCCTGAGCCAGGATGGCAACCCTATCAAGGCCTTTCTGGGAAGCCATCTCCATCAGTCCGCTTAAAAAAAGTTCTGCAGGTGGCAACACCATAAACAGATATTCCCGGCCCTGTTCCCAGATCGAGGTGGTTGCTGCCAGCGGGGAGATGTGAATATATCGATGTTCTTCGGTAACCGGGGCGACAGCTTCAGTCAGTGTGGAACCATAGGGCCCCAATATGGCATCCACTCCTTCCTCGGTGATCAGTTGCTTATACAGGTCGATCGCTCTCTCGGGATTCGACTCGTCGTCATAAATGCTGATCTCAATCGGCCGGCCGAATAACCCCTCTTCATGGTTCAGGTCAGTTTCGCATAAACGATATCCGTTTGCAGCTGCGATACCCTGAGTCGAAAGCGAGCCACTCAAAGACATGGTTGCACCGATTCGGATCGGGTCTTCGGATGTGCGGCAGGAGGTGAACATTAACAGGATTGCAAAGAACAGTATTAACTGGGGAGTAAAAAACGCGGAAATTCGGAGGTTGTTCATCAGTAATGAGTTTCGACCGCCGGCTGGTTATAAGCTTCAGCTGGCGCCCGGGGATTTAATTGAGTCGCATCACTTCAAAGTTCAGGATAGCTGCAAATGTTATCCATAGCGCATATATGGTGAACAGGATTGCTGCCAGAGTTGAATTCACCCTGAAAATAAATAGTAAAATGGCTGCCAGCAAGATAACTATGTTGACAAATGCAGCAAACGGATTGTGAAGCCCAAAAAAGATCCAGCTCCAAAGTGCATTTAATACCAGCTGGATTCCCCATAAAATGACTGGAAATGAGGACCAGTTTGCACTGTTCTTCCATGCAAGCCAACCTGCAATTGCAATGGCGATATAGAGAAGTGACCAGACAGGGGCGAAAAGCCAATCGGGCGGTGTCCACTCCGGCTTATTAAGTTCTGCATACCATTCACCTGGTTCAAACATGGAACCAACAACTGCGGCGGCAAAAACAAGTGCGGCAAATACCAGAAGAGCAAAGAAATTTTTATTTACAGACATTTGCATGATTGAATTCTCCCTTTTATTTGAATGAACAATTCATAGTCTTGTAAAGTTTTGATTTTGTGGATACCAGTTAAAATTCCTTGGGAGTTTCTGTTCGGAATGGTGAAAGTCATTATTTTGAACTCACGTTCTCTACAAATGATTGGGATACGGCCTGTATGACTAGCGCTGCCAGGCCGGCTGCCAACGTATCCCTGACTTCAACGATGAAAAAAACTTTGATAGCCATGACGTATAGTGGATTTCGTTCTGTTCTGTTCCCGTTCCTTATTCTCTGTTTAATTTCACTTGCCGGTGTTACGGCCCAGGCTCAAAATGACGCATTAAAGGTCGACTCCTGGTTGTTGCTGGGGCCTGTGGAGACACAGCTGCCGATCTATCATTCAGAGCCTGATGTCAATAACCGTTCGTTTACGAAAGAAGAGTTGTTAAAATATGACGTGGTGAATCAAGGCAGCTGGCAGCCGGAATCCGGACGACAGGTAGAGTGGAGCGGAGATGAGATCCTGCAATGGTACACCGAAACGTCTAATGAACCCCTGTTTGGCCAACCCGATTCAGGTTTGCCGGCTTACGGTTGGGCAGCTTTTTATCTGGAGAGCGATCGGTTTGCCACGGTTGCCCTTGAAGTCAGCAGCCATCATCCATTTATCGTCTATTTGAATGGAGAGGAGTTGGCAGCCAAGATGAGTTTCGAAGAGGCGGGGAGTCAGCCCGGGATTGGTTCGGCAGATGTTTCAGTCACTCAGGGTAAACATCTGGTGATGATTCGAACACTTTATCATCCGGAGGCCATTGAATCACCCTGGGGTTTGCAGGCTGAGATCAGTGGCAAGACAGAAGCCCGATTGAACTCCTCCATCGATCCGAAACGTTATCTCGACCTTGAAACCCTCTCAAATCAGCCTCAAATTGGCAGCCTCGCCCTGTCGGAAGATGGCAGCCTTGTCGCAATGAGACTCCATCAGCCTGCCCCTCCGGATGGAGTGGGAGATTCCTGGCTGGAGATCCGCAAAACGGATACGGGAGAGCTCTACCGTGAATTCAGGGGGGCGATGGATATAGGCAATATTCAGTGGGCGCCGGATGGCAACCGATTCACCTATATCGAGAGGTCAGATAGTAAAAGTTCACTCTGGCTGGTGGATCTGGATGCCGGATCACAGTCGAGACTACTTCGGGAGGTGGACAATTTCAGCAGTTATCAGTGGTCGCCGGACGGTTCATTTATTATCTACTCCATCTCAACAAGCCGGGATTCCGATCCGAGCGGAGTCTGGCTTCTCGACGATCTTGAAGATCGAAGGCCGTGGCATTTCACACGAAACTTTCTTTACAAACTGAATGTACCGGAAGGGACAACACGGCGCTTGACTGCAGGCCTGCTCTCCACCTCTTTAAACGATATCAGCCCGGATGGGTCAAAGCTGCTGTTCTCGCGCTCTCATACCGACTATTCTGTCCGTCCCTACAGTGTCACCGAATATCAGCTTCTCGATATCACAACATTGCAGACCGACTCGCTCTTTACGGTGCCATTTGGAGGCAGCGGTCAGTTTTCACCCGACGGCAGAAAGATTCTCTTTACGGGCGGCCCTTCGATGTTTGACGATTTAGGAACTCATGTTCCGGAAGGAATGGTGGCCAACGACTATGATACCCAGGCATATATCTATGAAATCGCATCGGGTGATATGGATCCGATTACTCTGCAATTTGACCCGTCGATCGGCCAGGCGGTATGGGGCGGAGATCCGGAAATGATCTATTTCTCTACTACAGACAGGTCCTATCAAAACCTTTACTGCTATGAAGTGGAGAATCGAAGGTTTGAATTGCTGGAGACCGAGAAAGATGTGGTTCAACAGTTTGACATCTCTCAGAAGGGCCAAATAGCCGTTTACAGCGGAACCGGGATATCCAGCCCGGCCAAAGCCTATCTGTTGAATCTGCAGACGATAGAATCGGAACTGCTGATTGATCCGGGGGAGAAACACTACCGCCAAGTGGAATTTGGGGACGACAAAGTCTGGAGATATACCACAACTGAAGGTCGGGAGATCGACGGATATGTCTACTATCCGCCGGACTTTGATCCGGATAACTCCTATCCGGTTATCACCTACTACTACGGCGGTACGGTACCCGTCAGCCGGGCGTTTGGCGGCCGCTATCCCAAAGAACTCTATGCAGCCAATGGATATATTGTTTTTGTGATGCAGCCGAGCGGAGCAATCGGTTATGGACAGGAGTTTTCTGCACTCCATGTCAATGACTGGGGAAACATCGTTGCAGATGAGATTATCGAGGGGGTTGATCAATTTCTTGAAGCTCATCCATACGCAGATCATGAGCGGGAAGGTGCGATCGGTGCATCTTATGGCGGATTTATGACGATGTTGCTGCTGACCCGTACAGATCTGTTTGCCGCCGGTGTGAGTCATGCAGGTATCAGTAATATCGCCAGTTACTGGGGAGAAGGGTTCTGGGGTTTCCAATACAGTGCGATCGCAACAGCCGAATCCTTTCCCTGGAATCGAGAGGATATCTACGTAGGTCAAAGCCCTCTTTATTCGGCGGATCAGGTGACTACACCGCTTCTGTTTGTGACCGGTATGAGCGATACCAATGTTCCGCCGGGTGAAAGTCTGCAGATGTATACGGCACTGAAACTTCTTGAGCGGGAAACAGCTTTCGTAGCAGTTGAGAACCAGGACCATCATATTGTCGACTACAAAAAGTATAAACTCTGGAAAGAGAGTATTCTTGCCTGGTTCGATAAATATCTGAAAGATCAGCCGGCCTGGTGGGAATACAAATATGAAGATTAGTTTCGATCATTGATCAGTCAACTATATGCTCCAGCTCAATTCCATATCGCTCCAATTCGGAGACCGGAAACTGTTTGACAATATCAATCTGCTTGTCAATCCGGGAGAGCGGGTCGGGTTAACCGGGCCCAACGGTTCGGGGAAAACTACCCTGTTGAAAATTATTGCCGGTGAAGAACAGCCGGAAGAGGGGGACGTAGTACTTGGAGGAGGATCTACAGTTGGTTATCTGCCGCAGGACGGGGTTGAGCCGGACCCGGCGCTGACCGTTTTCGAAGAGGTGGAAAGCTGTTTTGAGGAGTTGGTACAATTAAGAAGGGAGCTCCATGAAGTACAAAGGGCGATGGAAGAGAATGAGACCGGCAGTAAACCTCATCAAAAAGCCTTATCCAGATTTGGCGTCATACAGGAAAAGCTGGAGCAGTCGGGGTCTTTTTCACTGCATGCGGAAATAGAAAAAATTCTGTCGGGACTCGGATTTGAAGAAACCGATTTCAATCGATCCACCTCTCATTTCAGTGGTGGCTGGCTGATGCGGATCGCTTTGGCGAAACTGCTATTGAAAAAACCGACCTACCTGTTACTGGACGAACCTACCAACCACCTGGATATCGAGTCGATGCAGTGGATGGAAAAGTTCCTGCACAACTACGAAGGCGCCGTTATTGTAGTCTCACATGACAAATCTTTTCTGGACGAAATTACTCGTCGAACACTGGCATTGAACGCTGGCAATCTTTATGACTATGCAGGCAACTATTCATTTTATGAGCAGAAGTTTGAGGAACATAAAAAGCAACTTGAAAAGGAGTTCGAAAATCGACAGAAGGAGATAAAACAGGCCGAACGGTTTATAGATCGATTCAGATATAAAGCTTCCAAGGCAAAACAGGTTCAAAGTCGTATAAAACAGCTTGAAAAACTGGAGAAGATCGAAACGATCGGTGAAGAGGATGAAATAACTTTCCGGTTCCCTCAGCCTCAGAGAAGTGGTGAGATCATAATGCGTGTAAATAATCTGGAGAAAAGCTTTGGAGAGCTGACAGTGTTCGACGGCGTTGACTACGAGATTGAGCGGGGAGACAAGGTAGCTGTCGTGGGGCCGAACGGAGCCGGAAAATCTACGCTGATCAAAATCCTGGCCGGTGTAGAGCCGGTTTCGTCGGGGAGGAGAGAGCCTGGCCATAATGTAACCATTTCGTTTTTTGCTCAACATCAGGCTGAGGAACTTGACCCGGACCTCGATCTTCTTGATGAGATGCGGAAAGCGGCTCCACTTGAGAGCGAAACCAGAATTAGAACCCTTTTAGGATGTTTTCTTTTTGAAGGAGATGATGTTTTTAAAAAAGTTCGGGTGCTCTCGGGAGGGGAGAAGAGCCGGCTGGCACTTGCCAAAATGCTGGTCAAACCGGCAAACCTTTTAATTTTCGACGAACCTACCAACCATCTGGACATGAAATCGAAGAAAATTCTAAAGGAAGCACTCTTGCAATTTGAAGGTACTTGTATGATTGTCAGTCACGACAGAGAGTTTCTCGATTCGATTGTCAACAAGACTCTGGAGGTCCAGCCCGGAAGTATCAGAACCTGGCATTGCAATGTATCGGAGTATCTTGATTTACGAGAAAAAAATGGTACTGCTCAGATGAGGGATGTCGGCGAGAGGGAGAAGACTTACGAATTAGGTGAAGACTCTGTAAAGACTATTTCGAGAAAAGAGGAGAGGCGGATCCGGGCAGAGATGAGAGTTGAAAAGTCAAATAGATTAAAGCCTTATCAAAAACAATTGAAAACAGTTGAATCTGAAATTCAGCGGCTGGAGTCAAGAAAGTCAGAAATTGAAGATCAGATGAAAAATCCATCCTTTTACGATGACGGAGAAAAGGTCAAGGAAGTCACGATCGAGTATGACAAGATCCAGAGTGAACTGGAGCAGACCTATATCAAGTGGGAAGAGATTGCCGGGAGGATTGAATCGATTGAGGAGAGTTTTGAAGTTCTGTGATCCCCATGTCGGTTAAATATTTTTCATACAAATCATCCGGGATCGGGCCGAAGGTTGATGAACGCCTGAACAGAAGCCACCGATCTTTTCTCAATTGAAAGGGTGTAAATCCGGCCCGCATACACCCTTTGAGAGCTGGAATATTGTGAATTTCTACATACGTCCGGACCCGGCGAACCCCGAGATCTTTCGCCTTTTCTGCAATTGAAGACATCGCTGCAGGCATAACTTTGTTTCCGCGAAAGTCCGGGTTGCAGAAGGCACCTTCCAATAGGGCTTCCTCTTTGTCAAGAGGCGGAAATTCCCCCTTGAAATGGTTAAGCAGCTTATTGTTTTCATCAGAGCAGATTAGCCACTGCATATAACAGGGAATATCGTTTTCATCGACTGCTACATAACATGTTGCTATACCGCTGTGAATAAGGTTTTTTTGATAGTTAACGAGCTTGGGATGTTTATCCAAAAGCTCCTGGTTGTCGAAAAGGTGATCAATATCGGATTTCTGAAGTCTGCGAATCTGGATCTTGATTTTAGCAGGTTCCGGTGTGAACTCCTTTTCAAGATCTCTTCCAAGCCCGAATGTTAGGGATCGGTGATAAACTCTTTTGGACAACTCTTGTCTGACCAGATCGAAATGCCCGTCTCTGATCAATTTAATTGCATATTTCATATATCTCCACCGATTTTAACGGTTCTCTCTGTTATTTTTAATAATATCTTGTTTTATCAAATATTAGTCTTAAAATTGTAAAAAAATTTTAAATGTCAAAGAATTTGTCATGCTATGTCATCCAAGAAAACCAATCGTTCTTCTGAATCCGATATGGAATTTATCGCTCGACAACTACGAAAGCCTTCCGGAGATTTTGCAGAGACGATAGCAGAAAAGATGAATCAGGGGAATAAACCTCTATTTGATCTGACTCTGGAGACGATGATTCCGTCGGATGGGGAAAGGATTTTGGAAATCGGGTTTGCCAACGGGAAATTTTTCAAAGAGCTCCA
>SLKI01000038.1 GCA_007134695.1 Balneolaceae bacterium
AAACACCCCGGACAACACCAAAAGCTCGTCGGCCAATTCGCTCGTCACCTCCCCTTTCGACAGCGAGAATTTCCCCTGCATCACAGGGATCGCGCCATCCAGCACCTCCCACTTGGTATTGAAAATATCTTTGTAGCTCCACTGGTAGGTTGTTTCACCCAGGATGATTTGCCCCTTGGTGTGCCAGGAGTTAAAGTCGATCTTGCCGACAATCGATCGATCGTCAGGGCTGATGATCGTTGCTTCCTGTCTGAAAAACCCGCTGATTTCGAATAGATACTTCTTGCCGTTCAGTGTGCCTGTTTTGGATTGCGACCAGGCGGACCCGGTAAGCTGGCCCACCTCCCGTCCATCTGAGGATATGGTAATTGTATTGCCTAACACTCCCTGGTCGAGTTGGTAAAAGCCTGTCATCATGTTTTACGGTGAGTTATTATTTCATCTGGCCTGATGATTACCTTCCAACGCGTGGATTCACTCCAGTACATGAATTCACCCCAACACGGCCAGAGCCATCTTACGGCTTGCCGGCTGTTTTGGTTTCAAACGGGAGAAAAACCTTCCCCCTACCCCGCCCCGGCCAGCCGGTAGACCAGCGACAGCAGCACCCCGGTTCGCCGCCCTTTGAATTCGCCCCAGTCGAGGCCGGCCTCGAGCGCAGCCGTCAGCGGAAGGTCCACCAGCCTGTCCAGATCTGTATAAACGGAGAGCATCGTGTAGTTCTGGGTCAGCGGCTCGTCGAACGGCCCCTCGGTATTGTTGGGAAAGTCGTAAGCCCCGTAGTTTTTCGTCCAGCTATAGAGCGCCCGGACGCCCCACCTGCCGGCCTGATGCATCAGGCCCAGGTGGTGGCCGATCATCCGGTTGTTGATCATCCGGCCGCTCTCGATGTCATGGGTGATAAAGGGGACGCCGATCGTCCGGCCGTAGTAGCTCCACCCCTGGCGGTAGACGGCGTGGTTAAAGTAGTTGTCGCGCCCGCCAAAACGGTGGCCGTCTTCGTCGTAGAGGGGATCTCCCTCCCAGTCAGACGGCCGGTTCTGCCTCCCGGGTCCGCTTTGAGACTTGGTGTGCCAGAATTCGTAGGTAAACCCGGATACGGCAAGATGGCGAGATGTTGATGATGCGGCCGGCAAAAGGGTTCGCGTTGCCCCTGTACTGCCCGCCCGGTAGGTACCGGATGCCTCCGCACCGTGATGGTAGCGGATATTGATCCCCTGCACTCCGTCCTCCGGGCTCCAGAGCTTCAGCCCGCTCCCGTCTTCAAAAATGGTCTCTTTGTTGACCAGAAATTCCCACTGCCCCCGCTGCAGGTAGATGCCAGCCTGCCACGATCCGAGCGAGTTGCCGAAACGATTGTTTTGCCAGGTTTGAGGCGACGATTCTCCTCCCTCTTCGCCCATAAAGATTCGTAAAAAGTCGCGAAAACCTACCGGAAGCTGGCCAAACCGCCTGGTATCATACCCGCCCCACTGGCCCATATGGATCAGCCCGGCGTAGAGTTCCGGGTAGCCGCTTTTGCCGATCTTGGCGTAGGCATACTTTTCGTGGAGGTAAAAATCTTCGACCACCCTCCCTCCTTCAAACCAGCCGTGGGAGAAGCCTCCCATCACCTGCATCCATCCGTCGGTGAGGGGAACGGAGGTAAAATCGGTCAGCTCGATTTTGATTTTGGGCATCGGCCGGGCGTTTTGGCTCCAGATGGAGGGGCCGGCTGACAGGTCGGGGTCGGTAATACCGACCGTTTCGGCCCACAAACCGCCGCGTAGCTGCCAGTTGCGGTATTGCAGGCCCAGGTAGGCCTGATGGAGCGGTCGGTCGCGGATCGTTGCATCCCCGCTGCCGTACACCTCTCCGCCCCACTGCAGGTTGATGCGGTCTGATAGCGGCCTCTCCCCTTCGGCCAGCAGGCCTGCCTGAACGCCGCTGGTTTCGGGGATCAGATCCCGGCGGTTATGCTGGAGCCAGAACGGGGTTTCCGATCCGACGTTGGCCCGGATGATCAAGTCGACCTGATGCACAGAACCCGCCCTTTCTGCCTGCTGGGCGATCAGGTGAGTCGTCGGCAGCAAGAAAAGCAGGGTCAGCAGCAGGCTTCGGAGCATGTTAACGGTAATTGGGTGTGGTTTTAAAAAGATGTGGGTTTTCTATTTTTTTTCAGCAAGAAACTTGCCAATTTCCTGTACCATCCGTTTTGCAACCTGGTTTCCATACAGATCTGGTCGATTACCTGTTGGATTGAAGCTCTCAATTTTACCGGCAAAATCAGGGTCCGTGATATCAAGTAACATATTCCAGCCCGCTTCAATTGTTTCCACCCATTCTGTTTCCGGCCGGACAGTGATGCACGGTTTACCGGCGATATAGGCTTCTTTTTGCAAGCCTCCGGAATCTGTGATCACCTTGCTTGCATATTTAAGTAGTCCATGGAAATCTGTATAACCCTGGGGCGGGATCAATTCAATATTCCCTGGCACCTTCACTTGGTGCTCTTGAATAACATGTTGAGTTCTCGGATGAGCCGGAAAGATGATATCGGTATTGATACTTCCTAACTCACGGAACAGCTTCGATAACTTTTCCGGATCATCTACATTATAAGGCCGGTGCAGAGTTAGCAGATGATAAGCCCTCCCATTGTATCGATTCTTGCCAATTTTACTCTGCACGAAGCGTACCGAGTCGGCCATGATGTCGCCCGTCAGTACGGTTTTCTCTCTCAGCCCCTCATTTTCCAGGTTTTTTACTGCTTCGTTGGTCGGGGCAAAGAGCAGATCGGCCGTATGGTCGGCCACCACACGATTGATCTCCTCCGGCATGGAACGGTTAAAGCTGCGAAGTCCTGCTTCGATGTGCAGCGATGGCACTTGTAGTTTTGACGCGGCCAGGCAGGCGGCCAGAGTAGAATTAGTGTCTCCAAAACTGAGTACCATATCTGGCTGATGGTTTAGAATTTCCTCTTCGATGCCCACCAGCATCTGACCGGTTTGCGACCCATGACTTCCGGAACCGATCTCCAGGTTCAAATCCGGCTTTGGAATCTCCAGTTGTTCAAAAATGAGATCCGACATTTCATGATCGTAATGCTGACCGGTGTGGATGATAATCTCTTGGTACTCTCTGCGGAGTTCTCTTGATAGCGGGCCGAGTTTGATGAATTGCGGACGGGCGCCGACAACGGAGAGGATTTTCATCGTATTAACTTGAGTTTAAGTGAAGTTGATGACGAAAAGTTATATGTCAGTTGGATAAAGATGATGCACGACTCTTTTTTAACACTCGTTTCGCTACATTTTTTACATTCTGTACTATCAGCTCCTGTGTCCATAATAGCGGGTTATCAGTCCATCGCTGAGGGTGAAAGTTGAACATGATCTGATCCGGGAGTTTGCCTTCTTCACATGCTTTTATGATTTCATGTGTGGAACGGAAGTTGTATTGATCGGAAAGCGGCCTCTTCCCCTCCATTTTTGAGTTAATACTCCCATCGGCTGGCCGATCTCGTACGCTCACTTTATCTCCATTCCATCGGCGGCCGGTGTCAGTAAGGTATAGCACTTTGCTGAAATCCAGGTCGAAATAGGGTTCGGCGATGATGCCGTAATCGCGGTAGTCGTAATGGTTCCAGAGTTCGCGGTTGTCGTTCTTGCTTAGTGGGCTACCGTGCATGCAGATGGTTTTTACATCTGTTACTTCTCGTAATTGCGACAGGTGTTTTTCAAACAGTTTAATAGCCTGATGCGGATCTCCATTGGCGATGTCCATATCCTCGTAGTGGTAGCCGATTTCATGACCCAAGGAGGCGATCTCTTTTACAACCTCCGGATCGAACGACTGTTGAATCATTCGGAAGTAGTAGGTACCAACAATACCCATTTCATGCTGCATACGGGCAAATTGGAGGCAGTGTTCTTTTCGAGCATCTACGTCGTGGCGGAAGAAGATATCTTTCTCTGAGGGACTTTTTGAATGATGCTTGTAGGTTCGAAAAGTGTATCCTTTTTGGGATAGTGCATTAAGAAGAATCCGATAAGTAGAAATCGAAAAGTCTTTTTTCACTCCTCAAATGTTTTTATGACTTTTGCTGGTATTCCAACAGCTACTGAATAATCAGGTATATCTTTCGTCACTACAGCTCCTGCTCCAATAACCGCACCTTTTCCAATTGTTACCCCCGGCATTATAATCGCCCCAATTCCAATATGTGCACCATCTTTTATTGTAATACCTTTATGTGTGAGCGGACAGTTCATAACCGGTTTATCGATCTCATAATGTGCGAGATCTCTTTGATGGCAAAGAATCATTACACCAGCAGTTACCCACACGTGCCTACCTATTTCAACAAGATCCGGGCGAGAATCATCGATTTGAGCTGTTCGATTGATTTTAGAACCCTTTCCAACCTTTACTCCTCTTAATCGGTGTAAAAAAGTGGTTACATGAGCTGGGAAAGTGAATGGTATAAATATAGTTAGGATACGTATATATATACCTTTTAACACTGAGCCAATGGTACGTTTATTTTTTGCCATTATAACATGCAAACAAAAGTTCAATCAGCTGCTTGTTGGGATCAGCTATTGAATCAAAATATTCCTCCCTTTTATCCATCCATTTTTTTTTGGAGTTAGAGTCATCCAATAGGTCAAAAGCTTTATTTACGGCATCACCCAAAGTTGGATAATTAAAGAGTAATTTTAACTTATGCTCAAGATATTTAAAATTACTCATATCAT
>SLKI01000068.1 GCA_007134695.1 Balneolaceae bacterium
ATTGCCTCCAACAAATTGTTTCTTGACTTTTTATCGGCAAGGGTTAAATTACTGATGTAGTACTTGAGTGTATGTAGAGTACGGGCTTTTGATACCCGGGGTTCAGGCAGTCGAACTTTTCAGTATCCGATCTTCAGGTATCAAGGCTATTAGGCAACCGCCTTCCCAGGCAACCGAGCTTTTCCAATTCAAGATCAAACCGCGTGGAGAGACCGATGGTCAAACTGTCGCTCTTGTGTCTGCTTTTTTTCGCATCGGCAGAATTGCCGGATGCAAATAGTAGTACGTGGTTGCCGGCGGCTGAACGAGTAAGTGCGGCCGATCAAGAAATCATGGCCGCCGGATCGGTTGAGGTCACTGAGGCGATAGTGAGCGCTGAAGTGGTTGTTGCCGATCATGCAGTTTTGAGTACGGGAACGAATGCTGACAATAGGATGCTTTCTGCGACCTCAGATTCAATGGATAGCACGCCCGAGCACCGGTTGCTCCACCAAGGCCTCGACCTGGAAGCCGCCGGCCATTACGAAGACGCCCTGGAGGTCTGGGCCTCGGCCTTCACCGAACTGGACACCCCGAGCCTGGCGGTCGGCCGCGAGTATATCCGCCTGACGGTCGAACAAAACCTGAGAGGCCACTACGAAACCGCCTCGGCGATCTACCTGTGGGGGCTGACGGCCGAATCGGTCGAAGCCAACCGCCCGGCTCTCGAAAAAGAACTGGCCTATCTGGAGCCGCTGGCCGGCAGAGACCTGGCCCGGGAGTGGGAAGAACTTCTGGAAGACGGCGACCCCGACCTCTACCGGCAGATCCGGCTTTTCTGGGAGAGCCTGAACCCGACGCCGGGGACCCGCTACAACGAGCGGCTTCTCGAACACTGGGAGCGAATCGCCTATGCCCGCGAGCACTACGACCGCCGCGACAACCCGCCTTACGGGACTGACGATCGCGGCCCCTATTACGTGCGCTATGGGGAGCCGGATCGTCAAGTGGACGGATTCCTCCGGGCCGATCGGGGAAGGGCGACGGTGGTCTGCTCGCAACTGCCAACCTGTATCAGGGAACATATGCCCATTGTGGTTATGGATCTGGACCCTCAGCCCTACTATGAGATCTGGAGTTACGAGCGGCCCAACGAACAGATGGAGTACAACCTGGTGGTGATCTTCGGTGAGACAGCTTTGGGCGGTTTCCGGCGGGTGGAGACGGTCGAGGATTTTATTCCGAACCAGGCCTTCAGTTTTTCCGACAGTCGGTTTGCTATCGAGAGCCTTATGGGTGGTAGAACGACTGTCGGAGAAAAGGTAACCCCTGGAATGGTGTTTCAGTGGCTCTACTACGAACAACTCTCCACGGTCGATTTTTATTTTGCTGATCGATATTCCAATATGATGGTTGAATGGGATCTTGGAGTTGGTCGAACTCCCCCCAACTTTGGTAAACATCAGGGCCCGATGCAAGAACAGCGCACCAGGGCAGCCACCCGTCAGAACTGGCAGCGGGCCCCGGAGGAGATCTCCACCTATGACAAGGAGTTCCCCGACATCCCGCTCGACGTTTACCAGTACCGGATGCTCGACGAAGCCGACCGGCCTGTATTGGTCACCTTCCTGGAGAGCCGGCCCCGTTTCGCCTTCACCGACGATCTGGCCGCCAACCAGGGAGTGCTATTGCCCGAAGATGCGACCTCCTTCGAAGAGGCCCTGCGCCACTACCGGCTAACCCACGGCCTTCAGCTCCGCGACGCCGACGGAGAGGTGATCTCCGGCGACCGTCGTCACGCCGACCTGGTGCTCGACTACCGGGGTGATCTGCCCAGCAGTTCGGTCTTTACCCTGCCGCACCTGGAGGAGCCGGTCCGCCAGGTGCTCTACGCCGAGCTTCACAACCGCCATCCCGATTCGTCGCCGACGATGGAGTCGACGTTTCCACAGAGCCTTCGAGGTTTGGGCCGCATCGAGCTGCCGCAGCCGGAGCCTTTGGACTCCGAACCCGGCCGGCTGCTGGCCTCCGACCTGATTGTCGGCATCCAGAAGCATGAGGAGCCGCCGGAAGGGAGTCTGTTTCCGTTTGTTGTTTCCAACAACCGGACGATCCCGGAGGGCGAAGAGCTGGTGGTCCACTTCGAGGTCTACCGTCTGGGCCGGGATGAGGGAGGAACGGCCCGGTTCGAGGTCGCCTACGAGATCGAGCCGAAGCGCAGCGGATTGAGGGAACTTCTCTCGCGCAACGGCTCGGACCTGTCGATCACATTGAACTTTGAGACCGACGAAAGTCGCTTTGCCGAGAGCATAGAGATCGAAACGCAGGGCCTTGAGGTGGGCGACTATCGTCTCTACTGGACGATCCGGGATCTGAACTCGGGTGAAGAGATCCGCCGGGAGCTGGAGTTTGAAGTGAGCGAGGGCAGAGATGCGGCGGATGTGGTACCGTAGGCGCAGATCTATTCTGTAAACTCTTTCTGCTAAACAAACATTAAAAAAATCTAATCACAAATTCTGTAACAAAGGTTCCTTCAGATACTCTTGTGAATACAAGATTGGTTTTTTAGCGAATCACGATTGATATCCCAAACATTCATTTTTTCAGGAATTAACTCAGATAGATTGAGTCAACACCAGATTTTGAAAACTAACAAAAGCCATAGAGAAATAAGTATGGTCAACAACAAGAGGATTCAAAATATTTGGCGAGAATTCTGGAAAAACGATCTGATCAATCCGGATGAAACGTGGCCATTTCAGGTAGTCAATGCATTAAGCTATTTGAATGATGAGTTGATAAATTCGCAATGTACTGTTGAAAGGGTGAAGGATTTATGTGCAATAAGGGATCACAACTTTGCCAGTCTATTCAAACATTATACTGGATATACGCCGGCATCCTATCTAAAAAAACACCGTGTTGAGTTTGCCAAACGTGTGATGGTGGAGTGCAACAACAACCGGACGATCAGCCAAATCGCCCACTATTGTGGATATCGGAGGCCGAACAGTTTTTCGACGGCATTTAAAGATTTAACAGGGTATTCCCCGAAAAGATATTGGAGTATACAACAGAAAAAACCGAAGGGAAAAACGATAAATAAACCGATGAAATAATGTGAAATATCCTTTTCCTTAAGTTGAGTCAGGCATATGTCTGACAATGACAAATTCTAACTAAAATTTAGAACCCATGGAAACTCTAAAATTATTGTTAGTTGCGGTATTTATCTGTTTTGCATCATTTTCCTCTCCTGTTTCTTTGTTTGCAGGTCCTGGGGATGATGAAGATGATGAGATTGACTGTGGGCAGATGGTGGAGGAATGTAAGGATAATAATCCATATCATTGGCTCATTTCTTGGAGTGAATATCATGCATTTAATCTAGGCTGTGAAACTGCAGGTGGTATCTGTGAGCAGTTGCAATCTGATGATTCTGATTAGAAATTATAGTCGATACGAATTTACAACTTCGGATAGTTTATGAGACACCGAATATTTGTTTTCATATTGATCTTTGTTTCGGTTTCGGGTTGTATGGCTGATGAGCAGCGTCCAGCTCCAGGCAACCCGTTTCTTGCATATGTGGATCAGATTGAATCCATTCCGGTCTCTTTTGTCGTTGAGAAAGGTTTTGAGGAGACACCCATGCATCAAATGTTAAATCTTGTCGTGGACAAAACCGGACGTCCAATTGTTGTGGATTCCTCAAACTGGACATTGCATCTGTTGTCCGTTGAGGGTGAACCCATCCAGAGTGTAGGGGGCCGTGGTCAGGGTCCCGGTGAGTATGGGCTGATTAATGATCTCTACATCGATTCACAAAGCCGGCTCTATGTGCTGGACAAGAATCAACACAGAGTTACGGTGTATCATATTCTGGAAGATGACCTGGAACTTGAAAAGACGTTGAGTCTTCAGAACTATTCGGATTATCGAATCGAATCATTCTACTATAGTGAACATCAGGGATACATGGGTGTATTCTATCCGAGTCACCGAAATGCCGGTGAGATATATCCGATTTATGTCTATCGCCTGGATGAGAATCTCCGCCTGGACGAACTGCTTTTCGAGCTACCCGGCAATGAGACCATGTTACTCGGTAACTATGTGGAGGATTCTTTTTTAGGGCTCGAAACCGTGTGGCATGCCACCGGAGAGTCGTTCTATTACGCTACGTCGGACGATTTTACGGTTCACCGGATAGATTTGAGGGACCTTTCCAAAGAGTCATATCCGGTTCCTGGGGTTCCGGAATATAAGTTTGATGATCAGGCTCAACAGGCTATTTTTGATCGCATTCGCCCAGATCCACAAAGTTATCCGGGTCTTGAAGACGAATTACTTGAGAGTGAGACGGTTCCTTACTTTATGGAAATTCGAACGGATGGTAACATTGTATACTTTGCACCTCTTCCATTTCAAGAGACGGGGTTTGTTCTGCGACTGGACCTTGGGAACCAAAAGATGACGAGGATTGAAGTGCCGAGATGGTTTGTTCCTTATGCTCAGCATGAGGAGAAGCTGTATGGAATTATTCACAGTGAACTGGAAGGCAGTTCTCTCCTGATTCTGGAGTTGGCAGAATAGAGAGTCTTGTAGTCTCTGCCAATCAAATCTCGTGGTCGGAGTCGATCAATTCATATCCGTCACTGCCGGTCACTGCATAGCTGAACCCGTCCCGCACGGCATATCCGCCGGCTTCACCATGCTTGTTCAGGGCGATAAATCCG
>SLKI01000107.1 GCA_007134695.1 Balneolaceae bacterium
CCGTCAGGTCCGCATCAAACAGATCGGCCACCGCCTTTTTGGTGACATCGTCGTGAGTCGGCCCCAGGCCGCCTGTTGTTACTACCAGATCGGCCCGGTTCAGCCCCTCTCCGATCGCCTGGCGGATCTTCTCATATCCGTCGGAAATTGTACGTACCTCTTCGACTGAAAAGCCCTGTTCGGTCAGAAATCGCCCGATCCAGGCCGCATTGGTATTGACCGTATCACCAATCAACAATTCATTGCCAATCGATATGATCCACGCTTTTAACATTTTTCACAGCTTACATTCACAAAGATCCACCTCGCCCGCATGCTTCTATGCTACGGCCTTTTAACCGTCAAACATACCTCATTTATCTTCATGTTTCCAACAGAGAGCGGTTTCGGCGAATTCGGTCAGCGGTTTCCACGAATTCAGTCAGCGGTTTCCACGAATTCAGTCAGCGGTTTCGGCGAATCCGGAAAAAAGATTTAACTCCATTCCTGAATTTGTATCTTTGCCCTGTGCAAAACGTACCGAACATATTAAGTGTATTCCGGATCTTCCTGGCCCCCATATTTCTCTATATGTATGTTCAGGACGAACTGGTGTGGCGGTCTCTCAGTATTGCCGTGTTTGCTGTGGCAGCGGTAACGGATATTTTCGACGGTTATATCGCGCGCACTTACGGTGTCGAGTCCAAATCAGGCATTTTCCTCGACCCGCTTGCCGATAAAATCCTCACCTTTGCCGGTTTCGTATGCCTGCCATTTATCGATCCGGAACAATTTCCATGGTGGGCTATCGGTGTGATTGTGGCAAGGGATGTAATCGTTACGCTGCTCCGTGTCTTTGCCGACTACCGCGGAATCACAATGGAAACACGTGTTTCGGCCAAGGCGAAAACAGTACTGCAGATGGTGTTTCTCTACGTCGCTCTGCTGATCGGCGTCTTCCTGCAGGCAGATATCATGTTCTCCAACCATATACATGCTCTGATGGATACCTTCATCATGGGCTGGGCCATGCTTCTCGTTGTGGCCGTTACCGTCTACACCGGAATCGAGTACCTCTATGTGAACCGTCACCTCTTTTCCAGGCTGAATAACAATGATTAACCATTTGAAGCTGGCGGTCGGCACCCTCGCCGGTGCGGGTATGGTCCCGTTCGCTCCGGGTACGTTCGGCTCTCTTGTCAGCTTTCTGCTGCTCTATCCGATTGCAATCTCGTATGGTACGACCGGCCTGTTTACGGCCATTCTCGTCAGCTCCGCTCTGGCAATCTGGGCCGCAGATTACTGTGAAAGCCGATGGGGAGAAGACCCCGGAAGCTTTGTAATTGATGAATTTGCGGGCCAGGCTGTAGTTTTGCTGTTTCTCCCGTTGACCGGCATATTTATGGAGGATCTTCCATGGCTGATCGCAGCATTCATACTGTTCCGAATCTTTGATATTGTCAAGCCTTTTGGAATTAAGCGTATACAGCATTTTCCTTCCGGAATTGGTATATTGGCCGATGATCTGCTGGCAGGTATTTATGCCTGGATTCTCCTTTATTTCAGCTATTACCTGTTATCAGTGATGTGAGGATGCGAATTTTTTGTACTGTTCGAATTGAGTTGACGACAGTACACTCTTTGGAAATGAGATGACGACAAGGATTTTGAGCATTAAAGAAATGATATACGATAAAACGTTTGCTGAAGAGCTGGCGCGGGATCTGCTGAAAATCAATGCAGTGATTTTGCGGCCCGATAACCCGTTTTCCTGGGCCTCCGGCTGGAACTCCCCCATCTACTGCGACAACCGACTGACCTTGCGCTATCCGGAAATTCGAAAAAAGATAGCCCGAAAGCTCACCGATGCGATTGAGAAACATTTTCCCGACGTCGAGGTGATTACCGGTACAGCTACCGCCGGCATTCCGCATGCCGCCTGGGTGGCCTCAAATCTGGACAAGCCGCTGGCCTACGTCCGCGCCAGAGCTAAATCGTACGGGCTGGGCAATCAGATCGAGGGCGGCGTTGATAAAGGGCAGAAAACCGTGGTGATCGAGGATCTGATCTCCACCGGCGGATCGGCCATGTCGGTAGTGGACGCACTTCAGTTTATCGGAGCCGACGTTCAGGGGGTTGTCACCATATTTACCTATGGATTCGACAAGGCCAACGAACAGTTTGATATGGCCAACCTGCCTCTTTATGCATTGACAGACTACAAAACCTTGATTAACGTTGCTGTAGACGAGGGCTACATCAAAAAAGAGAGCCTTCAACTGCTGAATAGCTGGCGAGCCAACCCGGAAACCTGGCCGAACTGATGAGTTATAACGAAGCAAGCCGACAGGATCTGGATAATAAACAATTTTATATCGAGACCTACGGTTGTCAGATGAATTTTGCCGACTCGGAGATCGTCAACTTCATTTTAATGGAGGAGGGGATGAAACCGGTCGGCGAACCCGACAAAGCGGATGTAATTTTTGTCAATACCTGTGCGATTCGTGAAAACGCCGAAACCAAAGTGTGGAACCGGCTCAAAGAGCTTCGGGGCCTCAAAGAGTCGAATAGAGATCTGACTGTCGGCGTACTCGGCTGTATGGCCGAACGGATTCGCGACCAGATTATCGAACAGGAGCAGCTGGTCGATATGGTGGTGGGCCCGGACGCCTATCGGGATATCCCCCGCCTGTTGCGCCAGGTGGACGACGGCCGAAAAGCAGTCAACGTGCTACTGTCTCTGGAAGAGACCTACGCCGACATCACACCTGTACGTACATCCGGAAACGGGGTAACAGCCTTTGTCTCCATCATGCGCGGGTGCGATAATATGTGCTCCTTCTGCGTAGTACCGTTTACCCGGGGGAGGGAGCGAAGCCGGCCGATGGAGAGCATTCTCGATGAACTGAAGCAGCTGAGCGACAACGGTTCCAGAGAAGAGACTCTTCTGGGGCAGAACGTCAACTCCTATAGAACAGATAACTCAGATTTTACCACTCTGATGGATCACACCAGCCGGGTTGATCCGGAAATGAGAATACGCTTCTCCTCCCCGCATCCGAAAGACTTTCCCGTCGACCTGCTCCATCTGATCGCCGAACGTCCCAACCTTTGTAACTATATCCATATCCCCGCCCAGTCCGGAAATAACGAGATGCTGGAGAGGATGCGGCGGCCCTATACCCGGGAACAATACCTGGAGCTGATCGATACCATGCGTGAGATCATCCCCGGCCTCTCCCTCTCAACCGACATTATTGCCGGTTTTTGTGGAGAAACCGAAGAAGAACACCGCGATACCATGACCCTGATGGAAACTGTCCGATACGATCTGGCCTATATGTTTGCCTACTCCGAACGGGAACGGACTCTTGCTCATCGAAAATTTGAAGATGACGTTCCGGATGAGGTCAAAAAGCGGAGACTCTCCGAAATCATCGAGCAGCAGATGATGATCCAGCAAGAGATCAACCTCACGGAGATCGGCCGCGAACACCTCGTTCTGGTCGAAGGCCCGAGCAAACGGTCCGACGAACAGCTTTGCGGCCGAACCGACACCAACAAAATGGTTGTCTTCGACCGCGAAGAGTACAGAAAAGGCGATTATGTGGTCGTCGAGATCCACGATTCGACTTCCGCTACACTGAAGGGACAGGCAAAACACAAATCTTCTATCCGCGAATACTACAGCGAAGCAGTACCGGTATAGGAATAAAAGAAAGCCTCCGGATCGGCGCCGGAGCCTCCTGTTGGACCAAAAAAAAGCCCCCGGATCTACCCCGGAGGCTCAGTGTCTTATAGTTTACCGCCAATACATTTCGATACGGCTGGCCTATTCGTCATGCCAGCCTGGAATTGATCAAGAGTTACCGTTCTCTCCGTTGTCGTTATCGTCGTCTCCATTTTCTGCAGACTCCAGTTCGATTTCGCCCAGATCGGTCGTTTCATCTGCCGTTACCGGTACACTGAAGATCTGAGTCGACTCGTAACCCTCGTTACGAGGTTCAACAGAGATCGTATAGCTGGCCGGAGCAAGGCCGACAAGCATAAACTCTCCTGACTCCAGATCGGCAAAGGTTGTGGCTACCGTATCGGCTTCAGCTCCATTTCCATCGACCAATGCGTGAATAACCGGACGAGCTTCGGCGGGTATTACGGTACCTGCAACAGAACCGGTTTCAGAAGCCAGAGTGGCTCGGATTACGGGTGTCAGCAAATAGTCCGCGACACCCTGGCCCTGGCCTAACTGACGCACAGATTTGGAAACGTCAAAGTCGAGCAGTAAAACAAGGTGCTCATCTTCACTGATCGTCATATTGACATTGACTTTTACTCCTGTCTGTTCGCCGCTGGGCACCTTAAGGCTCCTCTCCTCTCCATCGACAACCACATAGTTATCATCGCGGCTGACAATCAGCCGTACCTGGTTATAAGTTCCTGCTTCCAGTTCAGTTTCACCAAGGGGTGCAAACTCGCCGTTGACCAGTTCAAGCAGATTAAAATGTTGTTGAGGTTCTCCGACAACTCTCCACCCTTCCGGTTCTCCGATCGGATTGACAGCTACCTCCTCAACAAAGATATTAACCTCTTCCAGTTCGGCCGGAGCATCGTGCATCCAAACCTCCAATGTACCTGTACCGGCTCCTGGATCGGTCGAACAAGCGACCATGGAAATCAGTCCGATTGAGACTGCAAGTAATGTGAAATAGTGACTTATCGTTTTAAACATGGGGTGTCTCCTTCTTTTATTAATGATACCTGTTTTAGCAGGGTTTCAATCCTGATTATTATCTGTCAGAACACACAGAATACAAATCTTTCTATTCGTTTCGTATGCGAGTTATTCGATTCACACGTGAACTGTTCGATTCACACGTGAACTGTTCGATTCGCTGTGCGAAGCGAATGACCCATACAATTTTACACTAATTTTCGAAAAATGTTCCTTTTTCGCCAATTGAAAAGAATTGGGTAATTTTAATGTAAAATCCGACTTGAAATCGGAATAAACGCATAAAACGGTGGCGAAAGATAAAATGCAAAAGATATACAGGAGGCTGCCCGACATCGAGAAGAGGCTCCGGGAAATGAGCGAAATATTGCTGGCCAACCTGGTCATGGTGGGCGAAATACCGGCACCGACGTTCGGTGAAGAGCAACGTGTTCAATTTATACTGGACCGGTTCAATGAAGCAGGACTGACAGAGTGTTCAACCGACGAGGCCGGAAACGGAATAGGAGTTCTGCCTGGCAGTGACAATGAAAAAAGCATTCTGATCAACGCACATACCGATACGATCTTCTCTGCAAAGGCCGATCACACCATGCAGGTCAATACCGATTCGATCACCGGGACAGGAGTAGCAGATAACAGCCTGGGTGCAGCACTGCTTGCCACGATCCCCTATATTATCGAAGAGCTTGATATCAAGTTGCGCCACAGGCTGGTTCTGCTGGCCGGCGTTAAAAGTTTGGGACGCGGAGACTTGAAAGGTATCCGCTTTTTTCTGGACAACAATCCGTTTGATATCGATTCGGCGATCTGTCTCGAAGGTGTAGAGCTTGGACGCCTCAGCTACAACTCCATCGGTATGCTTCGCGGAGAGATCATCTGCCGAGTCCCCGAATCGTACGACTGGACGCGATTCGGGGATGCAAGTGCCATTTTAACACTCAACGAAGTGATCAACAAGATCAACGACCTGCGTCTTCCGAAACGGCCGAGAACCAGTGTAGTGATGGGGTCTATATCCGGAGGCAGCTCTTTCAATACCATTGCACGGGAATCTTCACTGCGATTTGAGGTGCGATCGGAGTCGCAAGAAGTGGTCGACGAAATCGGTGAGAGAATCGAAGAGATCGGGATCGAAATTTCTTCAAAAAAGGGAGATGAAGTCCAGGTCGACATCTTCGCACGCAGAAGCCCCGGCGGCATCGACTTCTCCCACCCGCTTACACGGTGCGCCCGAAATATTATCCAGGAACTTGGCATTGAACCGAGGCTGGCACCCAGTATCTCGGAACTTTCTGCTTTTATCGATAAAAAAATTCCCGCCCTGACGCTGGGCCTGACCAAAGGCGATAATCTTCATAAAGAGAACGAGACAATCAAAATCGACCCGATCTACAAGGGAATTACTCAAATTATCGCAACGTTGTTAGCTATTGACGGAGGATATTGTGACTGACCTTCAAAAGTGGATCCAATCGAATACGTATCACCACTCCCAGTTCTGGGACCTGAAAAAACTGGTCGAGGAAAAGGAGAGGCAAGGCCTGACTGTTTCGCTCTGTCTTCCGACACTCAATGAAGAGAAGACGATCGGCAAGGAGATCATTCTGTTTCGATCTGAACTGGTCAACCGGTATCCGCTTCTCGATGAGATCGCTGTGATCGATTCCGGGTCGGAAGACAAAACACTGGAAGTAGCACGGAATTTCGGTGCCGATACCTATCTGGCAAGTGAAATTCTCCCGCATCTCGGAGAGAAAAAAGGGAAAGGTGAAAATCTCTGGAAAGCGATTTACCAGCTCAAGGGAGATATCATCATCTATGTGGACGCCGATATCAGCAACATCCATCCCCGATTTGTTTACGGCCTGGTTGCACCGCTGATCTACCGGGAATCCGTTAAATATGTCAAAGCCTTCTACGACCGCCCGCTCGCCTTCTCGGGGGATGTGAGGGCGTCCGGTGGAGGCAGAGTGACGGAAATCCTGGTCCGCCCTCTCTTCTCCCTCTTCTTTCCCGAACTGACCGCCATGATCCAGCCGCTCTCCGGCGAATATGCCGTTCGCCGCGAAGTGCTTGAACAGATCAACTTTCCTGTTGGATATGGCGTGGAAACCTCCCACCTGATCGACGTCCATCACAAGTTCGGGCTTGAGGCGTTCGCCCAGACTGACCTGGACAAGCGGGTACATGAGAACCAGCCGACCCAGGCACTCGGCAAAATGTCGTTCGGAATTTTACAGACGTTTATCAAAAGAGCCAAAGCCCTGGGGGTGATCGACAAGGCAGATCATGAAACCGTACTCAGACAATTTCAGGTGAAAAACGAGCAGCATGAACAGATTGAAATTGAACTGATGGAAGATGAACGGCCTCCCATGATCGAAGTCGAAGAGTACCGGAATAAGTTCAACCGGAAACTGAAGAAGGTGAAATAACAGGTTGATGCTCTCCGACACCGAACGCCAGTTGCTGAAAGACCGGATTCTACTCCAGTCCCGGGAATTATCCCCTGAGCCGGCCGGCGAAGAACCCCTGCTGCAACCGTTAAAAGGGATCCGGTATCTGATATTTGATTTCTATGGCACACTTTTTATTTCCGGAGTCGGCGATATCGGAATCGATGAAAAAGCCGGTGATTCAAAAAAAATGGTCCTAGCCCTGGCTGCTTGCGGGTTACCTGCGGGGGGAACTGCCGGAAAGCACGGCCTCAAACTTTTCAACGACACCGTTACAAAGCACCGGAAAGCACTGGCCGAAGATGGCCTGGAAGAGCCTGAACCTGCGATCGAGAAGGTCTGGCTTGACGTACTGAATGGACTGGCAAAAAAGGGACTGATCGATGGACACAGGGTAGATGAAGTGCTTGCACGGCGGCTTGCCGTTGAGTTCGAAGTTCGAATGAACCCCGTCTGGCCGATGCCGGACCTGATTCCCGCAGTAGAAGATCTTCGGAAGAAGTCGCTTGTCATGGGAGTGATCTCCAATTCTCAGTTCTATACCCCGATCGCATTTGAGGCACTGGCCAAACAGTCTCTCGAGGAGATAGGCTTCGACCGGAAGTTGCTGCACTGGTCATTCAAAGAGAAGGTTAAGAAACCCTCGCTCGACTTCTACCGCAGTTTTCTTGATAAACTGAAAAAATTCGATCCGGCTGCCGAACCTTATGAAGTGCTTTACGTCGGCAATGACATGCTCAAGGATGTCTGGCCGGCAGCTACTCTGGGGATGCGAACCGCTCTCTTTGCCGGTGACAGGCGATCACTCAAGTGGAGACGCGATGATGAGCGCTGCCGGTATCTGCAACCCGACCTGGTGATCACGGAACTCTATCAGCTTGTCAAGTGTCTATAAGCGCAGCTTCGGGCCCGTCTATTTCTACTTGATAAGGCGTTCTTGTCGGGCATGGCTGCCGGACACGGTACGTTCAGGTTTATCTCGACAATCCCGTCAACCTCCTGATCTCCCTAAAAAGTATTACCGACTGACAAGAACGCTTTATATCTCAATCCACAGTACATCATAGGGGTCGAGCAGCGTCTCTCCATTGCTCACGCCGGTCTTATCCGTCAACAGATTAGTGTAATCATGATCGCGCTTCACAGGCAAGCCAAGCTTCACCAGATCCATCTTTTTACGGGTTAGCGTCAGGTTACAGACGATCAGAATCCGTTGTGATTGATCTGAATCACTGCGTTCGATCACAAAGTAATCCTTGCCGACATCGTACACTTTCTGTTTGCCAAACGGATCGAATGCGCGAACCTGATTTCGCTTGCGGATCAATTCGCGATAACTGTAAAAAATCTTGTGAGTCCTTGTGTGTGAATCCTGCAGCTCATCCATCAGCTCGTCGTAGCCCCACTTTTTCCGATTGATGGACCGAAGCCTGCCGGTCATCCTCACCCCTTCCTGAAAATTCCGGGTTCCCGTCAAATTGTGGAAATAGATACCCGGCACTCCCAGCAGGCTCATCTTGATGATCTGGGAACAGAGAAAACGCTTCTCCTGTATTCCTGAAAATCCATTATTGGATGCAAATGCATCGAAATAGGTGATATTCAGTTCATAAGGACTCTGACTCTTGTCTCCGTTGGATTTATAGGATACAAAACCTCCCCGGTCCTTGATCCATTGCACAAGCTGTTCCAGCTCCTGATCCGGTACCAGCCCTTCCAGCGGACGCACCCCGATTCCATCGTGTGATGAGGTAAAATTGAAATAGGTGCACCCCTCCGGTAATTCTTCAAGTGAAGCGGCCCATCGGGTGAGATACTCTCCGTTCTCCGTCATCAGTGCGTGAAGAAGCAGCGGCGGAAGACTGAACTGATAAACCATGTGCGCTTCGTCACCCTCACCAAAGTAACTGATATTCTCTTTGTGAGGTACGTTGGTTTCGGTGATCAGGGTTACATCGGGCGCAAGGTGATCTACCAGCGTACGAAACAACCTGACAATCTCGTGGGTCTGTGGAAGGTGAATACAAGGGGTCCCCACCTCCTTCCAGATGAAAGCGACCGCATCAAGCCGAATTACTCGAATACCTTTGCTCAGGTAGAAGAAAAAGATGTCGAGGATCTCAAAAAGTACATCGGGATTTCTGAAATTCAGATCGATCTGATCTTCGCTGAAGGTCGACCAGACACGTTTATGGCCGTGGGCCGTCTCAACCGGAGTTAACAGAGGGTTACTGCGCGGCCGGGTTACATCCGACAGATCCACATCCTCTTCCACTTCGATAAAAAAATCTCTGTACCGTTCATCCCCGTCAATATATTTCCGAAACCAGCTGCTGTGCCGGGAGACGTGATTGATCACCAGATCAGCCATAATGCGATAATCCCGAACCATCGTTTCAATATCGTCCCATGCACCGCACTGTTCATCGACTCTTCGGTAGTCGACTACCGAAAATCCGTCGTCCGAGGAACTTGGAAAGAAGGGAAGCAGATGAAGGGTTGAGATCTCTGTGGACAGCATCTCATTGACAAACTTATGCTGTTTGGCAAGATGTGAATGCTCATCCATGACCGATGCTGTCACCATGTCTGCATACGTAATCAGGATGTGATCGCGATGTGTCCAGTTCTCTTCGGCAGATGTTGGCCCGGCGGGTAGAAGGTTGTACTTCTCCAGCAATTGATTCAGCCGATTGAGACACTCTTCCAGAGCCTCCTCCCCGTAGATAAAGCGGAAATGCTCTTTACATTTGTCTGGGAAATCCGTCTGCGCCTGTCTCACAAATGTATAACGGTTGACGTTATCCGTTCACGTAGTAAAATTGAGTTGCGGCAGTTAGCCCCATCTGCTTTCCCATAAGCAAAGAAGAATTTTGATCATTGTAAAGGAGAACTGAATATTGATGCCCGACCGATTCCTTCTTAAATTGTCATTTTGTCAGTATTGACAGTGATAGTAATTTTCAAGGAAAGCAGGAACTAATTCCAAACTATGGACAGAGAAGTTTTTCAGGAACGATTCGGCATGCTGGGTGACTCGGATGCTATCCGGCATGTGATTGATAAAATCATGCAGGTGTCCGGTACCGATATTACCGTACTGCTGGAGGGAGAGAGCGGAGTCGGTAAGGATGTAACCGCACGGGCCCTCCATGCGATGAGTAACAGAAAGCATAACGATCTGGTGATTGTCAATTGCGGAGCTATTCCCGAAGGGATCATCGAGAGTGAGCTTTTCGGGCATGAAAAAGGGTCGTTCACGGGTGCTCATGAATCGAGAAAAGGGTACTTCGAAAAAGCCGACCAGGGAACCATATTTCTGGACGAGATTGGCGATACACCTAAAAATGTTCAGGTCAAGCTGCTTCGGGTTCTGGAAACCGGTGAGTTCTTTCGGGTAGGCTCGAGCAAGGTGTCAACTACCGATGTCCGTGTGATCGCCGCTACCAACCAGGATTTGTGGCAGATGGTTGAAGAAGGGAGTTTTCGAGAAGACCTCTACTACCGCCTTGATACAGTGAAAATCAAGCTGCCCCCATTGCGTGAACGCAGTGAAGATATCATTCCTATCTTCAGAAAATTTGTCAACGAATTTTCCTCGAAATATGACTCTGTGTTTCGCGGTTTTTCTGATGAAGCCCGCGAACTGCTCACATCATACCGATGGCCCGGTAATATCCGGGAGCTCCGGAATGTGGCCGAACAGCTTGTTGTCCTTGAAAAATCCCAGTATGTAGATGCCGACACACTTCGAAAGTATCTCAAGGGACGCCAGAGAGAGGGAATCGCAGACAACCTGCCGGTCATTTCCGATCCGGCCAGGCAGAACTTTGGCGAAGAGTATACTCCCGGCGGATCAACCGACCAGGCGTTAATCTACAGGGCGCTGATGGAGCTGCAAAACGACATGAGTGACCTGAAAAAAATGCTTGGACGCCTGATCTATACAACCTTTTCCGGAAAGGAGATTCGGGCGCTGCCACCCGCTATGCAGCGTTCGATCAATCCGGAAGATCTGGGGCCGCAAAGGAGCGGCGAGCCCTCTTCCTCTCACGATTTTTCGCCAACTGCCCGGTTTTCCGAAGACGATTCTCTGAAGATGGAGAGCCAACTGAAAGAGGAGGACGAGTTTTCCCGATTCCTGAGTCAGGAAGAGTTGCCGTCGATCGAAGAGACCGAGAAGTTTCTCATTCAGCAAGCTCTGAAAAAATTTGAAGGAAATCGAAGAAAGGCGTCCGAGGTACTTGGTATCAGTGAACGGACGTTATATAGAAAACTCGATCAGTACGATCTTACATAACAGGCATGATTCCTTATAAATCGATCATTCTGAGCTCTGTACTTCTTCTGCTGCTGACCGCCGGCTGTTTTAACTACAGCTTTACCGGAACTTCAATTCCTTCGGATGTGGATACAATCTACATACCGTTTTTTGAAGACCGTTCCGACGGTGGAATCGGAGATATCAGTGACCGCCTGAACCGTTCTCTGGTGCGCCGTTTTGTGGAACAGAGCCGACTCTCACTAACAAGTGACGAAGATTCGGCTGATGCAGTGATTACAGGATTGATTGTCAACTATCAGAATCGGCCGTTCAGCGTCGGTGGTGATGAACGCGCAAACCTCAACCAGGTCTCCATCACCGTGCAGGCCAGGTTTAAATATCAGCGGGATGATGAACCTCTCTGGGACAAAAGCTTTAGTGGCAGCGGTACCTATGATGTGATTGAAAATCCGGTCGATGGTGAGGTATCTGCAGTTGAAGAAGCCCTTGAGCAGATCGCCAACAACATGTTTAATGATGCAGTTGGTGACTGGTAACTTTATTATAGAGGGTCAATATTGGGATTCGTTCGCCCCTCAGACTAAGGGCTCCCCTCTTCCGATTTTCTGTCATCACTATCCAGTTTTCTGAACTCCTCTTTCGGTTTGCTGTCATCACTATCCAGTTTCCTGATCTCCTCTTTCGGTTTGCTGTCATCATTATCCAGTTTCCTGATCTCCTCTTCGTATCTCTCTTTTCTATCTGGATATAGTTCCTGCAAGCGGCGATAGACGGCAATCGCATCTTTTACATTGCCTTGCCGGATATGAATTTTTGCAAGTGTTTCGGTAACAATATCATCCACTTGAGATGAATCTTTGCCAAGGTCCTCCCCTTCCTCCGCATCGGGGTCAAATTCAATCCGTGAAGACTCGACAGCAGACAGTTTTTCGATCAGGTTGTCGAGATTGGCAATCGTGTGATCCCGGGTACGGCTTTTCGGCGCTGAGCTGCTGTTTCCGGATGGTTCTATCGGTTTCCAGGCATCAAATTTCTGCGGGTGTGAAAGGTAGTAATGAAGTTTCTCCATGGCAGGGCTGCCAGGAGCAAATATTTTGGCTCTCCATGCGGCCTTGACAGCTTTATCCGGCATATTGTTGTGATGGTAAAGCCAGGAGAGTAAATAAAAGCCTACCGCATCAGGGCCGCGCTTTTCCAGGTGGTTTTCCAGACGTGTAATCGCTTTCTCGGGTTCTCCCTGGTATTGATCCAGGTAAGATCTTAGCGAGCGCGGTATGTGATCTGGTATGGCGTTCATCTGAAAAAATCTATCAGCACTGCCTGTAAAAAACAAAAAGAATCCGGATTATTTTAAAGCCGATGAAGCCGGTTCGGCAAGATTACACCAAATCCACAATTTTTTTCAAAATAGAGTTTGTTCAAGCACCCCGAACAAACGAATTGTTCAGCTTTTCGTAACCGATCGTCGTCTCCGGCCCGTGTCCCGGCAGAACCCTGGTTTCGTCGGGCAGGGTATAAAGTTTTTCTCGTATCGATTTCGAAAGCAGATCAAAATCTCCTTTGTAAAGATCAGTACGGCCGATACTATCTTTGAACAGCGTATCCCCGGCAATGAGAACGTTCTCATTGGAGATGTAGAGTGATACGTGATCGGGAGCATGGCCGGGGGTGTATAATATATCCATTCTGATCCCCGCTATTTCATACCCTTTCTGCTCCTCGAGGGGCTCCGGAGTAAAGCTGAAACCGCCAGACCGGATCCCGAACATGGCAGACTGAGATTCAAAATTTTCCCACAAATAGAGATCGGAATGATTCAGATAGACCGGCAGATCAAATTTCTGAAGGAGCAGATTGAGGCCGAGCAGATGGTCAACATGGGCATGGGTAAGCAATACAGCCTTGAGCCGGCTTTTCTGTTCCTTCAACTTATCGGTAAACGCAGAGAATTCGCTTTGATTCGAAAATCCCGGATCGACCACCAGTGCATTCCCTTCATCAGAAAGCAGATAGGTGTTTTCGGCAAATGGACCCACTGTAAAGGTGAGGATTTCCATAGCGTTAGTCAGGCATTATACCGGTTAGTAAGACGGCCCCTGTCTGCGGATCGATTCCATCCGCAATCTATTTTCCGGCCAATAACAGGAGAAGCAATGGAGCCAGATTAACTCTTCTTACCGTAACGCCGGTTAAATCGGTCGATCTGACCAGCTTTCTTCTGAATCTTCTTGTTCTTGTTGTAGAAGGGGTGATTTTTTGAGTCAATCTCGCTTTTAAAGACCCCGCCTTTCGGGTTCATGGTACTTCGGGTCGTAAACTCCGTCCCGTCACTCAGGACAACTTTGACTTCTTTATACTCCGGGTGAATTCCTTTTTTCATGGCTTCTTTATCATTTTTTGATAGTCAAGAAAAATAAGCTTTATCCAAACGGAATTCAATTCCAAAGCTCATTGAGTTCCAGCCATCGAAATCGTTTCCGTTAGAGCCCTCGCCTTGACCCGGGTCTCCTCCAGCTCTTCTTCCGGATCTGAATCACTGGTAATTGCCCCGCCTGTCGGATAGATAACTTCATCTCCGCAAAGAATTGCACTTCGAATGACCACATTGAAGTCGAAGTCTCCATCAGGCTGAATATACCCTACTGCACCCGAATAGATCCCTCTTTTATAGTCTTCGAGCTCCTCGATCGCCTGCATAACACGCACCTTTGGCGCACCGGTCATCGACCCCATCGGGAAACAGGCGCGTAGAACCTCCACCGAATCCTTCCCCTCCTCAGTTATTCCCGTGATCGTGGAGTAGAGCTGGTGTACCGTACCGAAACTTTCCACATGAAATAGTTCCGGAACTTGTACTGTACCCGGCCTGCAAACTCTGGACAGGTCGTGCCGTACCAGATCGACAATCATAAGGTTTTCGGCTCTCTCTTTCTCATCTGCCATGAGCCGGATGCGGTTGGCCCGGTCGAGTTCCGGGTCGCCCGACCTGGCCGCTGTGCCTTTGATCGGCTGTGAGAGAACCTTGTTGCCTTCCCGTTTTAAGAAGCGCTCCGGTGATGCTGAGCAGAGATGGATATCCCCCTGTGCCAGATATGCAGCAAATGGAACGGGGCCAACACTTCTCATCTTCAAAAAAAGGTCGACAGGATCTCCATAAAACTCTCCTGTAAGAGGATGAGATAGATTGATTTCATAAAACTCTCCTTCACGAATCAGATGCTGCGCTTGCCTGATCTTCCGCAGATAAGAATCCGGCGTGGTGACCGATTCAAGCCGGCTGAGTTGAAAATCCCCAAACCTGGTCTTTGCCTGGGCGTTTCGCACCACCTGTTCCAAATTCTCCCCGTCTGTCAATTCACTGCAGATCTGATCGGCAGAACACCTCTCACTTGAAAACTCGCTGCCCTCGTAAAGATTCCTTGTGATCCGGCCGGTTTTTTGATCGTGCATCAGCAATATTCGCGGCCTGAAGAAAAAGAGGTCCGGTGCACCAGTCAGGTCCCGGTTTTGTGATTTCAGATTCTCATTGAAGTTTTTCAAATCATAACCCAGATATCCCCCATACCAGCCCGGATGAGAATGCCGCACCTGCTGCAATGCATGCCAGGGATCCTGCTTCCAGGTTGTGGTATCTGACCCACAGGACCACTCTATCCGATCGCCCCGGGCTGTCAATACTCCATTTTCCCCGAGGGCGAGAAATGTACGACGACCCGATGGATGGCCTTGAAGTTGTGACTCCAGCAACAACGCCGGTCCTTCACGACCGGGATTCTTGATGAGCTCTATCGCTAATTGTAAAAATTGATCCCTGTTCATCACGATCATATGATACGTTTTTTCACTGTCAGAAGTGAAGACAGGATTTTTGAATTATCCCGTCGCTCTTTACATTAAAAATCCACACAGGAATCGAATCCATCACATGTATTCTTCCATACTTCGACCGCTGCTGTTTCGATTCAATTCAGACACTGTCCACGAATCCACGATTAAATGGGCTTCGTTTGCATCCAGATCGAAGTTATGCCTGAGTTGTATCAAAGCTCTCTACGACTATCAGGCACCAGCCCTGAAACAGGAAATTGCCGGCCTGGCGTTTCGAAATCCGGTCGGCCTGGCTGCCGGATTTGACAAAAACGGGACTCTGGTTCCTCTCATGGAGGCGTTGGGATTTGGATTCACGGAAGTGGGCAGTATTACTGCCAGTGCCAATACCGGGAACCCGAAACCCCGCAGTTTCCGGCTTCCCAAAGATCTGTCACTGATCAATCGGATGGGATTGAACAATGATGGGGCCGCAACCGTCACTAAACGGTTGAAGAATTATGAAAATAACATACCGATCGGTATCAACATCGCCAAAACCAATAATCCGGAGATTAGCGGCGAAGACGCTCTTGAAGATTATCGCACCAGCTTTCTGGCTGCCGTCGATGTAGCCGACTACATCACTATCAATATCTCCTGCCCCAATACCGAGGAGGGAAAAACATTTGAGGAGCCAGAAACCCTGTCGGCTCTACTGGCACATCTGGAGATTGGAAAAGATCTTACCCAGCCGCCGGTCTTTGTTAAATTTTCTGCCGATATCGAGTCTGTATTGTTAGAAGAACTGATCGATATCACCCGACATTATTCAGTGAATGGGTATGTGATATCGAACACTTCGAGTCTTCGGGACGGCTTGACAACCCCCAAATCGACTTTGAAAAAGATCGGCCGCGGTGGATTGAGCGGAAGTGCTATTCGCGAAAAAAGCACCCGGCTTATCCGACTGGTTCACCGGTTAACACGAGGTGAAAAACCGATCATTGGTGTCGGCGGTATCTTGACGGTACAAGATGCACTGGAAAAGATCCGGGCGGGAGCCGATCTGATACAGATCTACACCGGCATGGTCTACGAAGGCCCCGGACTGGTACAAAAAATCAACAAGGGGATCGTCCGTTATCTGCGGGAGGAGGGACTCGAACATGTGTACCAGATCCGGAAGAAAAGCCCGCTTATCGAATCGTAGTCAGCATTTAGTACGGCTGCTTGAGCTCCTCCAGCAAAATTCGGGCTCTGCGGCCTTCCGCCGTATCGGTGTAGTATTGGTCGAGGCGGAAGAGAAGCTCCCGTATTCGGTCCCAAGCCTCACCCTGATAAGGTGAGTAGTTCATCAGATCGTCCCGATAGAAAAGGTC
>SLKI01000041.1 GCA_007134695.1 Balneolaceae bacterium
CAAATGCGGGCAGTTGGCCTTGATCTCGTTGAAAATCGGCATGTACTGATCTTCCACGATCAAAGCGGTCCCCTTTGAGTTGTTGAGCAGGTATTCGACTTCGGGCCCTTTCCACCATCCGTTGATGGGGCCGGCCACTGCGCCGATCTTGATGGCCGCATAATAGGCCATCAACGTTTCAGGACTGTTCTGGACCCAGACATGGATGAAATCGCCTTTTTTGAATCCCATGTTTTTAAAGGCATTGGCAAGGATGTTCACCTTGCGCTGAAATTCAGCATAGGTGTGCGGCGTGTCATAAAAGGTGATATAGGGAGAGTCGCTGTAGCGCTTGACGCAGTCGTCGATATAATCCCCAAGGTTCATACCGGAATAATCTTCCAATGGAGCGAAGGTCATTTTAGCCTCCTACATATTTGTTCTTAATGGCATCATTAATTACCGTTAATTGCCGGAAACAGGCTCTTCTTTGGTGAGCAGGTGGAGCGTCGTCCAAAGGGTGCCGCCGAACCCGGAGGAAAGGGCGATTTTTACATCGCCGGGCACCTGGTGATCCCCTGCTTTTCCCATAACCTGGAGGGCGGCTTCGCCGACCCTGACCATGGCGGTCGCGCCGATGGGGTTGGACGCGATCACGCCGCCGGAGGGGTTGACCGGAAATTTTCCGTCAATGGCGATTTCATCGTTTTCCACCATTTTCAAATGCGCATCCCCTTCAAGCAGGAGGAACTCCCGCAGCCAGTCCAGTCCCCACCATGACGACGGGTCATACATTTCAAAAACATCGATCTGTTCCTTGGGGTCCGTGATGCCGTTTCGCCCGAACAGTTTCTGGGCCGCGTACTTGTGGGTCATCAGCACGGGGGCATCCCCGAACACGTAGAAACTCTCTTCCCTGTGGACGGTGATGTGATCCTTGATCCATGCGGGTTGAGGGCAAAGCTGTTTGGCCTTTTCCGGTGAGGCAAAAACAATGGCGCATGCACCGTCGCTCTGGGAACACATGTGGATCATGCGCAGCTCGCCAACCAGCGCAGGGGAATTAACCATGAGGTCATCCCCCTGGTCCCATTCAAGGCCCAGCCGGCGGTGGGCTTTTGCATTGTTCATGGCATGCTTGTCCATCATGATGCGGTATTTCATGGACGCCCGTTTGGCGCGCTCCTCGCCGAATTCCTTGATCACGGCATCGGCGGTCATGCCCGTGAGGGCGCCGGTCTGAAGCTGACGGGCCCACAACGGGTCGGCCATGTTGGTGATCCCGCCGGTGGTATGCCCTTCCTGGAGTTTTTCAAAACCGATGGCCACAACAATATCATGCAACCCAGAGGCCACGAGATAGTCGGCGGCGCTGCACAGGGTCGCACCGGTAGTCCCCCCGGTGGTGACACGAATGCATTCCTTGCCGTATGCGCCGGTCCCGAGCGTGTGCCAAAGATCCGGCTGGTGAACCATCTCGAAGAGTTCCATGTTGCCGTGCACGATACAGCCCACGTCGTCCATGGTGATGCCGGCCTGTTCAAGCGCCTCGACAAGCGCCTCATGGATCATCTCCGGCTGATTGACTTCTTCCCGATGGCTCGAATAGACGGACTGGCCGACCCCTATAATCCCAACGTTCCTGTTCTTTTTCATAAGTATGTGCCTCCTAACCGCGTTCAAGAATGACAACTGAATGAAACTGCCCGGCAGGTCCCATGACACCGTGGGCAAGGGCTTTTTCCGGGCTCCCGGCCTGCCGCTCGCCTGCTTCACCCCTGAGCTGGAGAACCGCTTCCGCAGCCCTCACAAGCCCGCCGAGAATCAGGGAGTTGCCGGCAAGCATGCCGCCGGAGCGGTTGACCTTCATCTTGTCCGGGCCGCCGTCATCAAGCCAGGCGCCGCCTTTTCCTTCATCGCAGAACCCGAGCCCCTCCATCCACATGGGGAGCTGATAAGCATATTGATCGGATATTTCGATAAGATCGATTTCCTTTTTCGGGTCTTTGATCCCTGCCCGGTCATAGGCACGCCGGGCTGCATTCTTAAGGGCAAAATTGGACGTCAGGTCGCGGTCACCCAGGAAAAAACTGTCCATGCAGTTGCCCACACCGCTGATCCAGACAGGTTTGTCTGTTATTTTTTTCGCAATGTCCTCTGCGGCCAGGATCATGCCAACAGCCCCATCCGATACCGGGTATTCATGAAGGGCCCGGATCGGGTCAGCCAGCATTTCAGACTCTAAAACCTGTTGTTCCGTGACCGGTTCGAGTCCGGCGGTGTGCGGATTTTTCGCCGCATTCCCCCGCGCCCTGAGCACGAGCTGGGCCAGGTGGGCCTCGGTGATGCTTGATTTTTCACCGTACGCCTGTGCCTGTAGACCTGCAGCGGCCAGGAAATCCATGCCGATGGGGCGGGTATAGAAGGGGTCGAATGCCAGGTGGGTGACCATATTGCGGCTTTTCCCCTGTGACTCCTTGCAGTGGCCCAGCAGCATGACCACATCATGATGCCCGGATGCAATGGCGGCCAGGCCGTAATATATAGCCTGAATGCCTTGCTGGGCGACTTTTTCTTCACAGCCGTAATGTCCCCCCAACACATCCGTCATGGCATTGTTGGAAATGGTGCGGGCATCGAACACGTCATCAGAGACGCTGATGGTCATGTCAATCCCCTCCCCCTCCTCGTGACGGGTGAACTTCAACCCCGTCTGCGCCTGGAGCGATTCCACGACTTCCAGAGCCATGCCCTGGAATCGCTCGTACCAATGGTCCCGCTCCCAGTTGGTCTGGGCAACAGCACAAATACCGACTCTTCTCGCCATTTTGATTTCCCTCCTTAGAATTGCAATGCCGTTTTCCTGAAGGTTGGTTGATGTAGGTTGTAGGTTGTAGGTTGTAGGTTGTAAGTTGTAAGTTGTAAGTTGTAGGTTGTAGGTTTGGTGGATGCGGGCATCCGGCCAGTGTTTCGGCCGGTCAACGAATGAGCGAAGCCGGGTTGATGCATCCGTTGGATTCTGTATAGCAGTTCCAGAAATCGCCGTTTTTTATCGCCCGCAATATGCTGTCCCTGTCCCTTGCACAGTCCATCTCGATCCATGCGCGGCCGCATCCGAGCCGCGTGTGGGAATCATCGGTTGCGATCTTTTGAAAGGGGATTTCGGATATTTCGTATTCCGGGGTCCTAAACCCCTTGGAGGTCACCTCAACGGCATCCAGGGGATAGCGGCACGCAATGGCGTCAATCCGCTGCCTGACTTTTTCAAGGGGCAGGTCGAGCTCGGACGGGTGATTGAATATGTGCAGGATTTCATCGTTTCCGCAGATGCGGTTGACATGGACGTAACCCTTTTCAAATACCGTAAGCTCAACCCCCTTGAATATGATCAGGTCGGTGCGGATGTCTTCCACAACCTTGTAGCAGCCCGGCCGCATCAGGTAGTCATGGTCGGTGAGGGCGATAAAATCGAATCCCAGCTGTGAATAAATGCGTATCACTTCGGGAATGGTCAACTCGCCGTCCGAGCACGTCGTGTGAATATGTAATCCGCCCTTTATATGCATGCGTTTTCCGTAAACAGATTTTCGATGCCGCCGACAATGAAATCCACCGCATCCCGGCCGATGGGTTTCAGGTCTTCGGACATGTCCTGCCAGAACATGTAGTGATACGCCACCCGCTCGTAGATCCCCAGGATGCTGACGGTAATGACTTCCGCCGAGAATTTGCTCTTGAAGCGAAACTTTTGGTTCTCGCTGACACGGATCAGCGCTGCCTTGACGTCATGGGTCAGCTTGTCGGACATGTCTTTTCGATGTTTTTCCACCTCGGGGCCGTTCCCAACCGATTCGCGAAGCAAAATGGCAACCTTTTCCGGGTGATTCATGCAGAATTCTTCAAAAAATGCGTATCCGGCCCGCTTGAACCCTTCCAGCGTGGAACCATACCGCTTGAATGCGCTGCCCAGGGTGCTTCTGACCATGTAACCGATTTCTTCGATCAGCTGAATCAGAAGGTCTTCCTTGTTTTTGAAATAAAAATAGAGCGCACCCACGGACATTTCCGACATGTCGGCGATCTTTTCCATGCTGGTCTTGTGGTAGCCTTCTTTGGCAAAAAGGGTTTCAGCGGATTTCAGAATGGACTGGTAGCGGTATTCACGCTCCCGCTGCCGCCTGAGGGCGGAACGGGACAAATCGCCCCCGCCGTTTGCATTCTTCTTCCCGTTATCTTTCCTGCCGTTCACTTTGTTATTTGACACCATCAACAACCACCCCTATGACTTGATCCCAAGCGCTGCATCACCCAGTTTGACCCTGGACAATTCCGTGGACGTACCGAATATTTCGCCGTACCGGACGCAGCCACAGGCCCGCTCTACGGGATTGGCGCCGAAATAGGCGCTGCTGCCAAGAATTTTCATTGCCTCGCCGGACACCTGTGCGGCCGCTTCCGTGCAGAACACCTTTGCACAAAGGGTCAATTCAAAGGCTTCTTTGGGATGCTTGTCCATGGTCCATGCCGCGCGGGTGGCGAGCATCTGGGAGGTCTGGAAAAGGGTCAGCATTTCCGACAGCTTGAAACCGACCTCCTGGTAAGCGATGATCGGCTTGCCCCCGGTCCTGTGACTTTTGGCGTAATCCCGGGCGCTTTCAAAAGCCGCCCGCATCAGGCCAAG
>SLKI01000009.1 GCA_007134695.1 Balneolaceae bacterium
CTCCGATTCCGCCTTCACTTCCGGCTCGGCCTTCGCCTCCGATTTCGCTTTCGCCTCAAGTTTTGCTTCCGCATCCGGCAGCCGGCCGCTCTTTGCAGCCTTCCGAATCGCCCGGATACGGTTGAGTACCGGGGGGTGGGAATAATTGATAAAGACCTGGAACGGATGAGGCGTCAGGTTGGAGAGGTTGTCCCGGGAGAGTTTCTTGAGTACGTTGACCATCGATTCCGGGTTGTCGATCGTCCGGGCTGCAAACGCATCAGCTTCATATTCATACTTACGGGAGAGTAGCTGCATCCCAATTGAGAGGAGCATCTCGGCCGGAGAGTAGAGCAAACCGAAAAAGACCAGCCCGGCGTAAACACTCATCTGTTCCATATAGAACGCTTCAAAGAGCCCGGGGACGTTCAGAAAGATTGATAAAAGCCCGAACATTACACCCATATGGAGGATGCTGATGACCATATTTTTCGGGATATGCTTCTTTTTATAATGACCGATCTCATGGGCAAGAACGGCGATCAGTTCGTCATGAGTATGTTTTTCGATCAGGGTATCGAAAAGTGCGATCCGTTTGTTTTTGCCAAATCCGGTAAAGAAAGCGTTCGACTTGGTCGATCGCTTCGACCCATCCATCACCGAGACACCCTGTAAGGGAAAGTGAACCCGGGCGGCATAGTCCCGAATCTTCTGGCGGAGCTCTCCCTCTTCGAGGGGCTCAAACTTGTTAAAAAGAGGCATAATCCAGGTCGGTGCGATAAACTGGATTATCAGCATCACGACCGTTACAACCGCCCATGCCCAGATCCAGGCCAGGGGGCCGCCATATTCAAAAAAGGCGATCACACCGGCAAGCAGCGGTGCACCGATAATCACCGAGAGCATCAGGCTTTTGAACAAGTCTGTGACAAAGGTCTTCGGTGTCGTCTTGTTGAACCCGAACTCCTCCTCGATCACAAAGGTTGAATAGATGCTGAAAGGGAGCGACAAAATAGTCTTGAAGAGCACCAGGGCACCGATATAGAAGAGCCCTGAACCGATTACGTCATATCCCCATCCGGAGATCCATTGGTCGAGCCAGTTAAACCCTCCGGCAAACCAGAAGATCAGTAGCGCAGCCAGACTCACAGACCCGGTTACGATTCCAAATTTTGTACGGGTACGCGTATAGAGCTGCGCTTTTTCGTAGGTCTGCTCGTCAATCACATCGCGGAACTCCTCCGGCAGCTCCTTGTCGATCGATCGCAGATCGAGCAGATCGGCGATCAGATTCAGCAGATAGTCGGCCAGAAGCGCCAGCAGGATGATTACGGAAAAAATATTCATACAGATGGATCAGCTTTGTGGAAAAGGTCAACTTTATGGAAAAAGTTTCTCATATGGATCAGTTTCGGGAAACAAAAGCCACTCATATGGATCAGTTTCAAGTCGCATGTTGATCAATCAACCAGGTCATATCAAATTCGGTTGCGGCTTTACGTTCCCGCGTCTCATTCGGTTGCGGTTGCACGCTCCGCCTCCAGCTCCGAGAAGACGCGGTCGGCTTCCTCATATCCTTCGCGGATCAATTCGCGGGTTTTTCGAGTACTGGCCTTGTTGTAAGCACCCAGTTTCGGCTGGATCATCAGCGTCCGCTCATCCTCGATCTGGCTCCGGATCATATTGTTCAGCCCGATATCGAAGGTGTTGGAAAGGACGTCGATCAGATCTTCTGGCCGTTTGAATTCCCTTCTCGAGGTCAAGTCCACGGCAACTACAACTTCGGCACCCATGGCTCGCAGCGGGCTGACGGGGACATTTTCACTGAGTACTCCATCCACCAGCAGCCGACCATCCCATTCGATCGGGATAAAGATTCCGGGCAGGCAGGTGCTGGCCATCACCGCTTTGTAGAGCGGGCCTTCATCGAGCACGACCTTCTCTCCATTTGTCAGATCTGTAGCGATCATGGTGAGTTTCACGGGGGCCTCTTCAATTCGCCGTCTGCCGATCGTATCGATCAATAACTTGCCGATGCGGTCGTTGCCCAGCAGGCCCATCTTGGAGAGTTTGAAGCTGGTTACATCGAGCCAGTCCATCTTCTCGGCGATCTCTTCCAGCCGGTCAACTTCAACACCGAATGCGTAAAGAGAGCCGACAAAAGCTCCGATACTCGTGCCGCTGATATATTCGGGCCGGATTCCATGCTCTTCCATCGCCCGGAGGACCCCGATATGGGCAGCTCCCAGCACGGCGCCGCCTCCGAGGGCAATTCCCGGTTTGTTCAGGTGGAAGGTTCCCGACTCTTTTTCAGCCACAATGCGAATTCTTTGTTACTTTTGGTAGAACAGACTTTTGGCAGATCTGAATGTCAGAATCTGCATCAGACAGATTACAAGAAACGAAGCAGTTCCGCTAATTGTTTTGATGCCGGAGCTGACAACCTGTAAAAGGTACAAAATCACACTTCATGTTTCGAGTACAACCGGGGAACCGATTTAAGGGTCCGCATCAGGGGCAGCATCGGGCAACGGCGGGAGCAGAGGCTGATGAAGCCGAACTTGCGGTCATCCTGATTCACGGAAGAGGTGCAACAGCCGAAAGCATCCTGATGCTGGCCGACGAGCTTGATGCAGATGGGGTTCACTATATTGCGCCACAAGCGGCCAACTACACCTGGTACCCCTACTCTTTTCTCGAACCGACGGAGAAAAACGAGCCGGGGTTGAGTTCAGGTTTGCAGGCGATTGCAGATCTTCTGATGGATCTCGACAAAGCAGGTTTTGCCAGAAATAAGGTCATTTTAGCCGGGTTCTCACAAGGAGGCTGCCTGGCTTCAGAATTTGCCGCCCGGCATCCGGGACGTTTTGGAGGGGTGGTTGCGTTCAGCGGGGGCTTGATCGGAGACCGGGTGGAAGAGTCAGCATATCAAGGAGATTTCGAGGGTACTCCGGTTTTTCTGGGTTGCAGCGACAGAGACCCTCACATTCCGGCAGATCGGGTCGATGAAACGGAGACAGTTTTTCGAAATATTGGGGCTGATGTGGTTAAAAAGATCTATCCGGGTATGCCGCACACCGTAAACCGGGATGAGCTGGAGCAGATGAAGAAACTGATCGATGCGGCTCGTTCAGAGTAAAAACTGAAAAATGCAGACTGTCAGAGATACCATACAGGAAGTCGTTTACGCCGTACTGCCGATTACGGTCCTGGTACTGATTTTACAATATACGCTGATCGGCCTGCCGACCGAATCGGTTGTTCAATTTCTGGTTGGCGTGCTCTTTGTGATGAGCGGGCTCAGCCTCTTTCTCATCGGCGTACATATCGGGCTGCTGCCGGTCGGGGAGATGATCGGCGGTTCACTGCCAAAGACCGGGAAAGTGTGGCTTGTGGTGTTTTTCAGCTTTATTCTGGGATTTGTTGTCACGGTAGCCGAACCGGATGTTCACGTACTGTCCGGTTATGTGGACGAAGTTTCAGACGGAGCGATCGGCAAGTGGCAGCTGATACTTCCGGTTGCGTTGGGCCTCGGCATTTTTGTGGCACTTTCGATGATACGAATCGTATTGAAAATTTCGATCAAATGGATTCTGTTCGGCGGCTATGCCCTGGTTATGTTTCTGGCCGCTTCACCCTGGGTGCCGGACTTTTTTGTACCGGTCTCTTTTGATGCCGGAGGGGTCACTACCGGCCCGATGGCTGTACCTTTTATCCTCGCATTCGGAGTCGGTGTGGCTTCGGTTATTCGCAGCGACGATAAAGCTGCCGATGGGTTTGGCCTGGTGGCGCTGGCGTCGATCGGGCCGCTGCTGGCCGTCTTGATCCTTGGAATCATATTCGCCTGAAATTATGGATGTAAAGGTTTTTTATGGATTCGGGGATGTGCTGATGGAGGTTGGCCTTGCGCTGACCCCACTGATCCTCTTTTTTCTCTTTTTCCAGCTCTGGATGCTCAAACTCCCCTGGAAGCGGTGCTGGGATATTATTGTAGGGCTTCTGCTCGCATTTACCGGTTTGGCTCTCTTTCTGCAGGGTGTTCATGTCGGATTTTTGCCGGTTGGGCGCGAGATCGGCGATATCGTTGGAGAGTGGGACAGTCTCTGGATTTTGATACCGGTCGGATTTCTGCTGGGATTTGTGGCAACCTTCGCCGAGCCGGCCGTCCGGGTGCTCAACCATGAGGTAGACAAGGTGTCAGGGGGCTATATCCCCCAGAAACTGATGCTCTATACCCTTTCGACCGGTGTAGCGATCTCGATTGCGTTGGCAATGGCCCGGATCATCTACGGAATCCCGCTCTGGTACCTGATAGGCCCAGGCTATGGACTTGCGCTTCTGCTTACCCTTTTTTCGACGGAAACGTTTACATCCATTGCATTCGACGCCGGTGGCGTAGCAACCGGGCCGATGACGGTTACATTTATACTGGCTATTGCACTTGGTTTTGCAGAAACCCTTGACGGGAGAGATCCTCTGCTGGATGGTTTTGGAATGATTGCATTGGTAGCTCTCGCTCCTATTTTAACAGTTTTGACTCTCGGCCTTCTCTATCAACTCAAAGAATCCGGAAGCGATGATTAGAAAAGTAGGTGATCAATTCAAACTGCTGGTGATTATTGTAAAGAAAGGCTTGTCGCGTAAAGTGGTGAAAGCTTGCAAAGAGGGCGGCTC
>SLKI01000056.1 GCA_007134695.1 Balneolaceae bacterium
TATTTGGAACAAAACCAAGATTGGATTCCAGGTCATCAAAGATCTGCTTGTTCTGTTCGGATACGTCATCGCGTGTTGGTACATCAAATGGTCTCATCGTTTCCTCCGTGTTGAGGGTTTTTGAACTTTTTTAGCATGGTATATTTCGTAGAAGTTGTCAAGAACCGATATCTTACGGCATTCTGGTAAATTTCAATTAAAAACCTGCTCCATGAATAGACAATCTGCCGACATTTCCAGGTTTCAAACTGAAATCGGCCAACTGGATCTGCCGCCACGGCTTCTTCTGGGCCCCGGACCCTCCAATGCTCACCCGAGAGTCCTACAGGCGATCGGAATGCGCCAGGTCGGGCACCTCGACCCACGATTTATTGAACTGATGAATGAGATTCAGGAGCTGCTTCGATATACCTGGCAAACCGAGAACCGGGTAACAATTCCCGTCAGCGGAACCGGAAGTGCGGCGATGGAGGCGAGTCTGGCCAATCTTGTTGAGCCGGACGACGTTGTGCTGGTCGGGGTTAACGGTTATTTCGGAGAGAGACTTGTTGATATGGCAGGCCGATACGGGGCCGATGTCCGCCGGATCGATAAGCCGTGGGGGGAAGTTTTCGATGCGGATGAGTTGCGTTCAGCCCTTGAAGAGCATCGGCCAGCCATTCTGGCCCTGGTTCATGCCGAAACATCGACAGGTGCCCGTCAGCCGCTGGAAGAAGCGGGTAAACTTTGCCGGGAGCATGATTGCCTGCTGCTCGCCGACACTGTAACCAGTCTGGGCGGAGTTCCGCTCCTGATCGACGAATGGGGAGTTGATGCAGCCTACAGCGGAAGCCAAAAATGCCTGAGTTGTCCGCCGGGTATTTCGATGCTGACACTGAGTAAGCGCGCGATGGAGAAATTTGATCAACGCAAAACAAAGGTACCCAACTGGTACCTGGACATGAGCATGGTCGGCAAATATTGGGGAAGCGAACGCACCTATCATCACACCGCCCCCATCAACATGAATTATGCACTCCGGGAAGCGTTACGGCTCGTAGCAGAAGAAGGGCTCGACGCCCGCTGGGAGCGTCACAAAAAGAATGCAGCCCTGCTGTGGGACGGGTTGAAAGATCTGGGCCTTGAGTGCCATGTGGCCCCGGAGTATCGCCTCCCCACGTTGACCACCGTCAAAGTACCGGATGGTGTCGACAGCAAAGAAGTGAGCCAGATACTGCTCAGCGAATACAATATAGAGATCGCAGCCGGACTCGGGGAGCTTGCCGGCAAGGTGTGGAGAATCGGCCTGATGGGATTCAACAGCCGTCCGGAGAATGTTGAACTGCTTCTCGCCACACTTGAGAACGTGCTGGAACGCAATCAGTAGCCCGCAAGATCTAATTCAGAGCAAGACTCTCAATCGCACTGATGACCGCTTCACTATCACCCTCAGCATCTACTTCGGTATCTTTATAAACGATGATACCCTCTTTGTCGACGATAAAGGTCCATCGAGCGGTCGTAACCGTTCTTGTCAGTTCAACCTCTTCACCGTCAACCTCCCGAACGATCGTCCCGCCACTCCGGACCGGAACGCCGAACTTTTCTGCAATTTCTCCCTCGGTGTCAGAGAGTAGTGAAAAATTGAGGTTATTGGCACGCTTAAATACCTGAAGACTTTCAATCGTGTCACCGCTGATCCCGACAACTTCGGCACCTAATTCAGTCAGTTTTGTACGGTTATCACGGAAGCTGCAGGCCTGTGCTGTACATCCGCCGGTCATAGCCGCCGGGTAGAAATAAACCACCAGCAGAGACTCTCCTACATAATCGTCGCTGTTCCAGAGGTCGCCCTCATCGCTGTATGCTTCGAAGCCCGGCATTTTATCACCGACTTCAAGTCCACTTTCCTGAGCCATACTTTTATCTATGGTTAATAATACAAGGCAAGATACCAATAATAGAGTTATAGTTAGTTTTGCAGCATCCATCATAAGATCCCCAAATTTCATTCAGCTACTGACCAGGCAGGTTTCAACCTCTGCCCAGAGCAGGATCTGAATGGGTTCACGGTTTCAGAATATCAATTTACAACAATCAAACGCATCAAAATGCAAAATGATTGTATGACATAATAATTGTGAAATCAGGAAAAACCGAATTACGACTCTCCAAACTTCTCATGGTAAATCTTCTCCGCTTTGGCCGCCCACACAAAATCACTTTCGCTGAGCGCATCAATCGCATGGGTATAGACCGTTAATTTAACCTTGCCCCATTCGAGCAGTATCTCCGCGTGGTGCCCCTCCTCTTCGGACATCTCTCCCACTCCGACCGTGAAATCGAGCGAATCCCGGAAATTTTTAAATGAATAGGTTTTGGTCAGATGGTGGTCATCAACCAGCTCCCATCCTGCATTCAACTCTTCGTGGTATTTTTGGAGTTCCTCCCCTTCTAAAGGTGGTGTTTCCGGAGTACAGGCTTCGCATCGACGTTCGCTTAAATTCAATTCTTCGGACATGAATAAACCTCCAATTTTAAAGTTTTGGCTTAATAATTGATCCCCATTCAAAAATAAAACATATTTTTTATCTGCAGCATTCTGAAATAGGCCAAATCCGCTTCATTCGTCTAAACCCAACACTCAATTTAATGCTATGAATCGTAAAGCTTTTCTCCAACAACTGGCCTGGCTCACGGCGGGTACGGCAACAGCTCCCTCGCTGATCAAAATATTAACATCCGAAGGACCTTTTTATAAGATCCGCAATAATCTGGGTTATTTTTCCATGCGAGGAGGAACCATAGGCTGGATGACAACCGGCGAATCGATCGTCGTCGTCGACTCACAATATGAAGAGACCGCATCAGAATTTCTTGATGGCATCACAACATATGGATCCGGGCCTTCAAGGGTACTTTTCAATACCCATCACCATGGTGACCACGTATCCGGCAACCGGGCATTTGCCAATCAGAGCTACCGGATCATCGCCCATAAAAATGTACCGGATTTGCAGCGCCTCCAGGCGGAAGAACGTGGTACACTCGATGAGATGGAGCTCGCCGAAACAACTTTCGAAAACCAATACTCCATTTCGGCCGGCGATGAGACGGTCACCGCAAAATATTATGGCCGTGCTCATACAAGCGGAGATTCGGTTATCTGGTTCGAAAATGCCAACACAGCTCATATGGGAGATCTGATTTTCAATCGGCTCTATCCGTTTATCGACCGTGATGGGGGAGCCTCCATCGCGGGCTGGATTGAGCTGCTTGAAACGGTGGCAGCCGAAGGGGATTCCGACACCGTTTATATTTTCGGTCACGGCAGCCCGGAGTTCGGTGTTACCGGTAACCGGGAAGATCTGCTCTATATGCGCGACTTCCTGTCGAAACTACTCGAGCATACGAAATCTGAAATAGATGAAGGGAAAAGCCGGGAAGAGATCATTCAAACTACGTCATTCGAGCAATTTCCCGACCACGTGAGCCCAAGCGACTTTCTTTCTCTACCGCGAAACCTGGATGTTGCCTATCGTGAGCTTAAAGAGGACTACTGATGCGGTCGAAACCAAGGGTTTGACCCATCATTAATTATTGGACTCATCCAAAATGACAGCTCCTTCTACCGTGCGCAATATTCTCTCCATATTCGGTTTTCTGATATTGATCTTTTTCACCCCGCTGGCTGGTGCATGGATGGCCGGACTACCGATTGCGCCCTTTCTGGAGTTTCCACCCATAACCGAACAGGTTGAACAGCCCTCTTTTTCATTGGCGGCATTTATCTTGATTCTGGGTTTCATCCTGGTTACCACCTGGCCATTCTGGAAACGAATGATATTTTTCGACCACTCCGATCTGCAAGTTGAGAAGACCAGCTATGGATCGGATCAAAAGTTTCCATGGTGGGGATGGCTCGCCGCTGGAGGCATGATCCTCTTCTGGGTTTTGGCCTGGACACGTTTCCCCTGGTTTGAACCTCTGCAGCGCCACACCTTTTTCCCGCTCTGGTTCTGTTTCATCATAACTCTCAATGCAATCGCCGTTGAGGTTTCGGGGAAAAGTCTGATGACCCGGAAACCACTCTACTTTTCACTGCTCTTTCCTGTCAGTGCAGCATTCTGGTGGGTTTTTGAATATCTCAACCGGTTTGCCGGCAACTGGTATTATGTTGGTGCCGGTGAGATTACCGGCTGGCAATATTTCCTGGAAGCTACACTTGCCTTTTCCACAGTCCTGCCGGCAGTCCTCAGCATTCGTGTTCTGCTGTACCGTTTTCCGGTCTTTGCCTCAGGTTTCAGAGATTTTCCTGCAATGTCGTGGCTCTCCTCCAGCCGAATCTGGACACTGTTCGGCATAGCAGCTCTAATGGGCCTTTTCGGAATCGGCTTTGCCCCTGAATGGACTTTTCCGCTTCTCTGGATCGCCCCGGGACTCCTCTGGGTCACTTTTCAGCAGTGGAAGCATGCCCTCAGCCCGATCATACAGAAAGCTTCAACAGGGGATTTAACCTGGATTTGGAACTCGGTAATTGCCGCATTGATTTGCGGTTTTTTTTGGGAAATGTGGAATATCGGCAGCCAGGCTAAATGGATCTATTCCATACCCGGTGTTGAGCGGTTTTATCTCTTCGAGATGCCAATTCTCGGA
>SLKI01000120.1 GCA_007134695.1 Balneolaceae bacterium
AAGCCCCGTTTTCTGGCTGCCGGTAAGCAAGCGTATCTCCAGTCCAAGCGGCTGGAGCATGGAGGAAAGCGTATGGTAATGCTGTTCGGCCAGAATTTCGGTCGGTGCCATGAAGGCGGCCTGGTACCCGTTGTCGAGCGTCATCAGAATTGCACCGATGGCGACGACGGTTTTACCGGCTCCGACGTCTCCCTGGATCAGTCGGTGCATCTGTACACCGGAGCGAAGATCTTTTTTAATATCGGAAAGTGCATGCTTCTGCCCGTCGGTCAACTCAAACGGCAGTATACTGTTAAAGAATCGGTGTGTCAGTTCGCCGGCTGCCCGGAATCGAATTCCCGGTTTCTCTTCAAAGTGGATCTGTTTGACGCGAGCCATACTCAGTTCGAACAGAAACAGTTCCTCATATTTGAAACGATCGATCGCTGCCCGGGTTTCCCTGAGAGAATCGGGGTTGTGCACCATTCGGAACGCTTGATGACGGATCGGGAAATTGTGTTTCTTGCGAATCGGTTCCGGCAGAAACTCATTCGGATGGGTCCGGTCGAGTACCTGAAGAATCCATTCATGAAGTTGACGGTGGGTAATACGCGCTTTGGAGAGCTCGGAAGTGGAAGGGTAAATCGGTACAATACGCTTAAGCGATTCGATATCGCTTCTCTTCTCGAGGATTTCTACTTCCGGATGAGCCATCGACAAATTACGTCCATACCTTTTAACGCTGCCGAAAAAGGCGGTAAGCAATCCTTTTTTAAAGAGTTTCCGAAAGTAGGAGGCTCCTCTGAACCAGACACCCGTTACCCGGCCGGCCTCATCCTCAATCACCACTTCAAGCCGCCGTTTCCTGCCCGAACCGGAAGTACGAATCGAAACGATACTGCCGACGACGGTCACAGTTTCTCCATTCCCTGTCAGGTGGCCGGCCGGAGTGATCTTTTGCCTGTCGAGATATCGCAGGGGAAAGTGCATGAGCAGGTCTTCAACCGTGTGGATGCCGGCCCTTGAGAGCGCTTGCAGGCGCCCTGTGCTCAATCTGGAGAGGTCTGTGAGGTTCAAAATTTATATACTGATATATATCAGTTAAACAATATTATTGATTCAAAACCACGCTTCATTCACTGTAAAAGCCGGTTCTAAAAGAATGTTTGAATTTTAGTAAAAAATAGGGTCAGCTTGTTTGGCATCAGAAAGCAATTTTCCGTACCTTTTCAAGCTCTTGAATTCACGAAATTAATCAGGTAAAACTGTGCCAACGATACAGCAATTAATCCGGAAAGGTAGAAAAAGTAAGACGAGTAAGACAACGGCTCCGGCACTGCAGAACTGTCCGCAGAAGCGAGGAGTTTGCACCCGGGTCTATACGACGACTCCGAAGAAGCCGAATTCGGCACTTCGAAAAGTTGCCCGGGTTCGTCTGACCAATGGAATTGAAGTGTCGGCCTACATTCCGGGTGAAGGCCACAACTTGCAGGAACACAGTATTGTGTTGATTCGCGGCGGCCGTGTAAAGGATTTGCCGGGAGTTCGCTACCACATCGTACGTGGTACACTGGATACAGCCGGTGTGGAAGATCGCCGGCAGGGCCGAAGCCACTACGGAACGAAAAAGCCGAAAGGATAAAACCGTCAGGGTGAGAAGGCCTGACCGAAGGCAGTGGCAAAACCGTTGCTTCCGGCAGTGCGTTACAACAAATTAAACATTAACTGATATGCGCAGAAAACAAGCAGAAGTTAGAGAAACTCAACCGGATCCGGTATTCCAGGATAAACTGGTGACCCGTTTTGTGAACAGCCTGATGCGGGATGGAAAAAAGAATGTTGCGCGAAAGATACTTTACCAGGCGTTTGAAATTATTGAAGAGAAAACCGGTGAGCCGCCGATTGATGTATTTAAGTCGGCGATGAGCAATGCAGCACCGGTTGTTGAAGTTCGTTCGAGAAGAGTCGGCGGAGCTACCTATCAGGTACCTGTCGAAGTGCGGCCGAGCCGTGGTACCGCATTGAGCATTCGCTGGATTATCAACTCTTCGAGATCGAGAAATGACAAGTCGATGGCACTGAGACTGTCGCGGGAACTGATGGATGCTGCCAACAACGAAGGCGGCGCCGTACGGAAGAAAGATGAAACACATCGAATGGCGGAAGCAAACAAGGCATTCGCCCACTTCAGATTCTGATGAAGTCGGTGTTTCAATGTTATAATCGTCAATCATCAAGAAGATCGATTGGATAAATCAAAATCAATACGCAGGAAAGCTGATGAACGAATTACTCAGACGTTTTCCAAAGCGACTTTAATGATCTAACGAGTAAAGAAATGTCTGAAGCAACAACTACAACAGCAAAAGCTGATCCGAAAATTATCGACCGCATGAAGCGGACCCGCAATATTGGGATCATGGCCCATATTGATGCGGGTAAAACAACGGTGACCGAGCGGATCCTGTTTTATACAGGCCGCAGCCATCGTATGGGAGAGACACATGATGGTGCTGCCACCATGGACTGGATGGAGCAGGAGCAGGAGCGTGGAATCACTATCACTTCTGCTGCAACGCACTGTGAGTGGAAAAACCATCGCATCAACATTATCGATACACCGGGACACGTCGATTTTACCGTTGAGGTTGAGAGATCTCTGCGGGTACTCGATGGAGCGATTGGAGTATTCTGTTCAGTCGGGGCTGTACAGCCGCAATCCGAAACGGTCTGGCGGCAAGCCAACAAGTATAATGTTCCGCGGATGGCTTTTGTCAACAAGATGGACCGGACCGGCGCCGACTTTTATAATGTGATAGAGCAGATGAGAGACAAGCTCAACGCCAATCCGATTCCGATCCAGATCCCGATCGGTTCAGAGGAGAATTTCAAGGGAGTAGTCGATCTGATTAACATGGAGGCGATTGTATGGGATGATGAATCTCTCGGCGCCAAGTATGAAAAAATGGAGATTCCTTCTGAACTTCAGGAAAAGGCTGAAGAGTACCAGAAGATCATGATCGAATCGATCGCCGATCATGACGATACGCTGATGGAAAAGTATCTGATGGAAGAGGAGATCAGTGTGGAGGAGATTGAAGGGGCAATCCGAAAGGCTACACTGGCTCGAGACATTACGCCTGTACTTTGTGGGACCGCTCTCAAGAACAAGGGAGTTCAGATTCTGCTCGACAAAGTGATCGACTATCTGCCGAGCCCTCTGGATGTCGAAGCGGTCAGCGGGATGGATCCACAGGATCACGACAAGAAGATGAGCCGGAAACCGACGGTTGAAGAGCCGTTCTCGGCACTTGCATTCAAGATTATGAGCGACCCATATGTCGGGAAGCTTACCTTCTTCCGGGTCTATTCCGGAACTCTGGAAAAAGGTTCCTACATCCTGAACTCCTCCACCGGCAAGAAGGAGCGGATCGGAAGATTGCTCGAGATGCATGCCAACGATAAAAAGGATATCGAAATCGTTCGGGCCGGAGATATCGCTGCAGCTGTGGGTGTCAAGGAGGTTCGAACAGGCGATACATTCTGTGCAGTCGATTCACCGATTCTTCTGGAACAGATCAGCTTCCCCGAGCCGGTAATCAAGCTGGCGGTCGAGCCCAAGTCGAAAGCCGATGCAGAGAAGCTTACAACCGGCTTGGTTAAGATGGCCGAAGAGGACCCCACTTTCAAAGTGAAAACCGATGATGAAACAGGGCAGACGACCATTGCAGGTATGGGTGAGCTCCACCTGGAAATTATCGTTGATCGTCTCAAGCGGGAGTTCAAGGTGGAAGCGAACGTAGGTGCACCACAGGTCGCCTATCGCGAAACTATTTCCAAGCCGCTGACCCATCGTGAGATCTATAAGAAGCAGACGGGTGGTCGCGGTAAGTTTGCCGATATGGAATTTGAAATCGGGCCTATCGAACACTTTGAGCAGTTCGGTGAAGATGAGGACCGGGTATCGGTGAGTGAAGGATTCAAGTTTGTCAACGAGATCGTCGGTGGTAATATCCCGAAAGAGTATATCCCGTCTGTCGAGAAAGGCTTCAAAGAGGCGATGCAAAGTGGTATTCAGGCTAATTATGCCGCACAGAATATCGGAGTACGACTCTTTGACGGATCGTATCACGACGTGGACTCCGACGCATTCAGTTTTGAGCTTTGTGCACGCCTTGCATTTCGGAATGCTGCAAAAAAAGCGGCCCCGAAACTTCTTGAACCGGTAATGGATGTCGAGGTTACCACACCGGAAGAGTTTATGGGGGATGTGATCGGCGACATTAACGGACGCCGGGGAATCGTCGGCAAGATGGATAACAATCCCGAAGGCTCAATAGTCCGGGCCAAAGTACCGCTTGCAGAGATGTTCGGCTATTCGACCGACCTGAGGTCGATGACCCAGGGACGTGCTTCCTATTCGATGGAGTTTGCTGAATATGCCGTTGTCCCCGACAGCAAGGCCCAGGAAATCATCGAAGAACAGAACTAACTAATAATCAAAGGAAAACAGAGTCATGGCAAAAGAGAAATTTGAACGTAGCAAACCGCATGTGAACATAGGTACGATTGGGCACGTGGATCACGGCAAGACGACCTTGACGGCTGCCATAACGACGGTGATGGCCAAGCAT